>NZ_JAUYWJ010000016.1:0-280519 GCF_032656585.1 Streptomyces herbicida
GCCGACGTGCAGCCGGATCGTCCCGTCCCCCGCAGCCACGACCCTCACCCGCGTCAAGTCCTCCACGACCACGTCCGGCCCGTGGAACCGGGCTCGTGTCCCGACCCCCACGACCCGCATTCCGGCGGCCCGGCCGGCCGCGATGCCCGCGCCGGAGTCCTCGAACACGATGCAGTCGGCGGGGTCGACGCCCAGTGCCGCAGCCCCCTTCAGGAAGCCCTCGGGGTCGGGCTTGCTCGCGCCGACCGACTCGGCGGTGACGCGGACGTCCGGGAGGCCGAGCCCCGCCGCGGCCATGCGGGCCGTCGACAGTGCCATGTCGGCGGAGGTCACCAGGGCGTGCGGGAGCCCGCGCAGGGAGGCCAGGAACTCCGGCGCGCCGGGGATCGCGACGACGCCCTCCACGTCCGCGGTCTCCTCCGCGAGCATGCGGGTGTTGTCGGCGAGGTTCTGCTCGACGGGCCGGTCCGGCAGCAGGACCGCCATGGACGCGTGTCCCTGGCGCCCGTGCACGACCTTCATCACCTCGTCCGCGTCCAGCCCGTGCCGCTCGGCCCAGCGCCGCCAGATCCGCTCCACGACGGAGTCCGAGTTGACGAGGGTGCCGTCCATGTCGAGCAGGAGGGCACGGGCGGTGAGGACAGTGGGCGTGGCGGTGGCCGTCATCGGCAGCTCCAGGGCGGAAGGGAAGGCCAAGGCGGCCCCGCCCGCCGGTCAGGGAAAACGGGCGGGAGCCACTTTGTTCCTCCACGGTACAAAACCCGGGCGGGATCCCGCCACCCCCGGCAGGCATTCACCTGACGTTCAGCTCAGCCCGCCACGGCCTCCCACAGGCTCCACGCGCCGAGCGCCAGCATCAGCAGCGCCGCGATCTGCGTGATGAGCCGTAGCGGCACCCGCTTCATCAGGGCCTTTCCACCGACGATGCCGAGTCCGGCCACCGCCCACAGGCCGAGCACCGCACCGAGACCGACGGAGATCGGGTCGTCGTAGCGGGCGGCGAGGTTCGCGGTCATGATCTGCGTGAGGTCACCGAACTCGGCGACCAGGATGAGCATGAAGCCCGTACCGGCGACCTTCCAGAAGGACTGGTCGGCAGGCTTGCGGATCTCCTCGTCGTCCTCGTCCTTCTTCAGCAGCAGCATCGCGGCGCCGCCGAGGAAGAGGACACCGGTCAGCGCGTGCACGATCTGCTGGGGCAGCAGCGTCAGCACGCTGCCGGCCGCGACGGCGAGCGCCACGTGCAGCAGAAAGGCGGCGGCGACGCCCGCGAAGACGTACGAGGACCGGTAGCGGGTGCCGAGGACGAGGCCGGCCAGGGCGGTCTTGTCCGGCAGCTCGGCGAGGAAGATGACGCCGAAGGCGAGCGCCGTCACGGTGATGCTGATCAAAGTCCCTCAATCGGTCGGGGCTGCCCCACCGAGAGTGCTGTACGTCACACGGAGACACCTCGGCATGGCAGCACACGGCACCCGTGCCGTGAGGCACGGGCGTGCACTGCTTGCCGAAGGTCTCGCTGGCCGGCCTCGTGACCGAGGTCCGGCTCCGGGCGCCGGCTCAGGCTGGCTGAGCAGTATGTCGACGGTCCGGCGAGGAGCTACTCCCCTTCTGCGCCACCCATGGTACGCGACCGAAAGTTCGACCGTAAACCTTGTTGTGTCATGAACACGTCACTAACTTCTTACCGGACACACACCAAACGGCAACGCGGAGCCGGGAGCATTCCCTCGCTCGTGCTCCAACGCCCCCACCCCACAAGGGAGTTCGCATGCCGAAGTTCTACGCGCGTCGACGCCTCAGCATACTCGCGGCTCTTACCGGTCTCATAGCCTCCGCCGCACTGTTCAACTCCCCGAGCGCCTCCGCCGCCCTCCCCACCCCGGTCAGCGCCGCCACCGCCCGCAGCTACCTCGCCCAGCTCACCGTGGCCACCGAGAACCGCACCGGCTACAACCGCGACCTGTTCCCGACCTGGATCACGATCAGCGGCACCTGCAACACCCGCGAGTACATCCTCAAGCGGGACGGCACCAACGTCGTCACCAACTCCGCCTGCACCGCCACCAGCGGCAGCTGGTACTCCCCCTACGACGGTGCCACCTGGACCGCCGCCTCCGACCTCGACATCGACCACCTGGTCCCGCTGGCCGAGGCCTGGGACTCCGGCGCCGGCGCCTGGACCACCGCCCAGCGCCAGGCCTTCGCCAACGACGTCACCCGGCCCCAGCTGCTCGCCGTCACGGACAACGTGAACCAGGCCAAGGGCGACCAGGACCCGGCCACCTGGATGCCGTCGCGCACGGCGTACCGCTGCACCTACGTGCGCGCCTGGGTCCAGGTGAAGTACTACTACGACCTCTCGGTCGACTCGGCCGAGAAGACGGCGCTGACGAACTACCTCGCCGGCTGCTGATCGACCCACCGCAGATCGGCCAACTACTGATCGCCGAGGTCTGTCCGCCCTCCCCCGTCGTTCAATACCGTACGGATCACGACGACGGAGGTGAGCCGAAGGGGCGCGGCCGACAGCGCCCCGGAGGCGAACCGAGCAAAGAAGAGGGCGGGCGCCGTGGCCGGACTTCTGCTGGGACCGCTTCTGAGATACGCCGACGGCTCGTCCGCGACCGTCTGGGTCGAGACGAGCCGGCCGTGCGGCGCCGAGGTGCGCTGCGCCGACGGTGCCGGCGGCACGGCCCGCACCTTCCAGGTGGCCGGGCACCAGTACGCCCTGATCCAGGTGACCGGACTCACCCCGGGCACGTCACCGTCGTACGAGGTGCTCCTCGACGGCAATCGGGTGTGGCCGCTGCCCGACTCCCGTTTCCCGCCCTCCGTCATCCGCACGCCCGCCGAGGGCGACCCGGTCCGCGTGGTCTTCGGCTCCTGCCGCTGGGCCGCGCCCCCGGCCGACGACAAGGATCCGGCCGGGCCGGACGCCCTGGACGCGCTGGCGGCCCGCACTGCCGCCGACGGCGAGCTGCCCGACGTACTCCTGCTGCTGGGCGACCAGGTGTACGCCGACGAGGTCTCCCCGGCGACCCGGCGCTGGCTCGCCGCCCGGCGCGACCTGGGCGACCCGCCCGGCGGCGAGGTCGCGGACTACGAGGAGTACACCCGCCTCTACTACGAGTCCTGGCTCGACCCCGAGGTGCGCTGGCTGCTGTCCACCGTGCCCAGTTGCATGATCTTCGACGACCACGACGTCATCGACGACTGGAACACCTCCGGCTCCTGGCTCGCCGACATGCGCGCCACCGCGTGGTGGCAGGAGAGGTTGCTGAGCGGTCTGATGTCGTACTGGGTGTATCAGCACCTGGGCAATCTGTCGCCCGGTGAGCTGGCCGCCGACCCGCTGTACGCGGCGGTCCGCGAGACCCCGGACGGCACGGACGTACTGCGCGCCTTCGCCGCCGAGGCCGACGCCGACCCGGCCTCGGTCCGCTGGAGCTACCGGCGCGACTTCGGCCGGGTACGGCTGCTCATGGTGGACACCCGGGCGGCCCGGGTGCTCGACGAGGAGAGCCGTGCGATGCTCGACCCCGGCGAGGCGGCGTGGCTGCGCGAGCAGGCGCTCGGCGACCCGGGCTCGTACGACCATCTCCTCGTCGGCACCTCCCTGCCCTGGCTGCTGCCGCACCTGGTGCACGACGCCGAGACCTGGAACGCGGCCCTGTGCCGGGGCGACCGCGGCGCACGCTGGGCGCGCTTCGGCGAGGACCTGCGCCGCCGGGCCGACCTGGAGCACTGGGCCGCCTTCCCCGCCTCCTTCACCGCCCTGACCGATCTGTTCGCCGAGGCCGGATCCGGACCCCGCGCACCGGCCACGGTCTGCGTGCTGTCCGGAGACGTGCACCACGCCTATGTCGCCGAGCCCTCGTGGCCGGCCGACGGCCCCGAGGCCCGCGTCCTGCAGCTCACCTGCTCCCCCGTGCACAACGCCGTACCCCTGTCGCTGCGGCTCGGCTTCCGCTTCGGCTGGAGCGCCGCGGCCCGGCTCCTGGGACGCCGGCTCGCCCGGCACGGCGGCTGCCCTGCGCCGCCGGTCGACTGGCGCAGGACGGGCGGCCCTTGGTTCGGCAACCAGCTCATGTCCCTTACCCTGCAGGGACGTTCGGCGCGACTGAGGCTGGAGCGGGCACGGCGGGACGGGTCGCTGAAAACCGTGGAGGAGTCCTCCCTCACCCCCTCATGACGGACAACTGTGACGTCTGAGAAGCGCGTTGGCTTACGTGACGGGCGACGGCATGATGAGGCGGACCGTCCGCTTCCTGCGGGCGGTCTGCCGCCCTGCGCCCCACACGCCCGGGAGTCACCTCTTTGTCTGCACCGACCGAGGAATCCGCCGCGTTGTCCGTCGCCCTGGTCGGCGCCGGCCCACGCGGAACCAGCGTCCTGGAACGCCTCTGTGCCTCGGCACCGGAACTCCTCCCCACAGGTGTCCGGCTGACCGTCCATGTGATCGACCCGGCGCCGCCGGGACCGGGCCGCGTCTGGCGCACCGCACAGTCGCCGGAGCTGCTGATGAACACCGTGGCCTGCCAGGTGACCCTGTTCACGGACGACAGCGTGGACTGCTCGGGCCCGATCCGTCCGGGTCCGAGTCTGTACGAGTGGGCGGACGGTGAGCTGGATCCGGACGACTACCCGACCCGCGCCCAGTACGGCCGTTACCTGGAGTGGGCGTTCGGGAAGGCGGTGCGTGAGGCGCCGGGGGCCGTGCGTGTGGAGGCGCACCGGGCCCGCGCCGTACGGCTCTCCGACGGCACGGGCGGACGGCAGACGCTGGAGCTGGACGACGGCCGAGTGCTGTCGGGGCTGTCCGCCGTGGTGCTGGCGCAGGGCCATCTGCCCGTGGCCTCGGACGCGGCACAGCGGCGCCTCGCCGCCGACGCCGCTCGCCACGGCCTGCGCCACATACCGCCCGCCAACCCGGCCGACGTGGACCACTCCCCGCTGACGCCCGGGGAGCCGGTGCTGCTGCGCGGCCTGGGCCTCAACTTCTTCGACCATCTGGCCCTGCTGACGACCGGCCGGGGCGGCCGCTTCGCCCGCGCCGCCGACGGCTCCCTGCGCTACACGCCCTCCGGCCGTGAGCCGCGGCTGTACGCCGGTTCGCGGCGCGGGGTGCCGTACCAGGCGCGGGGCGACAACGCCAAGGGCACATACGGACGGCATCTCCCGCTCGTCCTCACCCCGGAGGTGATCGCTGGCTTCCGCAAGCGCGCGGACTCCGGGGAGGCGCCGGACTTCCTGACGGAGGTGTGGCCGCTGGTGGCGAAGGAGGTGGAGACCGTCCACTACGAAACCCTGGTGCGGCACGAAGAGTTCAGGGACCGCTTCCTCGCCACGGCGCACGGCAGCCCCGAAGAGGCCCGGGTCCTCGAGGAGTTCGGGATAGGCGACGCCGAGCGCTGGTCGTGGGAACGGATCTCGACGCCGTACGCGGGACGGTCCTTCACCGGCCCGGACGACTGGCGGGGGTGGCTGCTCGCCCACCTCCGCGAGGACGCCGCGCAGGCCGCCCTCGGCAATGTCGCCGGGCCGCTGAAGGCGGCCCTGGACGTGCTGCGCGACCTGCGCAACGAGATACGGCTGATCGTCGACCACGGCGGGCTGGCCGGCGCCTCCCGCCGCGACCACCTGGACCGCTGGTACACCCCGCTCAACGCCTTCCTCTCCATCGGCCCGCCCCGCCGCCGCACAGAGGAGCTGGCCGCGCTGATGTCGGCGGGCGTGGTGGAGGTGCTCGGGCCGCGCCTCGAGGTACGGGCGGAGGACGGGGCCTGGGTGGGCAGCTCCCCCGACGTGCCGGGCTCCGCCGTGCGCGCGAAGACGCTGGTCGAGGCCCGGCTTCCGGAACCGGATCTGCGGCACACGGCCGACGGGCTGCTCGGCCGGCTGCTGGAGTCCGGCGGCTGCCGGCCGCACACCGTGGACGGTTACGAGACCGGAGGGCTGGACGTGACGGAGCGCCCGTACCGCCTGATCGACGGCCAAGGGCGCCCACACGCACGGCGGTTCGCATTCGGGGTGCCCACGGAAGGGGTGCACTGGGTGACCGCGGCGGGGGCCCGGCCCGGGGTGGATTCGGTCACACTCTCGGACGCGGACGCGGTGGCGAGGGCGGTTCTCCGTGCGGCGGGCGCGGAAGCGGAAGCGGAACCATGGCCGGATGTTGAACTTGCAAGCATTAACTAGGGGTTCACCTGACCTGAGCCCCTCATCCGGTACCGACGCCCCCCACCGACCACCGAGGGAGCAACCCCCACATGTCCGGACGCCTCACCGAGGCAGGCACCTGGGCCGGCTGGTACGCGGCTCCGGCGCGTTCGGCCTGGACCGGCTGTTCGCCCGCCGCACCCCCGGGACATGCCGAGAAATTCCGTCGCCCGGCCGGGCCCGGAGTTGACAGACTGTGCGAACACATAAGCCCCCCGTGACCCTTCTGTCACACCCCAGGCGTACGCTGTATGGCTGTTATCGGGGGAGTAACGGGGAGTAGTCGTGTTCGATGACGTGGGGTCGCTGATCGCCGGCCCATGGATCTATGCCGCGGTCGCGCTATCGGTTCTGCTGGACGTCTTCCTGCCGGTGCTGCCCAGCGGGGTGCTGGTGATCACGGCGGCCACGGCGGCCGCGGCGGGTTCCGGGGCGACGGGGCATGTGCCGGACATTCTGGCCCTGACCCTCTCCGCGGCCACCGCCTCGGTGCTGGGCGACCTGGTGGCGTACCGGCTGGCCTGGCGCGGCGGTGAGCGACTGGACCGTGCGATCGCCCGCTCCCGGCGCCTGACCAGCGCGCAGGAACGTCTCGGCGCGGCCCTCTCCAAGGGCGGCGGCCCGCTGGTGATACTCGCGCGATTCGCCCCGGCCGGCCGCTCCATCGTCTCGCTGTGCGCCGGCGCGGCACACCGCCGCGCCCGCGAGTTCGTCCCCTGGTCCGCCCTGGCCGGCCTCTCCTGGGCCGCCTACAGCGTCGCCCTCGGCTACTTCGGCGGCCAGTGGCTGGGCGCCAGCTGGCTGGCCACGGCGGTGTCCTTCGCGGCACTGTTCGGAGCGGGGGCAGCCGCGGCCTACCTGATGCGCCGCCGACCGGAGGCTCCGGAGGCGTCGTGACGGGCAAGCGGCGCAGTCCCACCCCCCAGTGGCGGGCCCGCGTGCCAGACCTTCCGGAGGGGGCTGGGTGCAGCTCGGGGGCATCTGCGGGGCGGTCGCCGTCGGCTCTCGGGGGCCGACGGGCGCCTCGTGGCCCGCAAGACCAGCGGGCGCCCCAATGACCCCGCTCGGCCGACGGGCGCCTCACGGCCCCGCAAGTGCCGGCCGGCGCCCCTCGCCCCACGCCCAGCCGACGGGCACCCTACGGTCCCCCACGGCCCGCCCAGCCGACGGGCACCCCACGGTCCCGCGCGCCCCCGCCCATGAGGCGCCGACACCTTTTCCGCAGCCTGGTCCCGGTGGGGTGGCTCTACGCGCCCGTGCGGGCCGCCTGGCCCCGGATCTCCAGGGTGCCCAGCAGCTCGGCGGTGGCCAATGTGACGGCCTCCACGGCTCTGTCGAACGCCTCCCGGTTGTGCGCGGCCGGTGCCCGGAAGCCGGACACCTTTCGCACGTACTGCAGGGCGGCGGCGCGGATTTCCTCCTCCGTGGCCTCCTCGGCCAGCGCAGGCGGGCGAAGTGTCTTGATGCTGCGGCACATGCCCCCAGTCTCACGCACTCCCGCGCGCCCTGGAAAGATCTCCCTCGAAGGCGGCCACCGTTCCCGGGGCCGACCGACGAGAGGAACAACCACATCATGGCGAACGACCGACTCACCGTGGCCGTCCTGGGCCCGGGCGGCATCGGCGGCCTCCTCGCGGGCCTGCTGGCGCGCGACGGCCACCGGGTGATCTGCCTGGCGGGAGAAGAGACCGCCGACGCCGTGCGGACGGGTGGAATCCGCGTCCGCAGCGCCCAGTTCGGTGACTTCACCGCGCCCGTGGAGGCGGACACGGAACTCCGCGAAACCATCGACGCCTGCCTGGTCACGGTCAAGCACACGGCACTCGACGCGGCCCTCACCCGAGTCCCGCCCGGCGTCCTCGGCGACGCCCTCCTCGTGCCGTTCCTGAACGGCGTGGAGCACCCCGCGCTGCTGCGCGCCCGCCACCGCCCCGACCGCGTGGCCCCTGCCGTGATCCGGGTCGAGTCCACCCGCATCGCGCCCGGGCTGATCGAGCACGGCAGCCCCTTCACCGAGATCGATCTGGCCGGCGACCCGGTACCCCGCCCCCTCCTGGACACGCTCGCGACAGCCCTCGGCGCCGCCGGTCCGGCCACCCGGGTCTGCGAGGACGAGGCGTCGGCCCTGTGGGCGAAGATGTCGTTCCTCGCCCCGTTCGCCCTGCTGACCACCCGCTACGGACTGCCTCTCGGTGACGTACGCACGCGCCACCGCGAGGAGTTGACGGCCCTCGTCACGGAGACCGCGGCCGTCGCGGCCGCCTGCGGCGCCCCCGCGGACCCGGCCGGGGCGCTCGCCCGCTACGACGCCTTCCCCCCCGGCACGAAGTCGTCGATGCAGCGCGACGCGGAGGCGGGACGTCCCCTCGAACTCGACGCCATCGGCGGCGCGTTGCTGCGCGCGGCCGAGCGCCACGGAGTAACGGTTCCGGTGGCGGCACGTCTGGTCCGGGAGTTGCGGGCCTCCGGCCACTGAGGCAGACAGGTGGGCAGGCCGGTCATCCGGCCGACAGCCACCACGCCGAAACCAAGTGCACCACCCCGAGCGCACCCGCCGTGACCAGCATCCCCAGGTTGCGGCGGGCCGCGCCGATCGCCGCGTCGCCCAGTTGCGCGGCACCGGAGACGATCAGCACCGGTACGAGGGCTTCCCAGGAGCCGAGGGCGACGAGCGTCAGGACCGCCGCGCTGAGCGGGATCGCGCGGACGGCATAGGCGCGGGCGAAGAAGACGACTCCCGAGTTGAGGGGCTCGCCCGTGGCGAGGGGCAGGGACGGCCGGGCGAGTCCGACGCCCGCGGAGATTCCCGAGACGAGCGCCACGAGTGCGTTGAGGAGGCCTGTCAGCAGGTGCGCGGTGTGCGTGGTCAATTTAATCACCCCGTGAATCATTCTGATTGAGAATGGTTCTTGGAAGGTACCATCTCTGACATGAACGAAGTCAAGGGGCCCGACGGACTGCCGCGCACGCTCACGTTCCGGCTCGGCACACTGGGGGCGGTGATCGGCGACCGGTTCGCCGAGCGGATCGAGCGCTACGACCTCAAGCCCAAGCACGTGGGGCTCCTCACGGCCCTCACACAGGGCCCGTTCGCCTCCCAGCAGGACCTGGCGGGCCGCCTCGGCGTGGCCCCCAGCCTGGTGGTCTCGCTGGCCGACCACCTGGAACGGCTCGGCGCGGTGGAGCGCGTGCGCGACCCCGGCGACCGCCGCCGCCAGGTCCTCACACTCACCGACCGGGGCCGCGAACTGCTGGCCGACTGCGCCACCGAGGCCCGCGCCCTGGATGCCGAGATCACCACCCACCTCAGCGCCGACCAGCGTCAGCTCCTCCACGAGACGCTGGGTTCGCTGGCGGCGCGGGCGGGCCTGCCCACGGACTGAGCACTCGTTCGCATGAACCTCCGGAACGAACTCGCCTCCCAAAATCGAACAGGCGTAGCATTGCCGCGTGGCTGCGATCCATGACTTTCCAAGTGACCTCCTCGCCGGTCAGGAGGAGCTGCATCAGGTCCGGGCCGAGCTGTCGGCCCTCCTGAAGCGCCTCCCCTGGTCGGTCGAGCCGCTGGACGGATTCAGCGACGACAGCGGCTGGCGGAAGGTGGAGCGCCCCGCCTCCCCCGGCTGGACGGCCGACGAACAGGCCGAGGTGGAGAAGCTCAGGCAGCGGGAGCACGAGCTCGCGGTGTTCGTGAGCGGTCACCGCTTCTGGGCGGAGGTTGCGGAGGCGGACCGGGTGGATGCCCGGATGACGCTGAAGCACGCGCACGAGGGCCGCGAGGACGCGGACGACTGACGCGACGGCGAGAAGAACGGCGGCGAGAAGAACCAGGAGGAGCCGGGAACCAGAAGACCCCGGCCGTCAGCGGCCGGGGTCTTCTTCCTGTGTGGGCGCGGACGGTTTCGAACCGCCGACATCCTGCTTGTAAGGCAGGCGCTCTACCCCTGAGCTACGCACCCAGGACGAGTCGACAGCCTACATTGCCCCGGGCACTGTCTCGCAAACCCGTTTCGGGACTGCCGGCGCGGGAGACGTCCGGGGGTTATCCCCACCTCGAATACGGGAGCCGCCCGGATCGGCTCCCGGGCCGCCGATTCCTACCGTCGATGACATGACCTCCACTGCCCGAGCCGCCCGAACCGCCCCCGTCCGCCGTACGGCCACCGCCCTCGGCGCCACCGTGCTCCTCACCGCCGCGCTCTGCGCCTGCGCAGGCTCCGCGGCGGACGACAAGCACCCCGACCACCGTTCCTTCGCCCTGCACGGGCACACCCTCACCGTCGACTCCGACGACTCGGCGCTGGAGATCGTCGCCGCCGACTCGAACAAGGCGGGGACGGTCGAGGTCACCCGCTGGTTCAAGGGCAAGGTGGTCGTGGGCGGGGACCCGAAGGTGACCTGGTCGATGAAGGACGACCGGCTGGTGCTGCGGATGAGGTGCTCCGGGTTCGTCGCCGACTGCTCCGCCAGGCACCGCATCGAGGTGCCGCGCGGTATCGCGGTCAAGGTGGAGGACGGCGACGGCAGCGTGCGGGCGCGCGGGTTCGCCGACGCGCTCGGGATCCGTACGCACGACGGGTCCGTGCACGTCACCGATTCCACCGGGCCGCTGGAGCTCAGCTCCGACGACGGCTCCGTGCACGCCGAGGTCTCCTCGCCCCGGGTGCGGGCGACCACCCATGACGGCTCCGTCCGTCTCGAACTCGGCGCCGTACCCGACCTGGTGGAGGCCGGCAGTGCCGACGGCTCGGTCACGATCGCGCTGCCCCGGGCCACGTACCGGGTGACGACGAAGACCGGCGACGGCGGAGTGGACGTCTCCGTGCCCCGCAGCGACTCCAGCCCCCACGTCGTGTCCGCCCGCACCGACGACGGGAAAGTCACGGTGCGAACCGCGAACTGACCGGCTCGTGTGTTCGTCTTCAACGGGTGGGAGAATGACACCACCCAGGGCGAACCACAGCACGGGAGAGGGATGTGACGGCGACACCGGCGACACCCGAGCAGCCGACTTCGCCGTCCGCACGGCCCCGGCGCGGCCCCACGGCCCTGCGTGACGCCCTCACCCTGATGGGCCTGCCCGTGCTCGCCGTCCTCGCGCTGCCCGGCGCGTTCGCCGGCGGCGGCACCCGGCGCTGGTTCGGCGGCCGGTCCGAGAGCCAGCGGGCCGAGGCACAGGCCGCCAAGGACGCCGCGGCGGCCGCCTTCTACGAGCTCGACACCGCCCAGCGCGATCTGCGGATCTCGATCGAGACCATCTCGGCCGTCGACGACTCCCCCGCGGCCCGGCGCGCCGTCTCCGACTTCGAGGCGCTCGGCCGCCGTATCGACGAGGTCAGCAACCGCTACATCCAGGCGATCGACGCGCACGACCTCGACCGGGACGACCTGGAGGCCTCCGCGGCCGCCCGGGCCCGCTCCGAGCTGACCGCGGCCAAGGACGAGCTGGTCCGGGTCAAGCAGGAGCTGGACCGCTTCGGCAGCGGGCTCGGGTCGCTGCTCGGCAAGGCCGAGACCCAGCTGGCCCGGCTCGCGCCCGCCGTGGAGCGGGCCCGCCAGGCGCTGCTGGCCGCGTCCAACGCCCTGGACGCCGTACGGGGCTCGGGGCTGACGGCTCAGGACCTCGCGGCCCGGCTGGCGGCCCTCTCCCCCGAGCTGACCAAGCTGAACCAGGGCGCGGGGCAGCACGGAGTGCAGCAGACGCTGGAGCGGGCCGAACGGGTCCAGCGGGAGGCCGAGGCCGTCCGGGTGGAGGCCGGGCGGCTGCCGGAGAAGGCGGCCGAGATCGACCACCGGCTCGTGTCGCTGCGCACCCGGGCCCAGGCCCTGACCAACCGGGCCGGCCAGGTCGCCCCGGTGCTGAGCGAGCTGCGGCGCCGGTTCGCGGCGGCCTGCTGGCAGGACCTCCAGAACGTGCCGCAGCAGGCCGCGGAGAACGTGCGGCAGGCCGAGCTGAAGCTGAAGGAGGCGCAGGCCGCCCGGGACTCCCAGCGCTGGCCGGACGCCACCTCGCTGCTGTCGACGGTGCGGGCGCTGCTGAACACCACCGACGAGGCCGTGTCGGCCGCCGGTGACCGGCTGAACCGGCTGAACGCCGTGCAGAAGGACCCACAGCAGGAGATCGACCGGACCCGGTTCGCGATCCGGGACGCACAGCGGCTGGCCATGACGGGCCGTACGACCCCCGACCCGCGCCACGCCCGGCCGCTCGACGACGCCGTGGGCCGTCTGGAGCGGGCCATCGCCGGTCTGGAGGGCCGCCATCCCGACTACTGGCACTTCCTGACCGAGGCGGAGGCCGTGCGGCAGACGGTGGCACGGGTGGTGGCCCAGATCCGTGAGGATCGCGGGGGTCCCGCGCACTGAGCCGTTGCCGCCGGGGCATGGCGGGCGGATATTGGGAGAGACGTACGGCCTGCGCCGGTACTCACCCGCACAAGGAGGCGGACATGGCCTCACACGCATCGCGCTCGGACGCTCGGCGGATCAAGTTCGACGAGCACCTTCCCATGGACCACCGGCTGAACAAGGTCTACCGGGTGGGCGCCGGTCTGATGGGCCTGTTCCTGCTCGCGTTCGGCATCCTCGGCCTGACCAACAACATCGGTTTCTTCGACACCGGTGGGAACACGGCCATGGGGCTGAACACCAATGGCGCGCTGAGCGTCCTGTCCGTCTGTGTCGGGCTGCTGCTCTTCGTGGGCATGGTGATCGGCGGGAACTTCGCGTCCACGCTGAACATGACCCTCGGCATCCTGTTCCTGCTCAGCGGGTTCCTGAACCTCGCCCTGCTGGACACGCCCCACAACTTCCTGGCGTTCAAGATGCAGAACGTGCTGTTCAGCTTTGTGGTCGGGATCCTGCTGATGGTGTTCGGGATGTACGGCAGGGTCAGTTCCACCCTGCCGGACGACAACCCGTACTGGCGGGCCCGCCACCCCGACGCGGTGCGGCCGGAGCGGCGGGACCGGCCGGATCAGGTGCGGTAGGCGTAGAACGCGGCGTTCGGGTACGACGCGACGAGGCTCGCCACCGACCGGTTGTAGGTGTTGGTGGAGTGGTACGACACGTACGGCACGCCCATCGGGCTGCGGTAGGTGACGATCATGGAGTGGTCCTTGGACCCGTCCTTGTTGAAGTCCATCTGCAGCACGTCGCCCAGGTCCAGCTGGTAGACGTTGGCGAGGCTGGTGACCCGCTTGGAGGACAGGGCGAACCAGGAGAACTCGTTGACGCCGACGAACGAGTCCGACTGGATCTCGGAGTTGCCGAACCACTTGTGGAAGTCGTACGTGTAGCCGGGGACGTGCTTCCAGCCGCCCGCCTTCAGGGACTGGCTGACGAAGTTGGTGCAGTCGCCGCCGGCACCCTGACCGTTGTAGTCCGGGTAGTCGGGGTTGTACTTGTTCCAGTACTTGGTCGCGTACGCCACCATGGCCTTGTAGTCGTAGCCGCTGGCGGTGAAGTTCTTCGGGTTGGAGGGCCCCGGCCACGAGGTGCCCGCGCGGGGCGCCGAGGGCGGGGCGTCGTCGGCCGGGCTGGCCTTCACGGCGACGGTCGGCTGCTTGGCCACCTGGTTCACGGCGATGTAGCCGTTGTCGGTGTCCTTGATGTCGGTCAGCTGCCAGGTGCCGTGCCGGTCGGCCCGGAAGGTCAGCTCGTGGTGGGCCTGGAAGCCGGTGGTCTTCGGCTCTTTGCCCTTGACCTTCGCGTAGGTCAGCGTCGTGGTCTCGGTGACGTCGGCCTTGGCCGTGCGGCCGGTCACCCGGGTCGCGTCCAGCGTGACACGGGTACTGCCGGCGCGGTACTTCTCGCCCAGCTTCGCGAGACGCGACTTACGGCCGTGCAGTTCGGTCAGCGCCGAGGTCTCCTGGCGCGACTGCGTGGCGGACAGCTTGACGTCGCCCGAGAAACCGGACGTGGCCCGCTTCTTCTGGCCCCCGTCCACCAGGGCGTCCGTGCGGTCGGTGAAGACCGCGTCGGCCAGCCGCTGGAAGGTCGCCTTGGTCGCGGCGTCCACGGTCGGGTCGTCGACTACGGCCGCGCCCGCGCTCCAGTTGGGCACCAGGGCCACTCCGGCGACGACCGAGGCGGCGGCCACCGAGACTATTCCGGCACGACGGCCCTTACGGCTCAATCTTCTAGATTTCAATGATGTTCCCCTCTACACCGGTACACCTACCGGGGGATGGCATCTTCGCACGGCACGTGTGTCGGTTGTGAAGGGGGTTGCACAAGTGGAATCACCAGTGCACGGACCTCACTTGACCACCGCCGACCAGTCACCCGGCGACTGCGCCGGGTCCAGGCTGCGCAGGTTCGCCAGCGTCTCCGGCTTCTGCACGTCCATCCAGTCGGCCAGTTCCTTGAAGGAGACGCACTTGACGCCCTTCTTGGTGCAGACGTTCTTGACGACCTGGTCGATGGCCTTCATGTAGATGCCGCCGTTCCAGTCCTCGAAGTGGTTGCCGATGAACAGCGGTGCCCGGCTGCCGTAGTACACGCGGTTGAATCCGGCCATGTAGGAGTCGACCGTCTGCTGCTTCCACTGCGGGTACATCGCCGGGTTGCCGGTGGTCTCACCGTCGGACTGGTTGTAGAGGAAGTTGAAGTCCATCGACAGGGCCTGGATCTTGTCCCCGTACGGGAGCAACTGCAGCGGGAAGTTCCAGATGCCGTTCTTCTTCGACGGCCATATCTGGAAGTCGCCCGTGGAGCTGGCGTCATAGCGCCAGCCGTAGCTCTTGATGGCCTTCAGCAGGTTCGGCTGGCCCTCCAGACAGGGCGCGCGGCCCCCGGTGACCTCCTTCTCGAAGTCGAAGGGCAGTGCCGGGATGTCCGTGTAGCCGGTGTTGGTCTTCCAGTTCTCCACGAGGGAGAAGAACTGGTCGATCTCCTGCTTCCAGTCGTCGACGCTCCAGTCCTTGCCGCTGCCCTTGGTCTCGCAGAAGTGGCCGTTGAAGTGGGTACCGATCTCGTTGCCCTCGTCGTACGCCAGGCGCAACTGCTCCAGGGTGGTGCGGATGTGCTCGTCGGTGGGGTAGTCGATGGCCGCGGCGCCGGGCTTGTGCTGCGGCGGGTGGTACAGGTCCTTCTTGCTCTTGGGCAGCAGATAGATGCCGGTGAGGAAGAACGTCATATGGGCGTCGTACTGCTTCGCCAGCTCCCGGTAGTGGGAGAAGAGCTCGTCGTCGCCCTGCAGCGCGCCGTCCCAGGAGAAGACGACGAACTGGGGCGGCTTCTCGCCCGGCTTGAGCGGTACGGCCTTCAGCTCCCCCTTCTGGGGGCCCGTGTAGGAGGTCGAGCCGTCGCCCAGGATCTTGGTCTTACCGTCCCACTTGGGCTCCTTGCCGGGCTTCGGCGTGGCGGACCTGGAGCCCTTGGCGGACGCGGCGGGCGCCGTGTTGTCCTGGCGGGTCAGCGCCAGGAAACCGGCGACCAGCGAGGCCACGACGAGGAAGGCGGCCAGGGTCATCACTTCCGGGCGCGTTGCGCGGCGGGGTGCACGGCGGCGGGCACGGTCCCGGCGGCGACGGCCGGTCGGCTGCTTCCTGTTCATGCGCGGCTCATTCTGTGCGGGGGGGTGGGAGGTCGTGGGGTCATCGAGGTCAACCGAGGCCCATGGCCTTCGCCCATATGACGTACGGAATGCTGTCAGAGGTTGTACCGGCCAGGCCCTTGAGCGGAAGTGGTTCGAGGCTCTTGGCCAGGTCCATGCGGTAGACGACGACCGCGGTCGACACGGAGTCGGCCGTCCCGGCGTACCAGGCGGCGGTGTCGTTCTCGGTGGTCCCGGCCTTCCCGCCCGCCGAAAGGGCGGCGCCGGTGCGCCCGTCCACCGGCGTGGCGGGGGTGGCCGCGGTCGGGTGTGCGGTCAGCAGGGAGTCCGTCAGCGCCTGGGAGACCTCCTCCGCCACCCGGGCGCCGATCGCCCGGCGCTGTGCGGGGATGTCCATCCTGACCACCGAGCCGTTGCGGGTGATACGGCGCACCGAGTACGGGTCGGTGTGCTGCCCCTGCGCGGCGAAGGTGGCGTAACCGCTCGCCATCCGGATCGCGCTGGGCGTCGAGTTGCCCATGGACATCGCGGGCACCTGCGGCCCCATGCTGGAGGAGAGCAGGCCGGCCGCCTCGGCGGTCTGCCGCACCCTGGCCAGGCCGGTGTCCATGCCGAGCTGCATGAACGGCGTGTTCACCGACAGGGCGAGCGCCCTGCCCAGGCCGATCTGCCCGTAGGACTGCCGGCCGTCGTTGTGGGCGGCGACCCGCTTGCCGCTGCGGTCCCAGTACGGCCCCTCGGGGGTGGTGACCGGGACGCCGTCGTCGCCGTTGTAGAGGGTCTGCGGGGTGACCGGGGTCGCGGGGCCGTTGCGGGTCTTGTGGACGCCGTGCTCCAGACCGGCGGCATAGACGAACGGCAGGAAGGCCGAACCGGCCCGGACGGTGGACGCGTTGGACTCGTTGAAGCCCTGCGTACGGTGGTCGGGGCCGCCGTACACGGCGAGGATCCGGCCGTCGGTGGCGACCGAGGCGGCACCGTAGTGCGCGGTCTTCACGCCCTTCGGGTCGTCCTGCTTCGCCTGCTTGCGGGCCTTGGTGACGGCGTCGGTGAGCTGGAACTCCCGCTTGCGGTCGAAGGTCGTGTAGATCTGGTAGCCGCCGAGGTCGAACTGCTTGTCCGAGATGTGCGCGGACTTCTTGGCGTACTGCTGCGCCAGCTCGACCAGGTAGTCGCTCTGCTTGCCGGTGTCGTAGACCCGGGCCGTCTTGAGCGGCTCGGGGAACGTCTTGTACCGGGCTCGCTCCGACGGCGACAGCTTGCCGATCTTGACCATCCGGTCGAGGATCCAGGTCCAGCGCTCCACAGCCCGCTTGTGGTTGGCCGCGCTGAGCGTGGGGTCGTAGAGTCCCGCGCCCTTCAGCAGGGAGGCCAGCATGGCGGCCTCGCTCGCGTTGAGCTTGCTGACGTCCTTGCCGTAGTAGGCCTGTGCCGCGCGCTGGATGCCGTACGTTCCGCGGCCGAACCAGCTGGTGTTGAGATAGCCCTCGAGGATCTCGTCCTTGCTCATCTTGTTGTCGAGCTTGAGGGCGATCATCGCCTCGGTGAATTTGCGGCTGATGGTCTGGTTCTGGTTCAGATAGACGTTTTTGACGTACTGCTGAGTAATAGTGGAGCCACCCTCGGTGTCCCCTTGGCCGACCGTTCTCCACAGCGCTCGGGTGATGCCCTTGAAGGAGATTCCGGGGTCGGAGTAGAAGCTCTCGTTCTCCGCCGCCAGCACCGCCCAGCGCACGTCCTCGGGTATGTCCTTGAGCGGCATGGCCTGCCGCTGCACCCAGCCGGTGCGGGCCATCGGCGTCCCGTCGGACCAGAAGTAGACGTTGTCCTGCTGGGTGGCGTACGTGTTCAGGTTGGTCGGTATGTCCGTGGCGGCGTAGGCGACGACCAGGAACAGGCTGAGCAGACCGAAGGACGTCAGCCAGGCGCCCAGCCACTGGCGCCAGGAGGGCACCCAGCGGCGCCAGCCGGCGCGGCCGGGGCGCGGATAGAGGGGTTTGAGGCGGCGGGCGTACGGGGCGAGCGGCGCGAGCCGGGGGCCCACGGCGGCACGCAGGCCGGAGAGCGCGGCGATGAGGCGGGCGCGGGGGGTGGGGCGGGCGCTGCGGCGGCGGTCGGCGCGGCCGCCGGAGGCGGGGGGCGGCGGTGGAGGCGGCACGCGGAGTTGCATGGTGGCGTCCGCGCGCAGGGCGTCGACCTTCAGATGAAGGGTCTCGTCCGCGTTCAACGGCTCACCGGCTCCGGGCCGGGCGTGGTCTTCGCCCTCCGGGTCGTCCGCCCGCTGCGATGCGTCGGTCACGACTGCGTCTCCCCTCGCACTTCGTCTTGCTCGCGTGGGTTGAGACTCAGCGGGTGGCACAGCCGCGGCGGGCGCGGCGTCACGAGCCCCCCTGTTCCCCCGGTCTTACGGCTCCTCGCGGCCTGCCTAAATTATCAGTGATCTTTTCAAAATCTCCGCACAAGTATCGGACAGAGTCGAACACTCATGAAATTCTGAGGTGTAGTGATTACCGTCACGCCGGTTAACCTGTGCTTATGCCTCGCTACGAGTACCGCTGCCGGACCTGCGGCGACACGTTCGAACTGAGCCGTCCCATGGCACAGTCCTCCGACCCCGCCTCCTGTCCCGCCGGCCACGACGACACGGTCAAGCTGCTGTCGACGGTAGCCGTCGCGGGTTCGGCCTCCGCACCCGCCCCCACGCCCCGTGCGGGCGGCGGCGGAGGCGGCTGCTGCGGCGGGGGCTGCTGCGGCTGACGCCCCCTGGGAGAGCCCCTGGGGTCAGCCTAGGACGGCCGCCGCACCGTCCGCAGGAACTCCCGCAGGATCCGCTCCCCGGCCAGCACGCCCCGCTCGTGCAGCGCGCTGATCGCCGGCGCCGTCCAGTCGGCGTCGGCCAGTTCGCCGTGCCCCGGGCGCCAGCCCCGGTCGGCCGCGAGCAGCAGGTCGGCGTCGAGCAGGGAGTCACCGGCCGCCAGGGTGAGGTCGGCGCCGGTGCGGCGGGCGAGCTCACGGACGGCGGCACTCTTGGTGAGCGGCTTCGGCACGGCGTAGATCTTGCGGCCCTGCAACGAGACCGTCCAGCCCCGGTTCTCCGCCCACACCGCGAGCTCCTTCACCCACTCCTCGGGCAGCAGCTCGCGCTCGACCACCAGATAGGCGAAGAGGTCCTCGGCGACCCGGTGCTTGCGCACCCAGGCCGGGTCGGCGGTCTCCGCCAGATGCGCCCGCACCTCGTCCAGCGGCGCGCACTCGTCGGCCAGCCGGTTCACCACCTGCGCGTGCCAGTCGGGGTCCGAGACGCCGTCCACCAGCAGATGGCCGCCGTTGGCACAGATCGCGTACTTCGGCGCCGGGCCCGGCAGGTTGATGCGCAGGTACTGCTTGCGGGTCCGGGTCGTCGTCGGCACGAACACCGCCGAGTCGCCGAGGTCGCCCAGCAGCTCCGCCGCCGTCTCCGTCATATAGGACAGCGGCCTGCTCTCGTGCACCTCCACGCACAGCAGCCGGGGCGCCCGCGCGTCCGGCATGGTCAGCGCCAGGGCCGCGGAGGAGTAGATCAGCGTACGGTCGAGGTCGCTCGCCACCAGCACCGGCATCAGACCGTCACCGCCTTGCCGTCGGCACCGGTCGCACCGCGCGTGTACCGGGGGTGGATGAGACCCACACAGGTGTACGGCAGTTCGTCGACCTCCTCGACGGGCACCCCTCTCTGCTCGGCCAGCAGCCGGACGTGATCGAGGTCGGGGCCCGCCCCGGCGCGGGCGAGGATCTTCCAGGGCACCCGGCGCAGCAGCACCCGGGTGGTCTCGCCGACGCCGGGCTTGACGAGGTTCACGTCGTGGATGCCGTACTCCTTGCTGATCCGCTCGACCGCGGCCCAGCCCTCCCAGGTCGGGGTGCGGTCGGCGGCGAGGAGCTCCTTGACCGCCGTGTCCACGGCGTCCGTGACCTCGGGGAAGCGCGCGGCGACGGCGTCCAGGAAGGCCACCGACACATCCACGCCGGCGAGTTCGCGGTAGAACTTGGCGCCGTGGAAGTCGTTCGGGCCGACCAGGTCGGCGCGCAGGACGGTGCGTGAGATCAGGCCCGAGACCGTGGAGTTGAGGCAGGCCGACGGGATGAGGAAGTCCTCGCGGGTGCCGTACGTCCGCACGCAGGAGCCCGGGTCGGCGAGCACCGCGATCTCCGGGTCGAAGCCGGTGATCCCGTCGCCCGCCTCGAACTCCTCGATGGCGTCGGCGAGTTCGCGGGTGATCGCGCCCTTGCCCGTCCAGCCGTCGACGAAGACGACGTCCCGCGGATCGTGGTGTGCGGCCAGCCAGCGCAGCGCGTTTGCGTCGATGCCCCGCCCGCGCACGATCGACACGGCGTAGTGCGGCAGGTCGAGTCCGTGCCGGTACTTGGCCCAGCGGCGCATCAGCACGCCGACCGGGGTGCCCGCGCGGGCCAGGGAGACCAGCACCGGCCGGGGCGACCGCTCGGCGATCACCGTCTCGGTGACCACGCCGACCGCGTGGGCGATCCGTTCGGCCGAGTCCTCCAAGGCCGCGTGGAACAGTCTCTGGTACTGCTCGCTCGGCTGGTACTCCACCGGCAGCGACTCGGCGTAGTGCGCGCCGCCGCTCTGGATCGCCTCCTCGCGCTCCTCGGTCGGCGCCTCCAGCGTCACGTCCGAGAGGTCCTGCAGCAGCCAGCCGACCTCGTCGGGCGCGTACGAGGAGAAGGCGGGGCCGCGGAGGGGCTCGGGCAGCATGGCGGGCCTTTCGGGTACGTACAGGGGCTCGGGCACATACGACGGTACGACGGCGAGCAGAACGTGCGGCGTGTGCGCGGCCAGCCGGGCCAGCAGGCCGTCGGGGGCGTGCAGCCGGGGCGTGTCGGCGGCCGAGTCGACCACCGCGACGACGGTGTCGAAGCCGGCGCCCGCGACGTTGTAGGCGTAGCGCTCGCCGGGGCCGTCGGCCGGGTCGTCGTGCGCCGGGAAGACCAGGCGGGTGCGTATCGCGTAGCCGGGGTCGTCGACGGCGAGGACGGGCGAGCGGGTGGTGGTGGAGTAGCGCACCTCGACGTTGGCGACCTGCTCCAGCTCACGGGCCAGCCGCAGGGGTGCGTACATCAGCTCCTCGAAACCGAGGACCAGGACACGGCGCGCGCCGCCGGGTATCGCCTCGGCGAGCCGGGCGGCCATGGCGGGCAGGGCGCGCTCCAGCCGGGCCCGGTGGGCGGGCGTGAACCCGTGCCGGCCGCCGTCGGGCAGACCGCGCGGCCAGTGCAGCTCGACGCGGGTGATCCGGCCGTCCTCGGCCCCCGGTGCGGGCGCCTCCCGGGACTCGTACCTGGCGACCAGCTCCTGGCCCTTCTCCAGCACCCCCTCGGGCAGCCGTACGGTGCCCGAGGCGGCGGCGACCAGGTCCACGCGGGCGCCGATCTCGCGGGCGAAGCTCTCCAGGCGCCCCGCGTCCGCGGGTGAGCGCATGTCGACGAGGGCGACCACGACGTACCGTTTCCGCGGGTAGCGCTCGTGCAGGTCGCGGATGGTGTTCAGGACCGTGTTGCCGGTGGAGAACTCGTCGTCGACGAGGACCAGCGGGCCGTCGCCGGCCAGCAGCGCCGGGTCCTCCGGCAGCAGCAGGTGCGAGGTGGCGTGCGAGTGCGACTCCTCGAAGCCGCCCGCCCGGGCGACGCCCGCGACCGGGCGGCGGGTGGAGTGCAGATAGGGGGCGAGGCCCAGGCCGTCGGCGACCGAGTGGCCGAGGCCGGTGGCGGTCTCCGCGTAGCCCAGGACGACCGCCCTGCCCGCCTCCTCGTCGCCGAGGAGCTCGCGCACCCTGCGGCCCAGGGCGAACCCGTGCCCGTACACCACACCCGGCGACTGCGGCACATGCTTGCCCAGCACATTGGAGACGAGCAGATGCGCCCGCTTGGGGTTGCGGCGCAGCGCGAGCCCGAGCAGGCCCGTCAGCGTGTCGTCGCCCAGCAGTCCGACCCCGAGTCGCTCGGCGACCCAACTGCCGGACCAGGCCCCGTTGTTCACTGCCTTGTTCATGCGTTCCTTGGGTTGGGCGGTGGTCAGCCGGGGATCCCGGCGGCGAGCAGTTCCACGAAGCTGACGTCCTCGTTGGCAACACCGAACACCTCGGCGCGCAGCATGGTCCGCTCGGCCCAGGCGCGGTGCGGCTTCACTTCGTTCATCTTGTTCGTGTAGGCCGACCTGAGTACACCCCCGCCGCCGCGTTCCGGCCGCAGAATGTCCTGGGCGTCACTGAACTCCTCGTGACTGACCACTGACAGCGCGTGCACCGGCAGGACGTGCGAGGGGTGGATGCAGGTCTTGCCGAGCAGTCCGTTGGCCTGGTCCAGGGAGATCTCCCTCAGCAGCCCGTCCATCGCGTGCTCGATCAGTCTCTCGCGCAGCTCGACGGCCTGCCCCTCGAGGAAGGGGCTGGTCCGCAGCATCGGCTTGAACATGCGCTCGGGGACCCGGAAGTACTCCCACACCGGACCGGTCACCGTGAACCCGGTGCCGTCGGCCCGCCCCAGCATGTTCACCACGTCGGCGATCACGGACGCGATGATCTGCACGTCGTACGCCGTCATGTCGGGGGCGCGGCGCAGTCCGTACGAGGAGCAGAAGTCCGTGACGCCCAGGCGCAGCGCCAGCACCCGGTCGCGGAACTTGTCGACCGCGCGGGCGATGCCCTCCAGGGCGTCGACGCGCGATTCCCGGTACATCAGCTCGGGCGTCTCAAGCACCGGCATCCCGAACAGCCGCCGCCCGCTCTCCGCCTCGGCGGCGGCAAGCGCCTCGAGGAAGGGGATGCCGCGCTCCTCGGTGAACTTCGGGAACACGAATCCGGACAGCAGCCGGACGGTCGCTCCCAGACGGCGCACCAGGTCGGCGATCTGTTCCGGATTGCGGACCCGGATGAAGAGCAGGGGCAGGCCCACGCCCGCCCGGGAGTCGAGGTCGACGAACTGGCGTACGAGATTCTCCTCGCCCGCCGGAACGTCCTCGTCCCCTATCGAGTCCTCCAGGCACAGCACCATCGAGACCACGCCGTGCGAGGCCTGCTTGACGATGTCGTCGGCGAGCCTCGGCCGGGTGGCCGGGCTGTACAGCGTGGCGCCCAGGGCCGCGGAGAGCAGCCGGGCCGGGGAGTCGGCGGTGAACTCGCACGGCTCCTGGTGGAAGAGACGCTGCCGCACCTCAGGGGCGATGTGCCCGAAATGACGCATAGAACTCCCCCGTGGCGCAAGGTGACCGAGTGGATTTGGTGGACAGGTGGCCGGTAATAGTACGTACGGATCCATGTCATGGGTTCCCGCCAGGCATGAACTTCAGGTAACGCCGGCAAGCACAGCCCTGTCGGTTGCGGTTACCCCGCATTGTCGTGACCAGGACCGAGAAGGCAGGATGACCGCATGACGCACGCGATGCTGAAGGGGTCGAACGTCCCGCTGGAAGCCACGACGGTGCGCGCCGTGCTGCGCTGGACGCCCGGGCAGGGGGTCCCGGATGTCGATGCCTCGGCGCTGCTCCTCGGCCCCGACGGTCGTGTGCGCTCCGACGAGGACTTCGTCTTCTACAACCAGCCCCGGCACCCCTCCGGGAAGGTGTGGCGCCTCGGCAAAAAGCGTATCGCCGAGGGTCTGACCGACACGATCCAGACGGATCTCGCCGGTGTCGAGACCGGTGTCAGCCGTATTCTGCTGGTCGCTTCGGCGGACGGCGTCGCCTTCGAGCACGTACGCGCACTGCGCATCGTGCTGTACGACGCGTCCACCGCCGACGGCGATCCGCTGGCCCACTTCGACATCAAGCCGGAGACCGGCGCCGAGACCGCGCTGATCTGCGGCGAGCTGTACCGGCGCGGCGAGGGCTGGAAGTTCCGGGCGCTCGGCGAGGGCTACTCGAACGGCCTGAAGGGCCTGGCGACCGACTTCGGCATCTCGGTGGACGAGTCGGAGGGGGCCGAGGAGCCGCCCCAGTCCCTGCCCCTGCCCCCGGAGCAGCCGACCGTGCTGCCGGAGCAGCCGACGGTGCTGCCGACACAGTCCGCGTACGGCTATCCGCAGCCGCAGACCTCTGGGCCGGCCCAGACCCAGCCGGCCTACGGCTATCCGCAGCCCGCCGGCCGGCCCGCGTACGGCTATCCCCAGGCACCGGCCGCGGCGGCCACCTCGGCCCAGTCCGGCTACGGCTATCCGCCCCCGGTGACAGCGGTCCCGAACCCGGACTTCCGGCTGCCCCCGCAGGGCCCGCAGTTCATCGGCCGCTGAGGGTCTACTCCACCTTGGTCTTGTAGCCCCGGCCCCACTGCAGTCCCCACCCGTAGAGCCGGTCCAGCTCGCCCTGGAAGCCGTAGACGAACTTGACCTCGCGGCGGACGAGCAGTTCCCCCTTGACGTTCTCGATCATCACGACGGCACACGAGCGGGCCTGGGGATGCCGCTCGTCGAGGCCGATCTCGATGCGCGGGCCGTTGCTGGGGTAGAGCGTGACGATGGCGTGGGTGCGGTCGAAGGCCGGGGTCTGGTCGTAGATGTAGACGAAGACCAGCAGCCTCTTGATCTCCTCGCGGTGGTCCAGGTTGACGTAGATCGTCTCGCCGGACGCCGACCCGAACCGGTCGTCGCCGCTGAGTTTGACGTACGGCGGCGAGTTGACGTCCCCGAGGTAGTTGCCGAGCGGCTGGACGACGCCCTTGGTGCCGTCCATGAGCTCGTACAGGCAGCCCAGGTCGAGGTCGACGTTGACCATGCTCTGCCCGTGGCCCAGCACCTCCGCCGGCCTGAGCGCCTTGAAGGGGTGCCGGAACAGACTGGTGCGCTGGTCGCCGCCGATGTCGGACGTCCGCATGCGCCAGGTCAGGTTGACGCGCAGGTGCCCGGTGGCCGCGTCCTGCTTGGTCAGGGACACCTGCTGATGCCGTTTGGTGAGCTTGATCGAGTTGGTGGCGGCGCTGCCCGAGTCGAACTCGGCAGCCCGGCCGGCCAGCAGCCCGTCGAAGAAACCCATTCCCGCCCCCCACGTACATGCGTGTCACAACACTGCGGGCGGCCGCCGTCGACAGCCGCCCGCAGTGAGCGTTCCTCACCGGAGCCCGGTTCACACCGCCGAGAACGAGACCCCGGCGAGTGAGCCGAAGGGGCGCGCCGGAGGCGAACCGAGCCGAATAAAGGGGGCCTAGACCCCCGACGAGACCTCGGCCTTCTCGTCCGAGCCCGCGTTTCCCTCGGCCTCCGCCAGAGCGCGGTTGCGGCGGACGGAGGACCAGAAGGACCAGGCGATCAGGACGACGCCGACGAGGCCGGTGATGACCTCGTTGATCTCGTACTGGATGGTGACCATGAGGATCACGGCCAGCGCGCCGATCGCGTAGTGGGCGCCGTGCTCCAGGTAGACGTAGTCGTCGAGGGTGCCCTGGCGGACCAGGTAGACCGTGAGCGACCGGACGTACATCGCGCCGATGCCCAGGCCCAGCGCCATCAGGACGATGTCGTTGGTGATGGCGAACGCGCCGATCACGCCGTCGAAGGAGAAGGACGCGTCCAGGACCTCCAGATAGAGGAACATGAAGAACGCGGCCTGCCCCGCCAGTACCACCGGCGAGCGCTTCTTGCCGGCGCGGGCGGCCTCTTCCTCCTCCTCGTGCTCCCGCTCCTCCGCTTCCTCCAGCCTGTCCTCGAAGTAGCCGGAGAGACCGCCGACGATCATGTACGTGATCAGACCGGCGATACCGGCGATCAGCACCGTCTGCGCCTTGTCGACGTGCGCGCCGCCGTGCTGGTGGGCGTGGGTGGCGAAGGTGAAGGAGGTGATCAGCAGGACGATCAGGGAGATGCAGACCGACAGCATGTCGACCTTGCCGAGCTTGGCCAGCGGCCGCTCGATCCAGCGCAGCCACTGGATGTCCCGGTCCTCGAAGATGAAGTCGAGGAAGATCATCAGCAGGAACATGCCACCGAAGGCGGCGATCGCCGGGTGGGCGTCGGTCACCAGTTCCTGGTAGCGGTCCTTGTTGTTGAGAGCGAGGTCGACGGCCTCGATGGGGCCCATCTTGGCGGTGACGGCGACGATCACGACCGGGAAGACCAGCCGCATGCCGAAGACCGCGATGAGCACACCGACCGTGAGGAAGATCTTCTGCCAGAAGGCATTCATCTTCTTCAGGATTCCGGCGTTGACCACCGCGTTGTCGAACGACAGGGAAATCTCGAGGACGGAGAGGATCGCCACGATGCCGAAGGCCTCCCACCCCCCGTAGAAGACCGCCGCGACCAGACCGAGCGCGGTAATCGCGAACGACCAGCCGAAGGTTTTCAGAAGCACTGGCTACCCAATCGTGTGTGTACGGGTCTCCCCCGCGCCGTACTCGGCTTTACTCATTGTTGACCCCGAAGTGTAGGGCCTGTCCCTCAAGCCGGGCCAGGAGGGGCGCCCGGCCCCGGAACACACAGGTCCGAGATGGTGCGGCCACCCGTCGGGGCCGTCTACGAGACGTTGACCCCGAAGTCGAGGGCGATGCCCCGCAGCCCCGACGCGTACCCCTGTCCGACGGCCCGGAACTTCCATTCCCCGCCGTAGCGGTAGAGCTCGCCGAAGATCATGGCCGTCTCGGTGGACGCGTCCTCGCTGAGGTCGTAGCGCGCGAGCTCCTGGCCGTCGGCCTGGTTGACGACCCGGATGAAGGCGTTGGAGACCTGGCCGAAGGTCTGGCCGCGCTCGTCCGCCATATGGATCGAGACCGGAAAGATGATCTTGTCGCAGACGGCCGGGACCTTCAGCAGGTCGACCAGAATCGATTCGTCATCGCCCTCGCCCTCACCGGTGAGGTTGTCGCCGGTGTGCTCCACCGAGCCGTCCGGGCTCTTGAGCTGGTTGTAGAAGACGAACCACTCGTCGCCGAGCACCCGCTGGCCCTGGCACAGCAGCGCGCTGGCGTCCAGGTCGAAGGGGGCTCCGGTGGTGGAGCGTGCGTCCCAGCCGAGCCCGATCAGCACATTCGTGAGATTGGGTGCGGCTTTGGACAGGGAGACGTTGCCCCCCTTGGCGAGCGTGACGCCCATGATGCTGGTCCTCCCCTAGGTGGTGCTTCTTCGGTTGTCCTGCACGTCCGGCGCCGACCGTAAACGGTGCGGCGCCGGACGAGGCGGTCAGATCTCAGACGTTGACGCCGAAGTCCTGCGCGATGCCGCGCAGGCCCGAGGCGTAGCCCTGGCCGATGGCACGGAACTTCCACTCCGCGCCGTGCCGGTAGAGCTCGCCGAAGACCATGGCCGTCTCGGTGGACGCGTCCTCGCTCAGGTCGTAGCGGGCGATCTCGGCGCCGCCGGCCTGGTTGACGACACGGATGAAGGCGTTGCGGACCTGGCCGAAGGACTGCTGGCGGTTCTCGGCGTCGTAGATCGACACCGGGAAGACGATCTTGTCCACGTCGGCCGGGACCGTCGCCAGGTTGACCTTGATCACCTCGTCGTCGCCCTCGCCCTCACCGGTGAGGTTGTCGCCGGTGTGCTCCACCGAGCCGTCCGGGCTCTTCAGGTTGTTGAAGAAGACGAAGTTCTGGTCACTGCCGACCTTGCCCGACGAGTCCAGCAGCAGGGCGCTGGCGTCGAGGTCGAAGTCGGTGCCGGTCGTGGTGCGGACGTCCCAGCCAAGACCGATGAGGACCGCGGTCAGACCCGGGGCCTCCTTGGTCAGGGATACGTTGCCGCCCTTGCTGAGGCTGACTCCCACGAGTCCCTCCATGTCGTGTCCAGGGGCGGGGAGCCCCGTGGTGCTTCGGATACCGGATCAACGATTCGATCCTAGTGACGGGTTCCCGCCCCCCGCAGGCCCTGGCCCCGAAGAATCACAGGGTGTCGAGCGCCTTCACGTACTCGTTCAGGTCCCGCGCGTCCGGCAGGCCGTTGATCACGGTCCACCGCACGACGCCTTCCCTGTCGATGATGAAGGTCCCGCGGACGGCGCAACCCTTGTCCTCGGCGAAGACGCCGTAGGCGCGCGAAATGTTGCCGTGCGGCCAGAAATCGCTCAGCAGGGGGTACTCCAGGCCCTCCTGCTCGGCGAAGACGCGCAGGGTGTGGATGGAGTCGTTGGAGACGGCGAGCAACTGGGTGCCGCGGTCCTCGAACTTGGGCAGGTTGTCCCGCAGCTCGCACAGCTCCCCGGTGCACACGCCGGTGAAGGCGAACGGGTAGAAGAGCAGCACCACGTTCTTCTCGCCCCGGAAGTCGGAGAGCTTCACGGTGCGGCCGTGGTTGTCCTTGAGCTCGAAGTCGGGCGCCTTGTCGCCGACCTGGATCGCCATGGTCCTGCATCCCTTCGGAGGGGCTGTTCGGGTGGCACCACCCTACGCAGCCGCCATC
Source organism: Streptomyces herbicida (assembly GCF_032656585.1). Taxonomy (NCBI): domain Bacteria; kingdom Bacillati; phylum Actinomycetota; class Actinomycetes; order Kitasatosporales; family Streptomycetaceae; genus Streptomyces; species Streptomyces herbicida. The sequence continues at coordinate 28,154 of NZ_JAUYWJ010000016.1, forward strand.
GGGGCACAGCGACGGCCGGGCTGGGCCTTCGGCCCAGCCCGGCGGAAATCAGCTCGTCCGGCGACGGACGACAGTCACTTCTTCGATCAGCGCTTGGACTTCGCGGCCTTCGGCGTCACCAGCCGCGAGCCGCTCCAGTCCTTGCCCACACTGACGCTCTTCGAGGCCGACAACCCCGCCGTCACGGCGGCCTCCGAGATGTCGCTCGGCTCCACGTACCCGTCACGGCCGGTCTTCGGCGTGAGGAGCAGGATCGCGCCGCCCTCCTCGATGTACGTGGTGGCGTCCACCAGCACATCCGTCAGGTCGCCGTCCTCGTCGCGGAACCACAGCACCACGGCGTCCGCGACGTCGTCGTACTCCTCGTCCACGAGTTCGCTGCCGATGACTTCCTCGATGGACTCGCGGAGCTCCTGGTCGACGTCGTCGTCGTAGCCGATCTCCTGGACCACCTGCTCGGGCTGGAACCCCAGCCTGACGGCAGGGCTCGTCCGCTCCTCCGCGTGGTCCGCGGTCGCGCTCACGGGTTGCCTCCTGATCATGTCTTGGTAAGTATCTCAGCCACGCGCGTGCGCGAAGCATTGGCCGTAGTCCACACGGGCGGGACGGATCGCGCAAGTACCCGGCCGTTCAGACCGCCGAAACGGTGACGATCCCGGCCGTGTCGTCGCAACTCCTGGCACCCCTTCCAAACCCAGAGTGACCTACACCACATTCTTCTGCACCCTTGTGCCCGCTTTGCGCGCTTGGGAACCCTATCGGGATCACCCGGGAGTGCGGCTCTCGAACACCTTTGCCAATCACGTCCTACGCTGGACGTATCGTTGCGTTTTGGCCCGAGCCGCCCGAGTACGGCTTGAGGGAGACCGTACGGACGTCTCGGTTACCCCCCAGTAGAGATGACGTAGGCCTCCCCGAGGTACACGATGGGGGACGGTGCTGGCACAAGGAATACGCCCGAGCAGAAAAGCCCAAGCAGAAGCGGCCCTCTGACAGGTAAGGAACAGCGTGGCTTCCGGATCCGATCGCAACCCGATCATCATTGGCGGCCTTCCGAGTCAGGTTCCTGACTTCGATCCCGAAGAGACCCAGGAGTGGCTCGACTCCCTCGACGCCGCCGTGGACGAGCGCGGCCGGGAGCGGGCCCGTTATCTGATGCTCCGCCTGATCGAGCGCGCCCGCGAGAAGCGCGTGGCCGTGCCCGAGATGCGCAGCACGGACTACGTCAACACGATCGCGACCAAGGACGAGCCGTTCTTCCCCGGCAACGAGGAGATCGAGCGCAAGATCCTGAACGCGACCCGCTGGAACGCCGCTGTGATGGTGTCCCGCGCGCAGCGCCCCGGCATCGGCGTCGGCGGCCACATCGCCACCTTCGCCTCCTCCGCCTCGCTCTACGACGTGGGCTTCAACCACTTCTTCCGCGGCAAGGACGAGGGCGACGGCGGCGACCAGGTCTTCTTCCAGGGTCACGCCTCTCCCGGCATCTACGCTCGCGCCTTCCTGCTCGACCGGCTCACCGAACTGCAGCTGGACGGCTTCCGCCAGGAGAAGTCGAAGTACCCGAACGGGCTCTCCAGCTATCCGCACCCGCGCTCCATGCCGGACTTCTGGGAGTTCCCGACGGTCTCCATGGGCCTCGGCCCGCTGGGCGCGATCTACCAGGCGCGGATGAACCGCTACATGGAGGCGCGTGGCATCGCGGACACCTCCAAGTCGCATGTGTGGGCGTTCCTCGGCGACGGCGAGATGGACGAGCCGGAGTCGCTCGGCCAGCTGTCCATCGCCGCGCGCGAGGGGCTGGACAACCTGACCTTCGTGGTCAACTGCAACCTGCAGCGGCTCGACGGCCCGGTGCGCGGCAACGGCAAGATCATCCAGGAGCTGGAGTCGGTCTTCCGGGGCGCCGGCTGGAACGTGATCAAGCTGGTCTGGGACCGCACCTGGGACCCGCTGCTCGCCCAGGACCGCGACGGCGTGCTGGTCAACAAGATGAACACCACGCCGGACGGCCAGTTCCAGACGTATGCGACCGAGTCCGGCGCGTACATCCGCGACCACTTCTTCGGCGGCGACCACCGGCTGCGCGCGATGGTCGAGCACATGACCGACGACCAGATCCTGCACCTGGGCCGTGGCGGTCACGACCACCGGAAGATCTTCGCGGCGTTCTCGGCGGCCAAGGCGCACAAGGGCCAGCCGACGGTGATCCTGGCCAAGACGATCAAGGGCTGGACGCTCGGCCCGAACTTCGAGGGCCGCAACGCCACGCACCAGATGAAGAAGCTGACGGTCGCCGACCTCAAGGGCTTCCGCGACCGGCTGCACCTGCCGATCTCCGACAAGGAGCTGGAGTCCGGCCTGCCGCCGTACTACCACCCGGGCCGGAACTCGGAGGAGATCCAGTACATGCACGACCGGCGCAAGGGGCTCGGCGGGTACGTCCCGACGCGCGTCGTGCGCTCCAAGCCGCTCGCGCTGCCCGACGACAAGACGTACGCGGGTGTGAAGAAGGGCTCGGGTCAGCAGTCGATCGCGACGACCATGGCCTTTGTCCGGCTCCTCAAGGACCTCATGCGGGACAAGGAGCTGGGCAGGCGGTTCGTGCTGATCGCACCGGACGAGTACCGCACGTTCGGCATGGACTCCTTCTTCCCGAGCGCGAAGATCTACAACCCGCTGGGCCAGCAGTACGAGGCGGTGGACCGCGACCTGCTGCTCGCGTACAAGGAGTCGCCGACGGGTCAGATGCTGCACGACGGCATCTCCGAGGCGGGCTGCACGGCCTCCCTGATCGCGGCCGGCTCGGCCTACGCGACGCACGGCGAGCCGCTGATCCCGGTGTACGTCTTCTACTCGATGTTCGGTTTCCAGCGCACGGGTGACCAGTTCTGGCAGATGGCCGACCAGCTGTCGCGCGGCTTCGTTCTCGGCGCGACCGCCGGCCGTACGACGCTGACCGGTGAGGGTCTGCAGCACGCGGACGGCCACTCGCAGCTGCTCGCCTCGACGAACCCCGGCTGTGTCGCCTACGACCCTGCGTACTCGTACGAGATCGCACACATCGTGCAGGACGGCCTGCGCCGTATGTACGGCGGCGACGCGCAGCACCCGCACGGCGAGGACGTCTTCTACTACCTCACCGTCTACAACGAGCCCATCCAGCACCCGGCCGAGCCGGCCGATGTGGACGTCGAGGGCATCCTCAAGGGCATCCACCGGATCGGCGCGGGCACGGCGGGCTCCATCCCGGCGCAGATCATGGCGTCCGGTGTCGCGGTGCCGTGGGCGGTCGAGGCACAGCGGATCCTCGCGGCGGAGTGGGACGTACGGGCCGACGTCTGGTCGGCGACCTCCTGGAACGAGCTGCGGCGCGAGGCCGTGGCGTGCGAGGAGCACAACCTGCTGCACCCGGAGGAGGAGCAGCGGACGCCGTACGTCACGCGCAAGCTCAGCGGCGCCGAGGGGCCGTTCGTGGCCGTGTCCGACTGGATGCGGTCGGTCCCGGACCAGATCGCCCGCTGGGTGCCGGGGACGTATCAGTCCCTCGGTGCGGACGGCTTCGGCTTCGCGGACACGCGGGGCGCGGCCCGCCGCTTCTTCCACATCGACGCGCAGTCGATCGTGGTGGCGGTGCTGACCGAGCTGGCCCGGGAGGGCAAGGTCGACCGTTCGGTGCTGAAGCAGGCCATCGACCGGTACCAGCTGCTGGACGTGTCGGCGGCGGATCCGGGAGCGGCCGGCGGCGACGCGTAGCTCGAGCGGCTCTTGAGCTGCTGAGGGGCGGTGGGGCTCGATGCTCCACCGCCCCTGTGTTTTCCTTACGATGCGGGCATGGAGGAACAATCGGCGCAGGCGCGTTGGGAGCGGCACACCCAACGGCCCCTGCTGGCGCTCGCGGTGGCCTTCGCCGTCGCCTATGCCGTGCCGATCGTGGACAGTTCGGCGGGGCACTTCCTGACGGCCGCGTGCACGGTGGTGGAGTGGGTGGTGTGGGGGTCCTTCGCCACGGACTACCTGGTACGGCTGGCGATCGCGCGCCGGCGCAAGGAGTTCGTACGGACGCACTGGCTGGACCTGTGCGCGGTGGTGCTGCCGATCCTCCAGCCGCTGCGGCTGCTGCGGCTCGTCTCGACACTGCTGCTGGTGGGGCGGCGGGCACGGATGGCTTCGCAGATCCGGCTGACGACGTATGTCGCGGGGGCGGTCGTCGGGTTGCTGATGTTCGGGTCGCTGGCCGTGCTGTCGGTGGAGCGGGAGTCGCCGAACGGGAACATCCGGACGCTGGGTGACGCGGTGTGGTGGTCGTTCACGACGATGACGACCGTCGGGTACGGGGATCATGCGCCCACCACCGGGCTGGGGCGGATGATCGCGGTCGGGCTGATGCTGTCCGGGATCGCGCTGTTGGGTGTGGTGACCGCGAACATCGCCGCGTGGTTCATTGCGCGGTTCGAGAAGGACGATGTGGAGGAGCGGCGGCAGACCGAGGCGATCGAGTCCTTGGCCGAGGAGGTACGGGCCCTTCGGGCGGAGGTGGCCGCGCTGGCCGCTGCACGGGAACCGGTGGACGAGCGGCAGGGGTAGAGAGGTTCGCGGGGCTGTCCTGTGGGGGGTGGGTCGCGCTGCCCGCAGTCGGGGACGGCGTCAGAACATGCCGTTGCCCGGGGTGGAGGTGCCTGCCAGCCAGATGATGGCCAGGACGGTGTCTATTGCGCCCAGGACCACTGCCACCAGGGCCGGGATCGGGCGGGAGGGGGACCATGTTCGGCCCATCGCCAGCCAGCCGCAGGCCAGTGCGACCGGGCCGAGGACGATGCCCAGTGTGAAGAAGCCGGCCACCGCGCAGATGGTTCCGACGATGCCGAGCGTCGCCTGATCCGGGCCGGTCCGATGCCGTGTGCGGCCGCGGGAACGGGAATACGCCATCATCAACTCCCTGGTCCTAGGGGACATTTCGGGTGTGATGAAGCGGGTACCCCGGTTCCGCGACCGCAGACCTGCCGCGCGCTGCCCCCCTCCGGCAGCGCGCCGCAGCCCGGTGGTCCCCCATGCCCTGCGGAGGACTTGACCCACTGTGAACTGCGGCGCGTACCGGAGGCGAGGGATCTTTAGCGGAGTCACCCTGATAGGCGAACTCAGATGTGGCCCACGCCCGCACCCGCATCGGCGTTCTCGCCACGCTTGGTGAGCAGCGCCACCAGCACGGCCACGGCCGCCACGCCCGCCGCGACCAGCGACGCCAGGCTCATCCCGGAGATGAAGGTGTCGTGCGCGACCGAAGTGATCTTCGCGACGATCACGTCCGGCGTGCCCTTGGCCACCGGCGCGACACCGACCTGGACCGCCTCCGAGGCCTGGTCGAGCTGGGTCGGCGTGAGCTTCGGGAGCCCCGCGTCGGCCCAGTTGCCCGGCAGGTCGCTGTCGACCTTGGAGGCCATCACGGCGCCCAGCACCGCCGTACCGAGGCTGCCGCCGATCTGCATCGCCGCCTGCTGGAGACCGCCGGCCACACCGGAGAGCTCCATCGGGGCGTTGCCGACGATGACCTCCGTCGCGCCGACCATGACGGGCGCGAGGCCGAGGCCCAGCAGGGCGAACCAGAGCGACATCACACCGCTGCCGGTGTCCGTCTCCAGCGTGGACATGCCGTACATGGCGACCGCGGTGGCCACCATGCCGCCGGCCAGCGGGATGCGCGGGCCCAGCTTGGTGATCATCGCGCCGGCGAGCGGCGAACCGACGATCATCATGCCGGTGAGGGGCAGCAGGTGGAGTCCGGCGTCGATCGGGCTCATGCCGTGGACGTTCTGGAGGTAGAACGTCACGAAGAACAGACCGCCCATGAAGGCGATCGCCATCAGCACCATCAGGACCACGCCCGCGGACAGCGGGACCGAGCGGAACAGGCCCAGCGGGATGAGGGGTTCCTCGACCTTCGTCTCCCAGAAGGCGAAGACGCCGAAGAGCAGAACCGACGCGGCGATGAACGCCCACGTCATGCCGTCGCCCCAGCCCCAGGCCGGCGCCTTGATGAGCGCCCAGACCAGGCAGAACATCGCACCGGAGAGCAGTGCGATGCCGAAGAGGTCGAAGGAGCGCGGGGCGCTGTGCTCTTCCAGCGGGCTGCGCCCGCGCGCGGCGCGGTGGTCGCGGAGGATCAGCACGCCCAGGACCAGGGCGATCAGGCCGACCGGCACGTTGATGAAGAACACCGACTGCCAGTTGACGTGCTCGACCAGGACACCGCCGAGGATCGGACCGCCCGCGGTGGAGGCGCCGATGACCATGCCCCAGATGCCGATCGCCATGTTGAGCTTCTCGGCCGGGAAGGTGGCCCGCAGCAGGCCGAGGGCGGCCGGCATCAGCAGCGCGCCGAACAGGCCCTGGCAGACGCGCAAGGTGACGACCGCGGCGATGCTGTGCGACAGGCCGATGGCGCCCGACGCGGTGGCGAAGCCGGTCACACCGATCAGGAAGGTCTGCCGGTGGCCGAAGCGGTCACCGAGCTTGCCCGCGGTGATCAGGCAGACCGCGAGGGCCAGGAAGTAGCCGTTGGTGATCCACTGGACCTGCGCGAACGTGGCGCCGAGGTCCTTCTGGATCGCCGGGTTGGCGATGGCCACGATGGTGCCGTCGAGGGCCACCATCATGACCCCTACGGCGACGGTTATGAGGGTGAGCCAGGGGTGGCCGCGCAGGCCCGCGGCCGGGACCGGGTCCGACGGGGCCGACGGAACCTGGTCCGCCCTGTCCCCCGACCCCGTCGTGTCGATGGTGGTCTGACTAGTCATGCCTTCGAGGCTAGTGACAGCCACTGACATTTGACAAACCAAATCACAAGTCGGTAACTGACACATATGGAAACACTGCGCGAACGCAAGAAACAGCGCACCCGGGACGCGCTGCTGCGGTCCGCGCTCGAACTGTTCACCACCCGGGGCTACGAGGAGACGACCGTCGACGAGATCGCCGAGGCCGTCGATGTGTCGCAGCGCACGTTCTTCCGTTACTTCGCCAGCAAGGAGGACGTGGCCTTCTTCGTGCCACGGCTCGCCGAGTCGCACTACGTCGAGGCCGTGCGCGAACGCCCGTCGCACGAGGTCCCGCTGGAGGCTCTGCGCCGGGCCGTGCTGGAGAGCTGGGACACCATCGAGGAGGCCGTCGAGCAGGTCGTCCCGGTCGAACTCCACATGCGTGCCTACCGGATGATCGAGGCGACGCCCGCCCTGCTCGCCGCCCATCTGCGGCGCTCGGCGGAACTGGAGGAGCAGATCGCGCGGATCATCGCCGAACGCGAGGGCCTGGACGTGGATACGGACCCGCGGCCGCGGCTCGTGGTGGCCGTCTTCGGCGCGGTGATCCGGGTCACCGAACGCGCCTGGTCCGTGGGGGACGATGTGAGCGTGGGGGCGATCCGCGAACTCACCGCCGCCTACCTCGATCAGGTGGGACCCGCGCTCGGCGGGAACTGGCGGGAGGACTGAGGCCATCGTCACGTTCACTGAAACGTGATCCCTGTCACTCAGTTACCGCGAGACCCTCCCGTTCTCCTAGTGTGTCCTCCCAGTGACTTCCTTCGAAACCTCCCCGCAACTCAACGTCTGGCGCGCGCTGCTCGCGCTGGGCGTCGTGTTCGTGATGCTCGCGACCACCGGCTGGACCGCCCTGCGCACCCACCGGGGGACGACCGCCCTCCAGGCCTCGGTCACGAAGTGGGAGCACGGCCGCATCCACGGCCACCACCTGCCGGACCCGGACGCGTCCCCCGCCCGGCTCGCCCGTTTCTTCGCCTCGCTCACCGAGCAGGAGCGCGACCGCCTCGCGCACCGCTACCCGCTCGCGGTCGGCAATATGAACGGCGCCCCCGTCGAGCTGCGCTACCACGCCAACCGCATCGCCATGAAGCAGGCGCGGAAGGTCGAGAAGAAACGCATGCACGACAGCCGGCTCAGCCCGGCGGGGCAGCAGCAGGCGGGCCGTCGTATGCACCGCTACGAGTCGCTGATGACCGAGGGCCGCCAGATCCTCGCCTTCGACCCCGAGGGCACGGGCCGGATCGCGGAGGTGTTCGGGAACCTGGACACGGCCGAGCGCATCTCGGTCGTCGTCCCCGGCGTCGACACCGACCTGCTCACCTTCCAGAAGACCAACCGCAAGTACTCGGCGACGGCCGGCATGGCCGAGGCCCTCTACTCGGCCGAGCGCACGGCGAGCCCCACGACCCGTACGGCCGTGATCGCCTGGGCCGACTACACCGCGCCCAACGGGCTCGGCGTGGACGCGGCCACCGCGATGCGCGCCGAGGACGGCGCCGTACGTCTCAACGCCCTGCTGCGCGCGCTGCCCGGCATCGCGCCCGTGTCGACGTTCTGCCACAGCTACGGCTCCGTGGTCTGCGGGGTCGCCGCGCACGCGATGCCGGACCGGGTGGCCGACATAGCCGTGGCCGCGAGCCCCGGTATGCGGGTCTCCAATGCCGCCCACCTGGACACGTCGGCGCGCGTGTGGGCGATGCGGGACGCCACCGACTGGGTCCAGGACGTGCCTTACATGGAGGTCGGCGGCCTCGGGCACGGCGCCGATCCGGTGTCCTCGGCGTTCGGTGCGCGGGTGCTGTCCGCACGGGACGCACAGGGACACAGCGGCTATTTCGAGCCGGGCACGGACAGCCTGCGGAACTTCGCCGACATCGGTGTTGGCGCGTACCGCGCGGTGACATGTGCGCGCGATGTCGAGGTGTGCCGGGAGGGTTTGTCCGGCACCGCGACGGCAGGACGCGCGTAGAGGCGCAGGAACTGCGGTCTGCGCGGAGAGGGGACGAAAAAGCGCGTGCCGCATACGATGAGCCGCATGGGTGATGTACTGGCCGGATTTCATGCCGCCTGGGAGTTCGAGTCCGACTCTGTGCTCATCCGCTACGAACGAGGGATTCGAACACCGAAACTGTTCCAGGCCCTTGGGGAACGGCGCATCCCGCTCACCGCGCTCTCGGGTGTCACGCTCGGCGTCGGCAAACGCGGCAACGTCGTGCTACGCGCCGAGCCCCGCCCCGGCGCGGATCCGCTGATGGAGGCGGCGGCCGGGCAGTTGAAGGAGGGCTCCGACCCCTATCGGCTGGTCCTGCCCGCCGAACGCGAGACCCTCGCCGAGTACTACGCCGACGAACTGCGGGCGCAGCTCACCGAGTCCGGGCCCGCGGAACGCCATCTGGTCGCCCCGCCCGAGGCGCCCCGGCACTTCAAGGCGTACGACGGCAAGGCGTCCTTCGACGGAACCTCCGTGCAGTTCCGGTGGTCCTGGACGGGCGCCTCCTCGGCGAAGTGGAAGGCCGGCGACCAGAGCTTCCCCGTCGCCGAGCTGAGCGGGGTCGAGTGGCGCTCGCCCGAGGTCTTCGAAGGTCATCTGCGGCTCCTGCACCGCGACTCCGCCGTCGAGCAGCCCGCCCAGCCCGACCAGGATCCGGCGACGGTCGTCTTCGGCCTCGGTTACGGCCCCGTGCACGAGTCGCTGCCCTTCGCCGCGGCCGTCCTGGCCGCGGTGCGGGCGCGGGGACCGGCGGCGGCGGTTCCGGCCACGGCGGCCCGGCGCGACCCCGCGAACATCGCCGAGCGGATCCGTCATCTCGGGGAGCTGCACCGGGCCGGGCTGGTGACGGACGAGGAGTTCTCGACGAAGAAGGCCGAGCTGCTGGCGGAGCTCTAGGGGGTGCTTCCGCCCGCGTAGAAGCTGATCTTCCGGTCGAGTACGGCGAGCGTGTCCCGGAGTTCGGCGATACGGGCCAGCACGTCCCTGCGGGTCGACTCGAGCAGCTCGTGCCGCTCGGCGTAGGTGCTCTCGCCCTCGCGCACCAGCTCCGCGTACCGGACCATGTCCGCGACCGGCATCCCGGTCAGCCGCAGCTTGCTCACGAAGTCCAGCCAGTCCAGATCGCGGTTGCTGTAGCGGCGCTGGCCGGTGTGCGAGCGGTCGATGTGGGACATCAGCCCGATCCGCTCGTACCAGCGCAGGGTGTGGGCGGTCAGTCCGGTGAAGGCGACGACCTCGCTGATCGTGTAGGTGTCCTGACCGTCGGGCCGCGGATGCCGCCGGGGCGGCGCGGAGCAGAGGTCCACAGGGGTCGAAGCTTGCTCGGTGGCCACGGGCGAGGTCTGCATCACCGTCATGGTCCCCACGCTATGGCCTTCGAGTGCGCTCCAAGCAAGCGGAACCCGGTAAGAAGTCGTTCCACCCCTCGATGCGAGCGGTGCCGGTGGCGGCTTAGGCTCGACGGCATGTCGTTGCAGAGCCTCACGCTGATCGAGAACTGGCCCGTTGCCACCGCCGCGGCGGGTGTCGTACGGGCCGACGGCACGGTCCTGGGGGCCCATGGTCCGGCCGGGCAGCGCTTCCCGCTGGCCTCGGTCACCAAGCCGCTCGCGGCGTACGCGGCGCTCGTCGCGTACGAGGAGGGGGCGATCGAGCTCGACGAACCGGCCGGGCCGCCCGGGTCCACCGTCCGTCATCTGCTCGCCCACACCTCCGGGCTGGCCTTCGACGAGCACCGGGTGACCGCCCCGCCCGGGGAGCGGCGGCTGTACTCCAACGCCGGGTTCGAGCAGCTCGGGGACCACATCGCCAAGGCGACGGACATTCCGTTCGCGGAGTATCTGCGGCAGGCGGTGCTGGAGCCGCTGGGTATGACCTCGACCTCGCTGGAGGGGTCGCCGGCCAAGGACGGAGTCTCGACGGTCGAGGATCTGCTGCGGTTCGGGGCCGAGGTGCAGGCGCCTCGGCTGCTGGATCCGCGTACCGTCGCCGAGGCGATGACCGTGCAGTTTCCTGGGACGAAGGGCGTGCTGCCGGGGTACGGGCATCAGAATCCGAACGACTGGGGGCTCGGTTTCGAGATCCGGGACTCCAAGTCGCCGCACTGGACCGGGGGTTCGTCCTCGCCGCGGACGTTCGGGCATTTCGGGCAATCCGGTACGTTTCTTTGGATCGATCCGGATACGGGGGCGGCGGGGGTTGCCCTGACGGACCGGGCGTTCGGGCCCTGGGCGGTCGAGGTGTGGCCGGTGTTCACCGACGCGGTGCTGGCGGAGTTGCGGGGCTGAGTCAGGGCTGAGGGGCCATCTCCCAGAGGAGCAGCTCCGCTGCCGTTGCCCCCTCTGCCTCCAGGTCCTTCGAGTCCGTGATCCGTGCCGAGTCGCCCCGGCCCAGTTCCTCGCCGTCCAGACGGATCTCGCCCCGCACCACGTGGACGTACACGTACGCCGCGTCCGGTACCGCCGTCCGTTCGCCCGGTGCCAGGCGGCGTACGTGGAGCATCGCGCCCGACTCGGGGACGGCGTACGGGGTGGAGTCGGCGATGCCGCGGACGATCTCGTAGGCCGGGTCGCCGCCGGGGTCCAGAGGCGCCAGCCACATCTGCACGAAGGTGAGCGGGACGTCCCCGTCGTTGCGCTCGACATGGCGGACGCCGCCCGCCGAGCTCAGGCGCTGCACGTCTCCGGGCCGGACCAGCGTCCGGTGGCCCTGGGAGTCGCGGTGCGTCAGCTCACCCTCGACCACCCATGTGACGATCTCGGTGTGGCTGTGCGGGTGCTCGTCGAACCCGGCGCCGGGGGCGAGCCGCTCCTCGTTGCAGGCGATGACCGCGCCGAAGCGCAGGTTTCCGGGGTCGTAGTGCGGGCCGAAGGAGAAGGCATGGCGGGAGTCGATCCCGGTGCCGGGGTCTCCCCCTCGATAGCGCTCCGTGGCGCGCCGTACGTCCATCACGGCACCACCGTAGTCCGCAGTCCCGACCCGGCGACGCACGCTCCCGTCCGGATAAGGCAGTCTTGTCCCGTGCCCGAACCCGAAACCCGCAAGCCCGAACACGCAACGCACGACGTCCATACACACTCAGCGACCCTGAAGCGGCTGGAGAAGTCGTCCGGCAGCCTCGCCGCCCAGGCCATCGCTCGCATGGACGAGACCCTGCCGTGGTACCGGGCCATGCCACCGGAGAACCGTTCCTGGATCGGGCTCGTGGCCCAGGCGGGCATCGCCGCCTTCACCGAGTGGTTCCGGCACCCGGACGCCCCGCAGGCCATCTCGACGGACGTCTTCGGCACCGCACCGCGCGAGCTGACCCGGGCCATCACCCTGCGGCAGACCGTCGAGATGGTGCGCACCACCATCGAGGTCATGGAGAGCGCGATCGACGAGGTCGCCGCTCCCGGGGACGAGGGCGTACTGCGCGAGGCACTGCTGGTGTACGCGCGGGAGATCGCCTTCGCGACCGCCCAGGTGTACGCGCAGGCCGCCGAGGCACGCGGTGCCTGGGACGCGCGACTGGAGTCGCTGGTCGTGAACGCGGTGCTCAGCGGGGAGGCCGACGAGGGCGCCGTCAGCCGGGCCGCCGCCCTCGGCTGGAATTCGCCCGAGCACGTGTGCGTGGTGTTGGGGACCGCGCCGGACGGTGACTCCGAACTCACGGTGGAGGCCATCCGGCGGGCCGCCCGGCACGCCAAGCTCCAAGTGCTCACCGGAGTGCTCGGGGACCGGCTCGTGGTCGTCGCGGGCGGCAGCGACAATCCGCTCGCCGTCGCCAAGTCGCTGATCGGGCCGTATGCCGCGGGACCGGTGGTCGCGGGGCCCGTCGTACCCGATCTGCTGGCCGCGACGCGGTCCGCGCAGGCCGCGGCCGCCGGGCTGAAAGCGTGTTCCGCCTGGCAGGACGCGCCCCGGCCGGTCCTGGCGGACGATCTCCTTCCGGAGCGGGCCATCGCGGGCGATCCGAGCGCCCGTGAGCAGTTGGTGGAGGAGATCTACAGACCACTGGAAGAGGCCGGATCTGCGCTCCTGGAAACCTTGAGCGTTTATCTGGAGCAGGCGAGCAGCCTGGAGGGTGCGGCGAGGATGCTCTTCGTTCACCCGAACACCGTGCGCTACCGGCTCCGACGTGTGACTGACGTCACCGGCTGGTCGCCATCCGATGTACGATCCGCGTTCACGCTGCGGATCGCGCTGATCCTGGGGCGTCTGACAGATGGAGATCCTCAACCCTAGGTTTTTGTCGGGGGCCCACAAAACCCCTTCCTGTTCTTCGTCCCTGTCCCCACGGGCGGCCTTGGCCGTCCCCAAGAGAGAGTGTGAGAGTGCTCGTACTCGTCGCTCCCGGCCAGGGCGCCCAGACGCCCGGCTTCCTGACTCCCTGGCTCGACCTCCCCGGTGCCGCCGACCGCGTCGCCGCATGGTCGGACGCCATCGGACTGGACCTCGTCCACTACGGAACCCAGGCCGACGCGGACGCCATCCGTGACACCGCGGTGGCCCAGCCGCTGCTGGTCGCCGCCGGGATCCTGTCCGCCACGGCACTGGGTGACATCTCCCCGGGCGCGGTCGCGGGCCACAGCGTCGGCGAGATCACCGCCGCCGCCTTCGCGGGCGTTCTGGACGAGGCCGCCGCGCTGGGTCTCGTACGCAGGCGCGGGCTGGCCATGGCCGATGCCGCGGCGATCACCGAGACCGGGATGTCGGCTCTGCTGGGCGGCGACCCCGAGGTGTCGGTCGCGCATCTGGAGAAGCTGGGGCTGACGCCGGCGAACATCAACGGGGCGGGCCAGATCGTCGCCGCGGGCACGCTGGAGCAGCTCGCCGCGCTGAACGAGGACAAGCCCGAGGGCGTCCGCAAGGTCGTCCCGCTGAAGGTCGCAGGCGCCTTCCACACTCATCACATGGCCCCCGCGGTCGAGACGCTGGCCAAGGCCGCCGCGGATCTCGCGCCCGCGGACCCGAAGGTCACGTACGTCTCCAACAAGGACGGCAAGGCGGTCGCCGACGGTGCCGAGGTGCTCGAGCGCCTGGTCGGCCAGGTCGCCAACCCGGTTCGCTGGGACCTGTGCATGGAGACGTTCCAGCGGCTCGGCGTCACCGCGCTCGTCGAGGTGTGCCCCGGTGGCACGCTGACCGGCCTGGCCAAGCGCGCCCTTCCGGGCGTCAAGACGCTGGCCCTGAAGACCCCCGACGACCTCGACGCGGCCCGCGAGCTCATCGCCGAGCACGCCTGACGCCTAAGGAGCCGTACCGAATCATGTCGAAGATCAAGCCCAGCAAGGGCGCCCCGTACGCGCGCATCCTCGGTGTCGGTGGCTACCGTCCCACCCGTGTGGTGCCCAACGAGGTGATCCTCGAGAAGATCGACTCGTCCGACGAGTGGATCCGTTCGCGCTCCGGCATCGAGACCCGGCACTGGGCGGGCCCGGAGGAGACCGTCGCCGCGATGGCGATCGAGGCCTCCGGCAAGGCGATCGCCGACGCGGGCATCTCCGCCGAGCAGATCGGCGCCGTGGTCGTCTCGACCGTCTCGCACTTCAGCCAGACCCCGGCCGTCGCGACCGAGATCGCCGACAAGCTGGGCACGGCCAAGGCCGCCGCGTTCGACATCTCGGCAGGCTGTGCGGGCTTCGGCTACGGCCTGACACTGGCCAAGGGCATGGTCGTCGAGGGCTCGGCGGAGTACGTGCTCGTCATCGGCGTCGAGCGGCTGTCCGACCTGACCGACCTGGAGGACCGCGCGACGGCCTTCCTGTTCGGCGACGGCGCGGGCGCGGTCGTGGTCGGCCCCGCGCAGGAGCCGGCCATCGGCCCGACCGTCTGGGGCTCCGAGGGCGACAAGTCCGAGACCATCAAGCAGACGGTCCCCTGGGACCGCTTCCGGGTCGGCGACCTCGCCGAACTGCCCCTGGACAGCGAGGGCAACGTCAAGTTCCCCGCGATCACCCAGGAGGGCCAGGCGGTCTTCCGCTGGGCCGTGTTCGAGATGGCGAAGGTCGCCCAGCAGGCGCTGGACGCGGCCGGGATCAGCGCGGACGACCTGGACGTCTTCATCCCGCACCAGGCCAATGTGCGGATCATCGACTCGATGGTGAAGACCCTCAAGCTGCCGGAACACGTCACGGTCGCCCGTGACATCCGCACCACCGGCAACACCTCGGCCGCCTCGATTCCGCTCGCCATGGAGCGGCTTCTGGCGACCGGCGAGGCGAAGAGCGGCGACACCGCGCTCGTCATTGGATTCGGGGCGGGTCTCGTCTACGCCGCCACGGTCGTTACCCTCCCCTAGGCACTCAGTGCCGGATCCTGCGATCCGGCACGGGAACCGCAAACACCTGCCGCTCACGCGGCGGGCGCCACACACCGTCTGGATATCTAAGAAGGAGCGCCTGACATGGCCGCCACTCAGGAAGAGATCGTCGCCGGTCTCGCCGACATCGTGAACGAGATCGCCGGCATCCCGGTTGAGGACGTCCAGCTGGACAAGTCCTTCACCGACGACCTGGACGTCGACTCGCTGTCCATGGTCGAGGTCGTCGTCGCCGCCGAAGAGCGCTTCGACGTCAAGATCCCGGACGAGGACGTCAAGAACCTGAAGACCGTCGGTGACGCCACCGACTACATCCTCAAGCACCAGGCCTGAGTCACCGCTCGAGCCTGAGGCTGCAAGGCCCCGCCACCCGGCGGTGGCGCCGTAGTCCCCGCTGACGCGGGGGTAGTCCTCCCGTATCCGTTGGAGAAAGAATTCCCGTGAGCCCGACCAATCGCACCGTGGTCGTCACCGGTATCGGCGCAACCACACCGCTGGGTGGCGACGCAGCTTCGTTCTGGGAGGCCCTGGTCGCCGGCAAGTCCGGCGTCAGCCTCCTGGAGCAGGAGTGGGCGGCTGAGCTGCCGGTCCGAATCGCCGCGCAGATCGCCGTCGAACCGGGCGAGATCCTGCCCCGCCCGCAGGCCCGCAAGCTGGACCGCTCCGCGCAGTTCGCGCTGATCGCCGCTCAGGAGGCCTGGAAGGACGCAGGTTTCACCGCCAAGGCCGGCGAGGACGCGTCCGTGAACCCCGACCGGCTGGGTGCGGTCATCGCCTCCGGCATCGGCGGTGTGACGACCCTCCTCGACCAGTACGACGTCCTGAAGGACAAGGGCGTTCGCCGTGTCTCCCCGCACACCGTGCCGATGCTGATGCCCAACTCCCCGGCGGCCAACGTCGGTATCGAGCTGGGTGCCCGTGCCGGTGTGCACACCCCCGTCTCGGCCTGCGCCTCCGGCGCCGAGGCCATCGGCTACGCGATCGAGATGATCCGCACCGGCCGCGCCGACGTCGTCGTCGCGGGTGGTACCGAGGCGGCCATCCACCCGCTGCCGATCGTCGCTTTCGGCAACATGATGGCGATGTCCAAGAACAACGACGACCCCGAGGGCGCCTCCCGTCCCTACGACTCGGGCCGCGACGGCTTCGTGATGGGCGAGGGCGCCGGCGTGATCGTCCTGGAGTCCGAGGAGCACGCGAAGGCCCGCGGTGCCCGGATCTACGTCGAGGCCGTCGGCCAGGGCATCTCGTCCGACGGTCACCACATCACGCAGCCCGAGCCGTCCGGCAACGGCATCGCGCACGCGCTGCAGAACCTGCTCGACAACACCGACCTCAAGCCGACCGAGATCGTGCATGTGAACGCGCACGCCACCTCGACCCCGCAGGGTGACGTCGCCGAGATCAAGGCCCTGCGCAAGGTGTTCGGCGACGACGTCGACCACATGGCGATCTCCGCGACCAAGTCGATGACCGGCCACCTGCTCGGCGGCGCCGGCGGCATCGAGACCGTGGCGTCGATCCTCGCCCTGACCAACCGCCTCGCCCCGCCGACCATCAACGTCGACGACCTCGACGCCGAGGTCAACGCGGACGTGGTCCGCGGTGAGGCGCGTCAGCTGCCCGAGGGCCGTATCGCCGCGCTGAACGACTCGTTCGGCTTCGGCGGGCACAACGTGGTGCTGGCGTTCCGGACGATCTGAGAAACGCCGGTACGCAAGCGAAGGGCCCCCACCGGGCGGTGGGGGCCCTTCCTCGTGTGCGGATTCCTAGACCACCTGGTGCAGCCAGCGCACCGGGGCTCCCTCGCCCGCGTACCGGAACGGCTCCAGTTCGTCGTCCCACGGCTTGCCCAGGAGCTTGGCGATCTCCGCCTCCAGGTCCGTCTCGCCGCGCTGGGACCGGGTCAGCGCCGCGCGGAGCCGGTCCTCGGGGATGAGGATGTCGCCGTGGATGCCGGTGACGGCATGGAAGATGCCGAGCTCGGGGGTGCAGCTGTAGCGCTCGCCCTCGGCGGTCGGGCAGGGCTCCGCGGTGACCTCGAACCGCAGGAGGTGCCAGCCGCGCAGCGCGGAGGCCAGCTTGGAGGCCGTGCCGGCCTCGCCCTGCCAGGAGAACTCCGAACGCCAGGTGCCGGGTGCCGCGGGCTGCCGGATCCAGTCGAGGTTGACCCGGGTGCCCAGCACCCCGGCGACGGCCCATTCGACGTGCGGGCACAGCGCGCGCGGAGCGGAGTGCACGTACAGAACTCCACGTGTCGTCACCGGAACCTCCGGGCAGAGCGGGACATCTTGCGGACTGGCCGGCGCCAGTGGCGCGACGGCCGCGTTGATGGCGAGGCTACCGTGCGTCGGCGCAAGGAGTGTGACGTACCGTCGGTCCCGGTGCCAGGAAACCCCGCCATTCACCCAGGGGGACGCTTGTAGGAGTGTGAGCCGTTGCATGCCGCCCGTCGGGAACCCTCGCGCGTTGTTATGGGTTGGGGACCATGACGGCACGACAAGGGGATGGACCAGGGCATGCGAAACCGACGCCGGCGTTCACGGGCCGTCCTCGCCGTCCTGCTGGCGGCGGGCCTCGGCACCGCCGGCTGCGACACGGTGGGTGACAACTCCCCCGCGCCGGACGTCACGAAGGCACGGGCCACCCGGGCGGCCCCGGTGTGGAACCGCAGCCCGTCCTCGATCGCCGCCGTCGGCGACTCCATCACCCGTGGCTTCGACGCGTGCGCGGTGCTGTCCGACTGCCCCGAGGTGTCCTGGGCGACCGGCACCAGCACCCAGGTCGACAGTCTGGCGGTGCGGCTGCTGGGGCGCGAGAAGGCGGCCGAGAACAGCTGGAACTACGCGGTGACCGGGGCCCGGATGGCCGACCTGCCGGACCAGATGGCTCACGCGGTCGCCCGTAGGCCGCAATTGGTGACCGTGATGGCGGGGGCGAACGACGCCTGCCGGGCCAGGGCCTCGGCGATGACCCCGGTGGACGACTTCCGCGACCAGTTCGAGGAGGCGTTGAGCACGCTGCGCGAGTCCCTGCCGAAGACGCAGGTGTATGTGGCGAGCGTGCCGAACCTGAAGCGGCTGTGGTCGCAGGGCCGTACGAACCCGCTGGGCAAGCAGGTGTGGAAGCTCGGCATCTGCCCGTCGATGCTGAGCGACGCGGACGACCTGGCCGCGGCGGCGACCCTGCGCAGGGACAAGGTGCAGCAGCGGGTGGAGGCCTACAACAAGGTGCTGAAGGAGGTCTGTGCCAAGGACCGCCGGTGCCGCTTCGACGGGGGCGCCGTATTCGACTACGAGTTCGGCACCGACCAGCTGAGCCACTGGGACTGGTTCCACCCGAGCACGGACGGTCAGGCGCGGCTCGCGGCCATCGCGTACCGCACCGTCACCGCGGCCGAGCCGGTGACCTAGGGTTTCCGACATGAGCGAACTTTTCGGCACACTTTCGGACGGAACCTCGGTGCACCGCTGGACGCTGGAGCGCGCCGAGGTGCGGGTGCGGGTCCTGACGTACGGCGGGATCGTGCAGTCCATCGAGGTCCCGGACCGATGGGGGACCCCCCGCTCGAGCGAAGCCGAGAGTGGGGGAGGACGGACGGCGAACGTCGTGCTGGGGTTCGCCGGCCTCGACGACTATCTGGCGCATCCCGAGCCGTACTTCGGCGCGCTGATCGGGCGGTACGCGAACCGGATCGGGAACGCCCGCTTCCCGCTCGACGGTCTGACGTACGCGCTTGAGCCGAACGACGGACCCCACTGCCTGCACGGCGGCGACCACGGCTTCGACAAGCGCGTCTGGACCGCGGAGCCGGTCGAACACGGCGTGCGGCTCACCCGGGTCAGCCCGCACGGCGAGGAGGGCTTCCCGGGCCGGCTGGAGGTCTCGGCGACCTACGCCCTCGACGAGTCCGGCGCGCTGCGGATCTCCTACGAGGCGGTGACGGACGAGCCGACCGTGGTGAACCTGACCAGCCACAGCTACTTCAACCTGGCCGGCTCGGGCAACGCGGGCGGCCATGAACTCCGGATCGCCGCCTCCCGGTTCACCCCGGTCGACGCGGGGCTGATCCCGACCGGCGAGCTGCGGGGCGTGACCGGCTCCCGCTTCGACTTCCGCACAGCACGCAAGGTCGGCTCCGGCTACGACCACAACTTCGTGTTCGACAAGGGGGTGACCGAGGCGCCCGCGGAGGTCGCCGAGCTGCACGACCCGACGTCGGGGCGGCTGCTGACGATCGCGACCACCGAGCCCGGCATCCAGGTCTACACGGCGGACCATCTGAGCGACCCGTTCGAGCCGGGCGCCGGCATCGCCCTGGAGACCCAGCACTTCCCGGACTCCCCCAACCGCCCGGGTTTCCCCAGCGCCCAGCTGCGGCCGGGCGTGGTGTACCGGTCGGAGACGGTGTACGGCTTCGGCGTCCGCGAGTAGGGCAGGGCCGGACCGCGCCCAGGGCCTGTCCGGCGGTGCAGCGGGTACGGCTGCTGACCGCCGTACGGCCCCGGCTGCTGCTGACCTGGATACATCTGGGCACGAGCCCCGGCCCAGGGGTCAGGTCCCGGACCGGGGCTGCTCATGGGGAGACTTGTCCCGGCTCAGACGTTAGTCGTGGCTGTGAGACGGCGGTCGACGATCGAGCTCCCCACCGTGATCTCGTACGAACCCTTCACACACACCCACGAGTCGTCCCAGATTTCGAAGGCGCGCCGTGGGACGTCCACGGTCAGCTCGACGCTCTCGCCGGGCCCCGCCTCGACGCCCGCGAACCCGGCCAGCCAACAGGCGGGGCGGTGCACGTCGGGCTCGGCC
Source organism: Streptomyces herbicida (assembly GCF_032656585.1). Lineage (NCBI taxonomy): Bacteria > Bacillati > Actinomycetota > Actinomycetes > Kitasatosporales > Streptomycetaceae > Streptomyces > Streptomyces herbicida. Next base: position 48,078 of record NZ_JAUYWJ010000016.1, read on the forward strand.
GGCGCCAGATAGACCTGCACGACCTCCCGGCCCGCCCGCTCACCGGAGTTGCGGACGCGGACCTTCACGGTCGTGCCCTCGACCTCCAGCGACTCGTACGTCCACTCGGTGTAGCCGAGTCCGTGGCCGAAGGCGTACGACGGGGTGCGGCCCGCCTTCTCCCAGGCGCGGTAGCCGATGAACACGCCCTCGGCGTAGGGGAGCTCGCCGTCGTCCGGGACGACCTGGGTGACCGGGGCGTCGTCCAGGGAGCCCCAGGTGGTCGGCAGCCGGCCGCCGGGCTCGTACGCCCCCGTCAGCACGTCGGCCAGGGCCGCGCCGCCCTCCTGACCGGGGAACCAGCCGAGCAGCACGGCCGCGACCTCGTCGCGCCAGGGCAGTTCCACCGGGGAGCCGGAGTTGACGACCACGACGGTGTCGGGGTTGACGGCGGCGACCGCGCGGACCAGGTCGTCCTGGCGGCCGGGCAGACGCAGGTCGCGGCGGTCGAAGCCCTCCGACTCGACCCGTTCGGTGGTGGCGACGACCACGACCGCGGTGTCGGCGTCGCGCGCGGCCTCGACGGCCTCGGCGATCAGATCGTCCGGGTCGCGCCGGGGGTCCTGGTGGGCCACGGCGAAGACGACGCTCTTGAGGGGGCGCTTCCCGGGGTGGGGCACGACATGGGTGAGGGAGACGTCCACCGGTTCGCCCGCGGTGAGTGCGGCCCGGGCGCGGGGCACCGGAGTGCCGAAGAAGGCGGCGAAGGGGTCGCCGCCGGTGGGGCGCTGGACGTCGTCGTAGCACGTCGTGCCGCCGATCGTGAGCGTGAAGGCGCCCAGACCCTTGATGCCGAAGGAGTGCTCGCCGGTGTCGCGCGGGGTGTAGCTGCCGGTCAGTTCGACGGTGTGGAGCGTGTCGAAGGTGACGCCCTCGGGTAAGTCGGAGCCGGTCCAATGGATCTGGCCACCCGGGGCGGTGCCGGTGCCGATGACCCGGCCCGCGGCGTCCCGGCAGACGGCGCGCAGCGCGAACCCACGCTCGCCGACGGCGAGTTCGGTGCTCGGGTCGGCGCCGACGGCGTAGGTGAGTCCGCCCTGTGGGAGGGCCGCGGTGAGGGCGTCGAGCAGGGAGACGATCCGGGACGGGAAGACGGTGGCGGAGCCGCCGCCGAGGATGCGGGCGTCACGGGCGGCGGCGCCGATCAGGGCCACCTTGCGGCCGGCCGCCAGGGGCAGGGCACCGCGCTCGTTCCGCACGAGGACGAAGGAGCGGCGGGCGATCTCGCGGGCCAGGGCCTCCCCGTCGACCGGATCCGGCAGTTCGGTGACGACCGGCTCGGCGCCCTCCAGGATGCCGACGCGTGCGGCGAGGCGCAGTACGTTCCGTACGGCCGTGTCGACCGCCGCCTCGGACACCTGCCCGGCGCGGACGGCCCGCGCGAGCGGTTCGCCGTACACCGTGACCGGTCCGGGCATCGCCGCGTCGAGGCCGCCCTCGATCGCGGCGACGGTGGAGCGGGCGGCCGTCCAGTCGGAGACGTTGAGGCCGTCGAAGCCCCATTCGCCGCGCAGGACCTCGTTGACCAGGTGGTGGTGCTCGGTCATCGTCGTGCCGTTGACCGAGTTGTAGGCGGTCATGATGCCCCAGGGGCGGGCGTTCTCGACGATCGCCTCGAAGGGGGCCAGATACAGCTCGCGCAGGGCGCGTCCGGAGACCAGGTTGTTCACCGTGAAGCGGTCGGTCTCGGCGTCATTGGCGACGAAGTGCTTGACGGTGGTGCCGACGCCGCCGGACTGCACACCGGTCACATAGCCGGTGCCGATCCGTCCGGTGAGGTACGGGTCCTCGCTGTAGGCCTCGAAGTGGCGGCCGCCGAGCGGGGAGCGGTGCAGGTTGACGGTGGGGGCGAGGAGCAGATGGACGCCCTTGCGGCGGGCCTCCTGGGCGAGCAGGACACCGGCGCGGCGGGCCAGTTCCGGGTCCCAGGTGGCGGCGAGCGCGGTCGGGGAGGGCAGGGCGACGGACGGGTCGTCGGCGGTCCAGCGCACGCCCCGGACGCCGATCGGGCCGTCGGACATGACGAGGGACTTCAGGCCGATCTCCGGCAGGGCGGGCAGGGTCCAGATGTCCTGGCCGGCCAGGAGGCGGGTCTTGGCGTCCAGGTCGAGCCGCCGGAGGGCAGCCTCCACGACGGCCTCACGGGCCGCGTCCGCTCGGGTGTTCCCGGTCTCCGCCACGGTGGTACCTCCTCGTCGAAGTCCGCTGGGTACCTCCCATCGTGTCCATCACCCGGTCACTGCCGCCAGAGGACCGCCAGCGTCTTGCTGACCGCGCAGACCAGTGCGAAGGCGATCCCCCAGCCCGTCGCCCCGGCGGCGAACAGCGCGAGCACCCCGGCCCCGAACCACAGCAGTTCGAAGCCGGCGCGGGCCGCTCCGCGTGTCGTGTACGACGCCTTCGGCGAGCCGAACAGCGCCCACAGCACGACGAGTACGGCGGGCGCGGCGAGGCCGAGCAGCCACCGCGCGGGGGCGGACGCGTCTCGGGTGAAGCCCCAGTGGGCGGCGGCCGCGAGGGCGCCGAGTTCTATCAGGAACAGGACGCCCAGGTTGACGGCCTTCGCTGTCTTCATGCGCGGCAGTATCACCTGCCTCCGGGCACCGCCGCCACGATTTCGATCTCGACCAGAGCCTCCGGCCGGAACAGCCGCGGCACCTCGAAGGTCATGCTCGTGGGCGGGGCCCCGGTGAGGAACTCCCTCGTACGGCGCCGTGTTCGTCGAGCCGGGAGATGTCCGTCGCCGCCGTGGCGATCGGCAGGCGCGCCCTGGGGCACCCGATCCGGCGACGGACAGCACCGCCCCCGTATCCCCGGACCACGGACCCGATCCGTCGACACTGGACGCGGCGCGAACGCGGTGAACGTGGTCCTGCTGCCCGTCCTCGACGAGGGTGCCCCCGCGCGGGCGGTGTACGCGGCAACGGTTCGGGGGCGGACGCCGACGCCGGCCACGGGGGCGTTCCGCACGGCCCGGCGTGCGGCCGCGGCGAAGGTCCCGGGCATCGAGGGCACCATGGCGTAGACCACACCCGTCACGCGATACTTCCGCCGTCCCGCGCCAAGCGCCGCACAGCGATGAAAGGACTTGAACTCCCTTGAATTCTTTACGTGTTCGGATCGGCGTCCTCGGACTGGCTCTGATGGCCGGGATGGCGGTCCCGACGGCGACGGCGTCCGCCGGCACGGCGTCCGCGCCGACCGTCGAGGAACAGCGGCTCGACAAGGCCGTGCCCCAGGAGATCCTCCGGCGCTCGGGATTCGACACCGTGGCCCCCGAGTTCGCCCGCGCGCTCGACTCCGCGCACGCCTACGCCCAGGCCCGTCGCATCGTCGTACGGGAGGGATCGGCGCTGTGGCGGCGGGCGGTCGAGCGGGCGCAGGGGCGGGGGCCCGCGGGCGGTGACCTCAGCCGGGACGACGACCGGCCGCTGTACTGGGCCCGGCTGGGGATGACCCGGGAAGTGCGGACGTGGGAGCCGGAGTTCGGGCTGTCGGACGCACAGCGGTCGGCGCTGCTCTCGGAGTTGGAGCGGACCTCGCGCGGTCAGACCGGCATCCGCTATCCGCACGGCAAGGGCGTCCGCCGGATCCTGGTCACCGGCTTCGACCCGTTCACCCTCGACCGCGACATCCGCATCTCCAACCCGTCCGGGGCCACGGCGCTCGCGCTCGACGGCACGGTGATCGAGACGGCAGACGGTCCGGCGCGCGTGGAGACGGCCGTGTTCCCGGTGCGCTGGCAGGACTTCGCGGACGGAGCGGTGGAGCGGACGCTGCGGCCCTACCTGCCGAAGGTCGACCTCTTCACGACCGTGAGCCAGGGCCGGCTCGGGCGCTTCGACGTCGAGCGCACCAACGGGGCCTGGCGGGGCGGCTTCCCGGACAACGACGCCATCGGCCGGACGGAGACGATCCCGGTCACCGACCCGGCCTCGCAGCCGCAGTGGACGACCACCACGCTGCCCTACTCGGCGATCGTGGCCGCGCACACCGGGCGCTTCCCCGTGTACGACCACACGGAGGTGACCGAGATCCCGGCGGGCGGCACCGATCCCGTCGTACGGGCCGACGGCCCGACCCCCGGCTCGGCGGCCCGCGCCGGCGGTGGTGGCAACTACCTCTCCAACGAGATCGCCTACCGCGCGACGCTGCTCCGGGACCGCCTGGGCCTGCACGACACCCTGCCCGGCGGCCATGTCCACACCCCCGTGCTCCAGTTCGGCACCGGAAACACGGACCCGGCCTCCGGCACGGTCACGGACCCGGAGTTCGTGCGGAACCGGCTCGACATCATCGACCAGGTGCGGTCGATCGTGACGGTGGCGGCGGACGCCGCGTTCAGGAGGTGACCTGCTCCGCCTCGGTGTCGTCCGTGTCCTGGTCCGCGTCCTCGTCGGTCTCCTCGCCCAGCAGATCCCGTGCCAGCAGCGTCGCCCCGGCGACCGCGCCCGGCATCAGGAAGACCGCGACGAACGGGACCAGGAAGGCCAGGCCGAGGGGGGTGCCGAAGCCCCAGACCAGGGTCTTGCGGGAGCGCAGCAGGGTGAGCCGGGCGCGCAGCTCGACGCCCCGGCGCTGCAGGGCCACGGCGGCGAGTTCCTCGGTGAGGAAGAAGCCGGTGACGAGGAACCCGAGCACCGGTCCGGCCGTCTGGCCGACGAACGGCAGGAATCCGAGGGCGAACAGCAGCACGCCCCAGACGGCGGCGCGGATCAGGATGCGCAGGCTGTCGCGGGCCGAGATCCACAGTTCGCGCCACAGGGGGAGGCCCGACTCGGGTGCCGTGCCGTCGGGCGACACGTCCCGGTCGACCTTCTGGGAGAGGTTCTCGTAGAAGGGCTGGCCGATCAGAAGGGTGAGCGCGGTGAAGGTGAGGACGGCCATCAGGAGGCCCAGGGCGAAGAGCACCGCCGTGAGGAAGCCCCGGAACAGACCCTGCCAGGGGCTCGACCAGTCGTCGGCGAAGGGCGTGGCCCAGCCGACGACGTCCTCGCCCCAGACGGCCAGCGCGACGAGCGCGGCCGCATAGAGGACCAGGGTGATCAGGCCGGGCACGAGGCCGAAGCCGTACTGCTTGCCGTGCCGGGCCACCCAGCGCTGGCCCCTCAGGAGATAACCGAATCCCGCCCCAAGATCGCGCATGACGAAAACTTTACCGGGGTGCCCCAAGGAGCCCCAGGGGCCCGGGGGCCTATCCGTCCAGCATCCGTCGCAGCAGGTCCCGCAGGGACAGCCGCTCCTCGTCGGAGAGTCCGGCGAGGGGCTCGCGGGCGAAGCGCAGGCCGTCACGGAGGTCCTGGGCGACCTGCCGGCCCTCGTCGGTGGCGGCGGCGAGCTTCACCCGGCGGTCCGCCGGGTCGGGACGGCGCTCGACCAGGCCGCGGGACTCCAGGCGGTCCACGATCCCGGTCACGTTCGACGGCTCGCACTTCAGTTTCTGCGCGAGCTTGCGCATCGGCAGCGGCTCCAGGGACAGGAGGCTGAGCAGGCGGGCCTGCGCTCCGGTCAGCGTGTGCTCACCCGCCGCTTCCTCGTAGTCCGCGTAGAACCGGGCCACGACGTCCCCGATCAGCTCGACGACCTCCATGGTCAGCCGGTCGGGGCGATAGGTCTTCTGTGGGGTGGACATGCCCTCAAGAGTACCCGGTTACTTGACATCATGAAATATTCAGGCGCATGGTTGTTTCAGTTACTGAAACAAATCCGAAAGGCACTGTCATGATCAACCGCGAATGGCACCTCCTCAGCCGTCCCGTCGGCTGGCCGAAGCCCGAGGACTTCGCCCTGGTCGAGGCAGAGGTCCCGACGCCAGGCGAGGGCCAGGTGCTGGTACGGAACAAGTACCTCTCGGTCGACCCGTACATGCGCGGCCGGATGAGTGCCGCCAAGTCGTACGCGGCCCCCTACGAACTGGGCAAGGTCATGCAGGGCGGCGCGGTCGGCGAGGTCGTGGCCTCCAACGCCGAGGGAATCTCGGTGGGCGACCACGTCCTGCACTTCTTCGGCTGGCGCGAGTACGCGGCCATGGACGCGAAGAACGCCGTCAAGGTCGACCCCGCGGCCGCGCCGCTGTCGACGTATCTCGGCGTCCTCGGCATGACCGGCCTCACCGCCTACGCCGGCCTGCTGCGCACCGCCTCCTTCAAGGAGGGCGACAGCGTCTTCGTCTCCGGCGCCGCGGGTGCCGTGGGCAGCCAGGTCGGCCAGATCGCCAAGCTCAAGGGCGCCTCGCGGGTCGTCGGCTCCGCCGGGTCCGACGAGAAGGTCAAGCTGCTGGTGGAGGAGTACGGCTTCGACGCCGCCTTCAACTACAAGAACGGCCCGGTGGCCGAGCAGCTGCGCGAGGCCGCTCCCGACGGCATCGACGTCTACTTCGACAACGTCGGCGGCGACCACCTGGAGGCGGCCATCGGGTCGCTGAACCAGGGCGGCCGGATCGCCGTCTGCGGAATGATCTCCGTCTACAACAACACCGAGCCCGCCCCCGGCCCGAGGAACCTCGCCCGGCTCATCCAGACCCGTGGCCGTATCGAGGGCTTCCTGGTCGGCGACCACTACGACCTGCAGCCGCAGTTCGTGGCCGAGGTCGGCCCGTGGGTGGCGTCGGGGCGGCTGAAGTACCGCGAGACCGTCGTCGAGGGCATCGAGAACAACCTGGAGGCGTTCCTCGGGGTCCTGCGCGGCGACAACACCGGGAAGATGATCGTCAAGCTCTAAGGGCTTCCCGGCCGTTTTCGGCATGCGGTAACTTCTTTCCGACATCCATGGCGATCGTGGGCGCGAGTCGCCATGGACCGAGGAGAGAGACAACCGCATGCCCATTCAGCAGTCCGACGTCCTTTACACCGCCGTCGCCACCGCGGAGAACGGCCGCGACGGACGGGTCGCCACCGACGACGGCAGGCTCGACGTGGTCGTGAACCCGCCCAAGGAGATGGGCGGCAGCGGCGCCGGCACCAACCCGGAGCAGCTGTTCGCCGCCGGCTACAGCGCCTGCTTCCAGGGCGCCCTCGGTGTCGTCGCCCGCCAGGAGGGAGCCGACATCTCCGGTTCGACGGTCACCGCCAAGGTCGGCATCGGCAAGAACGACGACGGCTTCGGGATCATCGTCGAGATATCGGCGGTGATCCCGAATGTCGATGCGGACACGGCACGGGGTCTGGTTGAGAAGGCTCACCAGGTGTGTCCGTATTCGAAGGCTACGCGGGGGAACATTACGGTCGTGTTGGGCTAGCTCCTCGTGGTGGCCGCCGCCTGCTGTCCCCGTCAGATCTTCAGTGCTGCTCCGTGTACGGCTCTTGCCAGGCGGTCGTTCTCCGGGGCCGCGCCGCCCGGGAAGGCGAAGCGGCGGCGGGTGTAGCCGTAGGCCAGGCCGCTGCGGGGGTCGGCGAAGGACTGGGAGCCCGCCGCGCCGCTGTGGCCGATCGCGCCGACCCCCAGGAACGGGTGCCAGGTGTCGGCGGTCGTCTGGAAGCCGAGGCCGAACGACTTGTGCGCCCGCGCCACCAGGTCGTAGCCGACGGAGTGGAACTGGCCGAACTCCGCCACCGTGTCCGGCTTCAGCAGCGGTGCCTTGCCGTCGATGTCGCTGATCATCGCCGCGTACAGCCCGGCGAGCCCACGCGCCGAGGCTACCCCGCCGACCGATGCCGGGCCCTTCGCACGGATCAGGCGCTCGTTGGCGAGGGACTCCAGGTCGGTCGGCTCGGCCGCGTGGCCGTTGAAGGCGATGGACGCGAGGGTGTGCGGACCGCTCGGCTGCGCGTCGAGCAGAGACTGCTGCCCGGAGGTCGGCAGCATCGGCTGGGTGGTGCGGAAGCGCGGCTCGCGGGAAGCGGGCAGGCCAAGATAGAAGTCCAGGCCGTAGGGGGCGCGGACCCGCTCCTCGTGCAGTTCCTGGATCGTACGGCCCGTGGCGCGCCGTACGACCTCACCGGTGAGCGCGCCGATGACCAGGGCGTGGTAGCCGAAGGCGGTGCCGGGCCGCCAGAACGGCCGCTGGTCGGCGAGGCGTTCGGCGATCGCCCGGTCGTCGGCCAGCTCCGCCAGTGTGAACCCGGAGTCTGTGCCGACCAGGCCCGCCCGGTGCGCCAGCAGATCGCGCAGGGTCAGCGAGCCCTTGCCCTCCGCGGCGAACTCAGGCCAGTAGTAGGTGACTTTGCGGTCCAGTTCCAGGGTGCCGTCCTGAACGAGCGTCGCCGCCACGAGATGGGCGGCTCCCTTGGTGGAGGAGTACACGCCGTAGAGGCAATCCCCGTCGGCGTCCTCCCCCACCCATAGGTCGACGACCCTCCGCCCGTTGACATACGCGCACAACTGACCTTCGTAGTCTGCTCGTTCACCGGCGACGAAGGCGGCGAACTCCTCGCGCACCGGCTCGAAGCCATCGGCGACCGTGCCGTGGACGGTGATCTCCTGTGTCATCCGCTCTCCTCAACCGAGCCGCTGCTCGCTGCTCCCACTGTGATCAACGCCCTTGCCAACCGGGCGGATTTCCCCTTCGGATGGTCCGGGAAGAGGGGTTCGGTGCCGGACAGCACGACGTGCGGAACACTCAGAACGGGTCTCGGGGGAACGGCTCTTGCGGTGGGGCGCACGCGTACCTCCTTCGCGGTTCAGAGATCGGTACGGCGGGACGTACCTGTTCGACTCAACGGCAACAAGGGGATCTCGGTGTCACCGATGCCCCGGACGGCCGATGGCGAAGGGGGCGTACGGGGCATGCTGGGGTCGGGCGCACGCGAGACGCGGGCCGAGGAGAGGCGGGAGGGGCCATGGCGACGATTCCATCGCTGCCCAGCAGGGACGACATGCTGCGCATGGCACGCAGCACCACCGACATCACCGGCCAACTCCTGGACACGGCCGGGAACATCACCAGGATCGCGATCAACACCCTGGATCCGCGGGACGGTTCGGGCACCGAGCTGTTGCGGGTGTTACGGCAGACCACGGCGGAACTGGCGGAGGCGAGTGCGTCACCGCAGGCGCAGGAGGCGTTCTACCGGATCGTCGACACGCTGACCCGGCTGGGTACGAGCGGTGCGCCGCTGGCGGTGCACCCGGTGAGCGAACCGGCGCAGGCCCTGCTCGCCGCCCTCGGCGACAGCCTGCTGCCGGTGCTGGACGCGGTGGAGCCGGCCGTGGAGGAGGTGGCCGCTGCGGTCGGGGAGCTGGCCGAGGCGATGTCCCCGCTGCTGCCCGCGGCGGCGGGCCTGGGGGCGGGTGTGCTGCTGGCCCTCACCCCGGTGCTCCGTGCGGCGGCCGAGGTTCTGCGGGACTCCTCCCCCGAACTCCGCCGCATCGCGGACGCGCTCACCGCGGCCGTGGCTCCCCTGATGCCCCTCCAGGTGGCCCTGGCGGAGCGGGCGGCCAAGGCGGGCGTGAGCGTCGTCCGCGCCACACTGCCACCCCTGGCCGACCTGACCGAGGCGGCAGCGGCAACGACGAAGGCGGCCCGCCCGGTGCTGATAGCGGGCGAGGAACTGGTGGTCGCCGGTCTGGAACACCTCCAGCCCCTGCTCCTGACAACGGCAACCCACGCGGGCCGCGTGGCCCGGGCGGCGGCGGTACGGGTGTCGGCGGCGGTGAACCCTGCGGCCGACCGGGGGGTGGTCGTGGCGGTCACAACTGCGTAGCAGCTCCGCCGGATTCGCAGAAGAACAACACCGCGGCTTCGGGGTGGACGCCGGCCGGGCGCCCGCCGCGGGTCGTCGGTACTGCGGCCGGGGTGGTCGCCGGCCGCGCGATCGTGCCCGGCCGCGCCGCAGCCCCCGCGCCCATACCGGCGACAGCCGACCGACCGGCCCCGACAACTACCCCACGCACACCACCGCAAGAACCGCCCGCGCGACTGCGACTGCGACAGAGCGGCGGTCGCAGCAGACGTCATCGGAACCACGGCGGGGTGGGCACCGACAACGATCGCCCTGCCCGGCCGCGCCGCAGCCCCCGCGCCCATACCGGCGACAGCCGACCGACCGGCCCCGACAACTACCCCACGCACACCACCGCAAGAACCGCCCGCGCGACTGCGACTGCGACAGAGCGGCGGTCGCAGCAGACGTCATCGGAACCACGGCGGGGTGGGCACCGACAACGATCGCCCTGCCCGGCCGCGCCGCAGCCCCCGCGCCCATATCGGCCCGTCGACTACCTCACGTGCACCACCACAAGAACCGCTTGCACGTCTGGGTCGGTGACGGATGGGCGGTCGGGACGGATGTCGTGGGGGCCGTGGTCGGGGTGGGGGCCGGCTGGGCCGTGGTCGTGGCGGTCGGCCGTGATGTCGTCGTGTCCGAGCCTGCGGCGGACGACTGGTCCGACTTGTCCGTCGCCTTGTCGTCCGGGGACTTGGACGCCTTGTCCTTGTCGGACGCCGAGGCCGACGGGGAGGCGGAGGCGTCCGATGAGGCGGAGCCCGCTCCCGACGAGCCGCCGGGCGCGTCGTCCAGGGGCTTGGCGGTCTTGCCGGACTCCGCGGACGAGGAGCCGCCGTCGGTCGTCTCGCCTCCGGCCGCGACCGGTTTCGGGCTGGAGAAGGGGGCGTCGATGCCCAGTTCGGCAAGGCTCAGACCACCCGCCGCGAGGACGAACCCCGCGGTGATCAGAATGGCGCGGCGCCGCCGTCGGCGATGGGCCGCGGCCTTGCGGTCGCGACGGCTCGCGTCGGCGCCGGCCGGGCCCTCGGCGGCTCCTCCGCGCGCCCGTCCCCGGCCGCGCCCACGGCCCTGCTCACGGCGCCGGGCCGCGCGTCCCCGCGGATCGTTCTCGTCGCTGCCACCGTCGCCGTCGTAACTCTCGTCGTCCTGTTCGCCCTCGTCGTCGTAACCGTCGTACGGGGACTCGTCCTCGTACTCGTACGGATCCTGAGGGAGCGCATCCGCTTGCTGCTGATACGCGCGTAGCTCTTCGACGGGTGTGCCGCACCCCGGGCAGGCGAGGGCGCCGTTGAGGTGCCGACGGCACGGGTGGCAGTAGTCCATGACGCCGGAAGACTAAGTTCCGCACCGGTCACGTTCCTAGGCACCACTGTGAAGGTTCTGTGGGAGATCGAAAAAGCTCTCGAAAGCCTTGTCGAAACCGTTACCTGTTCGCCCCATTGACACTCCCGCCGCCCCCTCCTTACTGTCACGCCAACATTTCGAACGTGTGACGAAATATCGAACAGCTGAGAGGCAACTGCCGTGCGCATCACCGGAATCAGCACACACGTGGTGGGGACGCCGTGGCGCAACCTGACCTACGTACAGGTGCACACCGACGAAGGGATCACGGGACTCGGCGAGACCCGGATGCTCGGTCGCACCGATGCGCTGATCGGCTATCTGCGGGAGGCCGAGGCCAACCACATTCTCGGTTCGGACCCATTCGCCGTCGAGGACCTCGTCCGCCGTATGAAGTACGGCGACTACGGCCGGGCGGGTGAAATCGTGATGTCCGGCATCGCGGTGGTCGAGATGGCCTGCTGGGACATCAAGGGCAAGGCGCTCGGCGTCCCGGTCTGGCAGCTGCTCGGCGGCAAGGTCACCGACAAGGTCAAGGCGTACGCCAACGGCTGGTACACGACGGAGCGGACCCCGGAGGCCTATCACAAGGCCGCCCAGGAGGTCATGGCCCGCGGATACAAGGCCCTCAAGATCGACCCGTTCGGCACCGGGCACTTCGAGCTCGACCACGCGCAGACCCTCTACTCCGTCTCCCTCATCGAGGCCGTGCGAGACGCCATCGGCCCGGACGCCGAGCTGATGCTGGAGATGCACGGCCGCTTCTCCCCCGCCACCGCGGTCCGGCTGGCCAGGGAGCTGGCCCCGTTCAAGCCGGCCTGGCTGGAGGAGCCGGTGCCGCCGGAGAACCTCAAGGCGCTGGAGAAGGTGGCCGCCAAGGTGGACCTGCCGGTGGCGACCGGCGAGCGGATCCACGACCGGATCGAGTTCCGTGAGCTCTTCGAGAGCCAGGCCGTCGACATCGTCCAGCCGGACGTCGGCCACATCGGCGGCATCTGGGAGACCCGGAAGCTGGCCGCCACCGCCGAGACCCACTACATGCTCGTCGCTCCCCACAACGTGGGCGGCTCCGTGCTCACCGCGGCCTCGCTCCAGGTCGGGTTCACCTCCCCGAACTTCAAGATCCTGGAGCACTTCAACGACTTCGCCGACGCGGAGATCAAAAAGGTCGTGAGAGGCGCCCCGGAGGTCGTCGACGGGTACTTCCCACTGTCCGACGCACCCGGTCTCGGCGTCGAGTTCGACGCCGACGCGGCCGCCGAGTTCCCCCAGCAGCAGGCCAGGTTCGACCTGTGGGCCGACGGCTGGGAGCAGCGCAAGCCGAAGGGCGCCCAGAAGTGAACACCGCCGTCGTCATCGAAGCGCCGGGCACGCACCGCGTCGTCCCGCACGAGCCGCGCGAGCCGGGTCCGGGCGAGGCCCTGGTCGCCGTGCACGCGGTCGGCATCTGCGGCAGCGACCGTGAGGTGTACCAGGGCAACCGGCCCGAGGGGTACGTCCGTTACCCGCTGACGCCAGGCCACGAGTGGTCCGGGACGGTGTGGTCGGTGGGCGCCGGGGTGCAGGACTTCCTGGTCGGCCGCAAGGTGGTGGGCGAGGGCTTCCGCAACTGCCAGGTGTGCGACCGCTGCCACGCGGGCGAGACCACGCTGTGCACCGCGGGGTACGAGGAGACCGGCTTCACCCAGCCGGGCGCCATGGCCGGCACGCTCACCCTCCCGGCCCGGCTCCTGCACGTCCTGCCGGACGAGGCGGACCTCACCGCCGCCGCCCTCCTGGAGCCGGCTGCCTGTATCGCGGCCGCCGCGCTCAAGGGGAACGCCCGGCCGGGCGAGCGGGTCGCGGTGGTCGGCACCGGGACGCTGGGGATGTTCGCGGTGCAGTTCCTGAAGGCGGCCTCGCCGTCGGAGCTGCTGGTCGTGGGCACGCGCAACGACCGGGAGGCCCTGTCCATGCGGTTCGGGGCCGGCGACTTCCGCACGAAGAACGCCGGAAGTCCGGCACTGCCCGGCGACTTCGACGTCGTCATCGAGACCGCCGGGTCCGCGTCCGCCGCGCGCACCGCCGCCTCCCTGCTCAGACGCGGCGGGCGCCTGGTCCTGACGGGTATCCCGGCGCCGGGCGCCGAGGGTCTCGACCCGACCGATCTGGTCGTACGGCAGCTGGAGGTGCACACCGTCTTCGGGGCGCCGCCGGACGCCTGGGCGCACACGGTACGGGTCTTCGGCGCCGGGTTGCTCGACCCGCTGCCCCTGGTCACGCACGAGCTGCCGCTGACCGAGTTCTCGCAGGCCATCGAGCTGGTGGGAGCCGGCGATCCGAAGGTCGGCAAGGTGCTGCTCCGCCCCTAGCCGTACGCCGGCCACGGCGTTCACCTGACGACGCCGTGACCGGCGTACACCCGAGCCTTTTTCCGCCCCGAGCCGCGAACCTTGTCCGAAATATCGAACATGAAGGACAGCTTGTGACCGACGCTTCCGCCGCGGCAGCCCGCCGGCCCGGTGAGCAGGCGCTCACCACCCTGGGCCTGGGCGCGCCCGCCCTCGACCCCGCCGACGCCTCCGCGCACACCTTCCCGGGCGGCGGCCGCTGGCGCACCGAGATCCCCTCGTGCGAGGGTCCCGAGGCGCTGGCGGTCGTCCTCAAGGAGTCCTCCCGGCTCGACGTGCCGATCCACCGGATCAGCCAGGGCAGCGGCGTGTGGATGCTGACCGATGCCGAGATCACCGAGATGGTCGAGGCCACCGATGAACGCGACATCGAACTCTGCCTGTTCACCGGCCCGCGCGGCACCTGGGACATCGGCGGCTCGGTGCGCACCGACTCGCGCGGCGGCGGCCTGCGCGCCCGGGGCCACGACGCGGTCGCCGGATGCGTCGAAGACGCCGTCCGCGCAACCGAGTTGGGCGTCAAATGCCTGCTGGTCGCCGACGAGGGCGTGCTGTGGACGCTGCACCGGGCGCGGGAGAGCGGCATCATCCCGGCCGACACCACGCTCAAGGTCTCGGCACTGATCGGGCCGGTCAACCCGGCGTCGTACGCGGTGTACGAGCGCCTCGGCGCCGACTCCGTCAATGTGCCCAGCGACCTGACGCTCGGTCATCTCACCGAGATCCGCCGGGTGTCCGGCGCCCCCATGGACATGTACGTCGAGGCCCCCGACGACCTCGGCGGATACATCCGGATGTACGAGGTCGCCGAGCTCATCCGGCGGGGCGCGCCGCTCTATCTGAAGTTCGGCCTGTCCAGGGCTCCCGGCATCTACCCGTGGGGCACCCATCTGCGGGACGTGACCCTGGACACCGCCCGGGAGCGGGTGCGGCGCGGCCGCCTCGCCCTGGATCTGCTCGCCCGGCACGGCGCGGACGGCGACATGGCGCCGCTCGGCTCCCGGCTGCCCGGGACGCTCCACCGCTTTCCCACCGGCGCCTGAAACGCCCAGGACCTCTCAACGTCGAGAAGAACAAGGACTGATCACATGCGCAACCGCAGAGCCGCCCTCGCCGCCATGGCCTCAGCCGCCTCCCTCGCCCTCACCCTGTCCGCCTGCGGCCAGAACAGCGAGGGCGGCGGCAAGGACAAGGGCGGCAGCGTCAAGGGGGCCACGATCGGCATCGCGATGCCGACCAAGTCCTCCGAGCGCTGGATCTCCGACGGCAAGAACGTCGTCAAGAACCTGGAGACCAAGGGCTACAAGACCAAGCTGGTCTACGGCGAGGACGACCCGGACCAGCAGGTCTCGCAGATCGAGAACCTGATCACCCAGGGCGTCAAGGGCCTGATCGTCGCGGCGATCGACAACAAGTCCCTGAACAACGTGCTCCAGGAGGCCGCGGACGCCGGCATCCCGGTCATCGCCTACGACCGGCTGATCCTCGGCACCAAGAACGTCGACTACTACGCGTCCTTCGACAACACCAAGGTCGGCGAGCTCCAGGCCAACTACATCGTCGACCAGCTGGGCCTGAAGAGCGGCAAGGGCCCCTTCAACGTCGAGCTGTTCGCCGGCTCCAACGACGACAACAACACCAAGTACTTCTTCAACGGTGCGATGAGCGTCCTCAAGCCGTACATCGACAGCAAGAAGCTGGTCGTCCGCTCCGGCCAGACCGAGCTCACCAAGGTCACCACCCTGCGCTGGGACGGCGCCACCGCCCAGAAGCGCATGGACGACATCCTGACCTCGTCCTACAAGAGCCAGCGGGTCGACGCGGTCCTCTCCCCGTACGACGGCATCTCGATCGGCATCCTGTCCTCGCTGAAGTCCGACGGCTACGGCTCCAAGAGCAAGCCGCTGCCGGTCATCACCGGCCAGGACGCCGAGCTGGCCTCGGTGAAGTCGATCATCGCCGGTGAGCAGACGCAGACCGTCTACAAGGACACCCGCAAGCTCGCCGAGGTCGCGGCGGCCATGGTCGACGACACCCTCAAGGGCAAGAAGCCCGAGGTCAACGACACCAAGACCTACGACAACGGCACCAAGGTCGTTCCCTCCTACCTGTTGCAGCCGGTGAGCGTAGACAAGAGCAACTACGAGGACGTGCTGGTCAAGGGCGGCTACTACACGGACGCCGAGCTCAAGTAATCCGGACGCACCCGACCCCGACAACCCTGATTGGAAGGCACGACCATGGCGGGACCCGTCCTGGAAATGCGCTCGATCGTCAAGACCTTTCCCGGTGTCAAAGCGCTCTCGGACGTCACGCTGACCGTCCGCCAGGGCGAGGTCCACGCCATCTGCGGTGAGAACGGCGCCGGGAAGTCCACCTTGATGAAGGTGCTCTCCGGCGTCCATCCGCACGGCAGCTACGAGGGCGAGATCCTCTTCGAGGGAGAGATCTGCCGCTTCAGGGACATCCGGGCGAGCGAGCACCACGGCATCGTCATCATCCACCAGGAGCTGGCGCTGGTGCCGTACCTCTCCGTCGCGGAGAACATCTTCCTCGGCAACGAGCACGCCAGGCGCGGGCTCATCGACTGGAACGAGACCCTCAAGCACGCCACCCAACTGCTGCGCCGGGTCGGTCTCGACGAGCATCCGGAGACCCGGGTCGCCGACATCGGCGTCGGCAAACAGCAGCTCGTGGAGATCGCCAAGGCGCTGTCGAAGTCGGTCAAGCTGCTCATCCTCGACGAGCCGACGGCGGCCCTGAACGACGAGGACAGCGGCAAGCTCCTGGACCTCATCCTGGAGCTGAAGAACCAGGGCATCACCTCGATCATCATCTCCCACAAGCTGGCCGAGATCCGCCGGGTCGCCGATTCGGTGACGATCATCCGCGACGGGAAGTCCATCGAGACGCTGGACGTGAAGGCCGCGCAGACCACGGAGGAACGGATCATCGCCGGCATGGTGGGCCGCGACCTGGACCACCGCTTCCCCGAGCGCACCCCGCACGAGGCGGAGGAGGGCGCGGCCCCGGCCCTGGAGATCCGCAACTGGACCGTGCACCACCCGATCGACCAGCAGCGCAAGGTGGTCGACGACGTGTCGATCCAGGTGCGCCGCGGGGAGATCGTCGGCATCGCCGGCCTGATGGGCGCCGGCCGCACCGAGCTCGCGATGAGCGTCTTCGGGCGGACGTACGGCCGGTACGCGGGCGGCACGGTCCTCAAGGACGGCAAGGAGATCCGTACGAAGTCCGTCGCCGAGGCGGTGGACCACGGGATCGCGTATGTCACCGAGGACCGCAAGCACTACGGCCTCAACCTCATCGACACCGTCAACCGCAACATCTCGCTGACCGCGCTGGGCAAGGTCGCCAATCGGGGGATCGTCGACGAGCACGAGGAGCGGCAGGTCTCCGAGGGCTACCGCAAGTCCATGAACATCAAGGCGCCGACCGTCTTCGAGCCGGTGGGCAAGCTGTCCGGCGGCAACCAGCAGAAGGTCGTCCTCAGCAAGTGGATCTTCGCGGGCCCGGACGTGCTGATCCTGGACGAGCCCACGCGCGGCATCGACGTGGGCGCCAAGTACGAGATCTACGCGGTCATCGACCGGCTGGCCGCCCAGGGCAAGGCGGTCGTCTTCATCTCCTCCGAGCTGCCCGAACTGCTCGGCATGTGCGACCGCATCTACACGATGGCCGCGGGACGGCTGACCGGCGAGGTGCCACGGGCCGAGGCCACGCAGGAAGTGCTGATGCGTCATATGACGAAGGACAAAGAGGTAACCCGATGAGCACGGATGTCACCGCCAAGAACCCGGCCCCCGCGCCCCCGGGCAGGAGCGGGCCGGCCACCGGCGGGGGCCTGCTCGGGCTGATGCTGGACGGCCTGCGCCGCAACATGCGGCAGTACGGCATGCTGATCGCCCTCGGCCTGATCGTCGTGCTCTTCGCGATCTGGACCGACGGAGACCTGCTGCTGCCGCGCAACGTCTCCAACCTGGTGCTGCAGAACAGCTACATCCTGATCCTCGCGATCGGCATGATGCTGGTGATCATCGCGGGCCACATCGATCTGTCGGTCGGCTCGCTGACGGCGTTCGTGGGTGCCTTCGCGGCCGTGCTGACGGTGCAGCACGGGATGGCCTGGCCGCTCGCCCTGGTGCTGTGCCTGCTGGTGGGCGCGGTGGCGGGCTCGGTACAGGGATTCCTGATCGCGTATCTCGGCATACCGTCCTTCATCGTCACCCTCGCCGGGATGCTGCTCTTCCGCGGTCTCACGGAGATCCTGCTCAAGGGCCAGACCCTCGGCCCGTTCCCCGACGGTCTGCAGAAGATGGGCAACGGCTTCCTGCCCGAGGTCGGTCCGAACACCAACTACCACAACCTCACGCTGCTCCTCGGCCTCGTGCTGATCGTCGCCGTGGTGTGGCAGGAGGTGCGGGACCGCGGCCGTCAGCAGGAGTTCGCGCTGGAGGTGCTGCCCGGCCGGCTGTTCCTGCTGAAGCTGGTCGCCCTGGTCGCCGCGGTCCTCACCCTCACGATGCTGCTCGCCAGCTACAAGGGCGCGCCGATCGTGCTGATCATCCTCGGCGCGCTGGTGGTCGGCTACGGCTATGTCATGCGCAACGCCGTCTTCGGCCGCCACATCTACGCGATCGGCGGCAACCTGCCGGCGGCCAAGCTGTCCGGCGTCAAGGACAAGAGGGTCACCTTCTACGTCTTCCTGAACATGGGTGTGCTCGCGGCCCTGGCGGGTCTGGTGGTCGCCGCCCGGCTGAACGCGGCCTCGCCGAAGGCGGGCGTCAACTTCGAACTCGAGGCGATCGCCTCCTCGTTCATCGGTGGTGCGTCCATGAGCGGCGGTGTCGGCACCGTCCTCGGCGCCATCATCGGCGGTCTCGTCCTCGGTGTGCTGAACAACGGTATGAACCTCCTCAGCGTCGGCACCGACTGGCAACAGGTCATCAAGGGCATCGCCCTCCTGGTGGCGGTCGGCTTCGATGTGTGGAACAAGCGCAAGTCCGGTTCGTAAGTAGCTCGGGCCCCACCGGTCTTCCGGTACGGGGCCCGACTTCCATTGGGCGAGTGAGCCGAAGGGGGCGCACCCCGGAGGCGAACCGCGCCACAAAAAAGGGAGCCGCAACATGGAACTGAACAGACGCACGGTCATCGCAGGTACCGCGGCGGCGGCACTGGCCGCGACCACCCTCGGGGGCACCGCCGAGGCCTCCAGCAGCAAGCTGCCGAGCAAGTCGCTCTTCGGCAAGCTCGCCGACGGCACCAAGGTGTACCGCTGGTCGCTGGAGAACGGCGGCACCCGGCTGAAGGTCCTGAGCTGGGGCGGTGTCGTCCAGGGCCTGGAGCTCCCCGACCGGCACGGCCACTACGCCAACGTCTCGCTGGGCTTCGACAACATCGACGACTACGTGGCGAAGACCCCGTACTTCGGTGCCCTGATAGGCCGCTACGGCAACCGCATCGGCAACGGCCGGTTCACCCTGGACGGCACGGCGTACCAGTTGTCCGTGAACGACGGCGTGAACAGCCTGCACGGCGGCGCCAAGGGCTTCGACAAACACATCTGGCACGTCGAGCCGTTCACCAAGGGCTCCGACGTGGGCCTGCACCTGCACTACACCAGCGTCGACGGTGAGATGGGCTACCCGGGCACGCTCAGGACGAAGGTGACGTACACCCTCACCGGACACGGCGACTGGCGCATCGACTACGAGGCCACCACCGACAAAGCCACCGTCGTCAACCTCACCAGCCATGTGTACTGGAACCTGGCCGGCGAGGGCAGCGGCACGACCGAGAACCACGAGCTCACGATCGCCGCCTCCCGCTACACCCCCACCGACTCGGGACTGATCCCCACCGGCGAGCTCGCCAAGGTCCACGGCACCCCCTTCGACTTCCGCAGGACAAAGACGATCGGCCGGGACATCCGGGCCGCCCACGCCCAGCAGGTGCAGGCCAAGGGCTACGACCACAACTGGGCCCTGGACAAGGGCATCACCGCCAGGCCCGAGCACGTCGCCACCCTGCGCGACCCGCACTCCGGCCGCACCCTGCGGATCGCCACCGACCAGCCGGGCCTGCAGTTCTACTCCGGCAACTTCCTCGACGGCACCCTGACCGGCACCGGCGGCCGCACCTACCGGCAGGGCGACGCGCTCTGCCTGGAGACGCAGCACTTCCCGGACTCGCCCAACAAGCCCGCGTTCCCGTCGACCGTGCTACGGCCGGGGCAGACGTACCGGACGACGACGATCCACTCGTTCGGCGCGTAGTGCTCCGCCGGGAGAGCCGTTCGGGTGCGGTGAGGCCGTCGGGGAACTGCGGGTCGTCCGTGGCTGGTCGCGCAGTTCCCCGACGGCCCTGGCGCGTTGCGCCTCTGTGAGCTGAAGCACCATGGCGTCCACGCAAAAGACCGGCCTCCGGTTCCGCAACTCACACTTCTTTCACACACGTTGAACAGCGTCACCGCCGACTCCGTATAGAGGGGTGGCCCGTGCTCCCCCGCGCGGGCCACCCAAGACGACGAGCCCGGCCGTCCCCGTCGGCTCGCCTCATACGGAGGTTTCATGGCCGAAAACGTCACCTCGCTGTTCCGCAACACCGCGGCGCACAGCCCGTCGATGGCGGCGCTGACGCGGGAGGGCGGCGACGGGGCCGGGCCGGTGGACTTCTGTATTCCCTGTAATCCGTACTTCCCCACCCCGGCGATGTTCGAGGAGATGTCGGCCCGGCTGCGGGACATCGTCACGTACTACCCGAGCAGCGCCGACACCATCACGGCGGAGCTGTGCAACCTCCTGCAGCTGCCGCCGCAGTGCGTGGCGATGGGCAACGGCTCCACGGAGCTGATCACCTGGATCGACCACCTCCTGGTCCGTGAGTCCCTCGCCGTCCCGGTGCCGACCTTCGGCCGCTGGACCGACCAGCCGATGGAGACCGGCAAGCGCGTCGACATGTTCCCGCTCCAGGAGTCCAGCGGTTTCGCCCTGGACCTCGCGCAGTACGCGGAGTTCATCCGCAAACGCGGCACCCGCGTGGCCGTCATCTGCAACCCGAACAACCCCGACGGCGGTTTCATCCACCGCCAGGCGCTCGTGCAGTTCATGGACGCGATGGCCGACCTGGACCTGGTGGTGATCGACGAGTCCTTCCTCGAGTTCGCCGACGCCGAGGCCGAGCCGAGCGTCGTGCAGGAGGCGATGCTGCGCCCGAACGTGGTCGTGCTGCGCAGCCTCGGCAAGAACTTCGGACTGCACGGCATACGCTTCGGCTATCTGGTCGCGAACCCGTCCCTGGCGGGCAAGATCCGCTCCATGCTCCCCAAGTGGAACCTCAACTCCTTCGCCGAGCACGTGGTGTTCATGCTGAAGGAGCACGGCGCGGAGTATGCGCAGAGCCTGCTGCAGGTGCGCCGCGACCGGCTGGAGATGGCCAGCCAGCTGTCCGCGCTGCCGGGCCTGACGGTCTATCCGTCCCAGGGCAACTTCCTCTTCGTGCGCCTGCCCGTCGGCGCCGAGGGCACCGTGGTCCGGGACCGGATGCTCACCGAGCACCGGATCCTGGTCCGTGAGTGCGGCAACAAGATCGGATCTTCCAGCCGCTTCCTGAGGCTCGTGGTGCGCCCCCAGGTCGACGTGCGTCGCCTGGTGTCCGGCCTGGAGCAGGTGCTCTACGGGTCCAGGAGGGGAGCCGCCGTACCCGAGCTGAGTACAGGGACCAGCTACAGCTCGGGTACGGCGGCGGTGGACCGGCTGGTGAGCGAGACCAACGGCGCCGGGATGCTGGGGCTTGCCGCGCAGGCCATCGGTGCCGGCGCCGCCCCGGGGCCCGCCGTCGCCCCGGCCGCCGGCACCGGCATGCCGCTCCCCGCCGCCGTCCAGCCGGCCGGCGGCGGGATGCCGATGCCGGCGGCAGCCCAGGTCATGCCGCAGCCCATGGCCGTCCCGGCCGCCCCTCCGGCGCCCGCGCCCATGCCAAGCCCGATGCCGGTCCCCACACCGGTGCCTACGCCGGTGCCGGCGCCGGTCCCCACACCGGTGCCGGCGCCGGTCCCCACACCGGTGCCGGCGCCGGTCCCCACGCCGGTGCCGGCACCCGCCGCCGCGGTCGCCGGCCCCACCCCGCCCGGGGTCCCGGCCCGCGGCGGCCTCACCGCCGCCCAGGTCCGCGGTATGACGGCCCCCGCCGCGGGGCTGACCCCGGCTCCGGCGACCGGCTGGCCTAACGCCCAGAGCTGGCCGAACGCGGCGGGAATGGGGCAGGCGGGCTAGCCCGCGCGGCTGTCTCGACGACATCTTGACGGCCGTCACTTCGCCGCACCGACAGCTCGGTCGGGCGACGCCCCGTACTGATCGCCACCCGCACCGCGGCCGACGCCCTGGCCGTGGGAGCCGCCGCGGCCCTCTGCACCCTCACGAAGGAGATGACCAGGGGGCACGAGGACCACGAGCCCGCGCCCTGCCTCGCACGGCGCGGGCTCGTGTGCGTCCCCGGGTGCGGTCGGGTGCGCGTCCCCGGGTGCGGTCGGGTGCGCGTCCCCGGGTGCGGTCGGGTGCGCGTCCCCGGGTGCGGTCGGGTGCGCGTCCCCGGGTGCGGTCGGGTGCGCGTCCCCGGGTGCGGCCGGGGACGGGCCGTCAGGCTGTCAGGACTTCGCCGGGCATGTCTTCCATGCCAGGTGATACACGGTGCTGATGTCACCGTCCGTCGAGTCCATCGTCATGAAGCTGACCTTGCCGGGGTTGGTGCTGCCGGCGTTGACCCGGAGCTCGGTGTTGATGTTGAAGTTGCGCAGCACCCCGCAGGGCGCCCAGACCAGCTGCGCCCAGTCGGTGCTGTCGGTGGCCTGCCAGTCGTCGTTGTACGGACCGTTGAACGGGTGGTTCTTGGCCGCGGTGTTCGGGGAGCCCTGGAAGTAGTAGGAGGCTCTCTGGACAGCGGTCGCGCCGGACTGGAGCGAGGCGAAGCCGCGGTAGTCGGCGCTGGCGATGGCGTAGGTGAAGCCCTGCGGGACGTGCACGATCAGGTTGAGCTGGCAGTTCTTGCGGAAGGCCGTGGGGTCGGAGTTGCCGCCGGCCTGGGCGAGGTACTGGCTGTAGGTGACCGTGAAAGCGGTGTTGTCGGGCGAGACGGCGACGGCGGCGGTGCCCTGCGGGCAGCCCGAGCCGTTCACTGTGGCGACGTCGATGACGATCTTGTCCGGGGGCGGGTTGTCGATCACGGAGGACGGGCTCTGGCCCGGCAGTGCGGTGGTGAGGAGAGCGGCGACCGCACCGCTCAGAAGGAGTCCACCGGTCATGGTTTCTCCAGTCGTGGAGTGGGGGGTTGGACGCCTCCGGCCCGTGAAGAAACTGTGTGACACCTGTGAAGGCCGGGGCGGCGCTCGAATCGTAGGAACCCGCACGGGAGCAGGGCAGGGCGAACTCAGGCCATTCACACCAGCGGATTTCACACCCCGTGGTCGGACGCTGACTCAGTTGGAACCGAACCGAGTCGATCGACGCACCTCACGGGCGGCGAGTGGGGTTCAGGGGTTCTCCCAGGACGCCGGTTCCGCCGCCAGCTGCTGTACCGGCTCGGGGAGGGTGTTCGTCGCGATGTCGGCGATCGTGACGCCCTCCAGGATCTTGCGTACGTTCGCGCGGAGGGCGATCCACAGCGGGAGCAGTGGCTGGGCGGTTCCGGTGTAGGCGAGGCCCGTGGGGCGCTCACCCCGTACCGAGACGATCGGGCCGTCCACCGCGCGGATGACGTCGGCCACCGTGATCTTCGACGCCTCCCGGGCCAGCCGGTAGCCGCCGCCCCCGCCACGCCGGCTGTCCACGATTCCGGCGCGCCGCAGATCCCCCAGGATCCCCTCCAGAAACTTGTGCGGGATGGCCTGCGCGGTGGCGATTTCCTCCGCCTTCACCGGGCCTTCACCTTGCCGTACGGCTACCTCCAGTACCGCCCGTACCGCGTAATCCGCCCGTGCCGAGATCCTCATGGGTCCATTGTGGGGCGTACCTCCATGGAGAATGGCCGGACCCGCGCCCCGTAAGATCGCCCGGGAGGATCCCTTGGCGCTCAGCAGACGTTCTTTCAGTGCCCTCGCCGGCTCGGCCGCGCTCGGTCTCACCCTGGGCGGCAGCGGCGGCCCCGGGGCGCCCTCGGCGTATGCCGCGCGCAGCGTGCCGACCGGCCCGGCCCCCGCCCCGCCGAGCGCCGACGGACGCCGGCACACGATCGGGTACGACCACCACTCGCTCGTCGTGGACGGCAGACGGCTGGTGGTCTGGTCCGGCGAGATGCATCCCTTCCGGCTGCCCAGCCCGTCCCTGTGGCGGGACGTGCTGCAGAAGATGCGGGCGCACGGCTACAACGCGGTCAGCATCTATGTGTCGTGGAACTACCACTCCCCCGCTCCCGGCCACTACGACTTCACGGGTGTACGGGATCTTGATCTGTTCCTGCGCATGGCGGCCGAGACCGGGCTGTATGTGATCCTCCGCCCGGGTCCGTACATCAACGCCGAGATCGACGGCGGCGGCTTCCCGGGCTGGCTCACGGCCACTCCGGGTACGGCGAGGACGGCCGACCCCACCTATCTGAAGTACGCCGACGAGTGGCTCACCGCGGTGAACCGGATCGCCCGCCGCCATCTGTTCACCGAGGGCACCGGCACGATCCTGCTCTACCAGATCGAGAACGAGTACGACGCCCATGTGAGCGAGCCGTCCGGCCGCGACTACATGTCCCATCTGTACAAGAAGGTACGGCGGGACGGGATCGACGTCCCCCTCTTCCACAACGACAAGGGCAGGAACGGCTACTGGATCCCCGGCACCTTCGACACCGGTGGGGAGAAGGGGAACTGGCTGTACGGCTTCGACGGGTATCCGTCACCCGCCCAGCTGCCGCCGGACTGGGGTCACTTCGGGCCCGGCGGGCTCAAGGGCGGTGCCACGGCAAGTCCGCGCACGCCGGGGTTCGTGCCCGAGTTCGGGGGCGGCTGGTTCGACCCATGGGGCGGGGCGTGGTTCCAGGGGAAGGGGTACGCCGAGTCGCGGCGCACCCGGGACGCGGCCTACGAGCGGCGCTTCTACCTGACCAACCTGGCCAACGGCATCACGCTGCACAACGTCTACATGACCTTCGGCGGCACCTCGTGGGGCTGGCTGCCCGCGCCGGTCGTCTACACGTCGTACGACTACGGCGCGGCCATCGACGAGGCGCGGAACGTCACCGAGAAGATCGCCCCGATGCACGAGCTGGGGCATCTGCTGCAACGCGTGCCCGACTTCGCCAAGCTGGACCGGGCCGAGGACGTCCGGGCCGACGGGCTCAAGGTGTACCACCTCACCAATCCCGACACCGAGGCACATGTGTACGTCGTGCGCAACGACGGCACGAAGGAGGTCACCTCACGCCTGCCGACCGCCGCGGGCGACCTCCCGGTCACCGTCCCGGCCCAGGACGCCAAGCTGCTGACGACCGGGCTCTCCCTCGGCAAGCGCAAACTGAGGCACTGCACCGCGCAGCCCATGCTGGTCATCAACGCGGGACGCCAGGACATCGCGCTGTTCGCCGGGCGGTACGGCGAGATGGCGCACCTGGTCCTGGAGTGCCCGGTCGAGCCCGTTGTGCAGCGACTGGACCCCGAGGCCGCCTGGGTGTACGACCGCAACGCCCTGTATGTGAACGTGCCCCTCGGCCAGGGCGGGCTCACCCGCGTGCTGGTCGAGCGCGGCGAGAGCGAGACACCGCTGCTGCTCCTGTTCGCCGACGACGCGACCGCCGTGCGCCTGTGGCCGTACGACACCCCGTCCGGAACCGTGTTCGTCTACGGCCCGGCGCTGCTGCGCCACGTCACGCTGAACGGCTCCACGGTCGAGCTCACCGGCGACACGATCGAGGAGACCGGTCTGGAGGTGTGGGGGCCGCGCGGGATCGAGAAGGTGACATGGAACGGGCGCCCGGTGCCCACCCGGCTCACCACCTCCAAGAGCCTGTACGCCGAGACGCTGGTGCCGGGCGTGCCCGAGGTGCGGCTGCCCGAGCTGGGCGGCTGGCGTATGCGCGCCGAGAACCCGGAGGCCTGGCCGAACTACGACGACTCCGCGTGGCGGACCGCCGACCGGACGTCGTCGTACAGCACCACACCGGTGCCGAAGGGACAGCCGGTGCTGTTCGCCGACGACTACGGCTTCCACTACGGCGACGTGTGGTACCGCGGCACGTTCACGGACTCCACCGGCATCGAGGAGGTCTCGCTCGGCTACAGCACCGGTACCCAGGGTCTGCTGATGGCATGGCTGGACGGGGAGCCGCTGGGTACGCACCGGATGCCGGTTCCGGACAACAGCACGGTTCGCAAGGGCAGTTGGGCGGCCACTGCCACCTTCCCGGTGCGCGAGGAGCTGCGTGGTCCCGGCCGGCATGTGCTGTCCGTACTGGTCCGGCGCATGCAGCACGACCAGGACGGCAAGGCGCTGGACACGCACAAGGCGGCCCGTGGGCTGACCGAGGTGTCCTTCAAGGGGGCTTCGCCGAAGGTCGGTTGGCGCCTGCAGGGCGCGGCGGCCGCCGATCCCGTGCGCGGGCCGCAGAACAACGGCGGGCTGTACGGCGAACGGGAGGGCTGGCATCTGCCGGGTCTCGCGGACCGGGACTGGAAGACCGTGGCCTTCCCGCGCGCCGAGCGTCGGCAGGGCGTGACCTGGTACCGGACCGAGTTCAAACTGGCCGTGCCCGCCGGCATCGACGCCTCGGTCGGGCTCGTTCTGGAGGACGACCCGTACCGCTCCTACCGGGCGCAGATCTTCCTCAACGGCTGGAACATGGGCCAGTACATCAACGACGTCGGCCCGCAGCACACCTTCGTCCTGCCGAACGGCATCCTGCGCACCCGGGGCACCAACACCCTGGCCCTGGCGGTGCTGTCCGAGCTGACCACGCTGTCGGGCCCGGGCCGGGTGCGGCTGGCACTGCTGGGCAGCGCGGCCGGAGGAGTGCCGGTGACACCGGTGGCCTCCCCCGGCGCCTAGACCGGCCGGATCACGTTCCAGGACAGCGGCTCCGGTACGGCGGTGAGCCTGCCGTCCTGGAGAGTGGTGCCCTCGGCCCGGGTGCGGCGCGACCCGCTCCGGGTCGTCGAGGGTGTTGCGGGCGTCGGGGTCGGCGTCCGCGAGGGTGCTGCGAGGCCGGTGTGACTTTCGAGCGGCTCCGGTCACCGAAGTGATCATTCCTGGTTGAACCACGGTCGTCGGATCGCATGACGCGGACACGTCCGGGCGCGTAACCTCGGACAAGCCGTCGACCGGCGGTGAGGAGGGGAAGCGATGGACATCGCGGGCGCGCGGCAGCGGGCTGCCCGGATCGCCGCGAGGCTGCGGCGCACCCGTCCCGCATCGGGCAAGCGCGGACTCGCCGCCGACCTCGCCCGTACGGTGCGCGCGAGACCCCATCCTCCCGCCGACGTACGCGAGTTGTGCCAAGCACTGTGCGAGGCCATGGGCGACCGGCGGGCCGGGCGGCCGGTCGAGCTCCGCTTCGAACGCTTCCCCGACGAGATCGAAGTCACCGGTCTGTGGGTGGAGTTCCAGGACTTCGACCTGGTCATCGTGGAGGAACGGGCCGAGGCGCTGCAGCAACTGGTCATACTCGGACATGAGTTGTGGCATATGCATGCCGGGCACCGGCACCACCACGGCGTCGGCGCGGCAACCGTCCACGCGCTGGCGGGCCTGGACGACGTCGCCCTGACCGTCGCCGCCCGCAACGGCTCGCGCGAGGCCGACGAGGCCGCGGCCGACGACTTCGGGCACCGGCTCGCCGCGGCCTTCCGGCCCCTGCTGTCCGGGCAGGGGGCCGACGCGCGCCTCGACCCGGTCCAGCGCTCCATGGGCTACCGCGGAGGTGCGGCGCGGTGACGAACGCCTTCGGCCTGCCGGGGCCCGACCTGTCCCGCGGTCTGTACATCTCCTTCTGGCTACCGACGGTGGTGCTCACCGTCGCGCTGGCCATCAAACTGCCCAGCATCATCAAGATGTGGCGCGACCCGCTGCTGCGCGCCGTCGGCGGCCTGCTGCTGTTCGCCTGCGCGGTGTTCGTCTTCGCGGCCCCGAAGACCATCTCCTGGACCAACCGGGTCACCGGGGTGCCGAACATCTCGGCGCCCTGGGTGTATTCGCTGCTGACCGCGCTCTGCGCGTCCTGGCTGCTGCTGATCATCGCCTGGCGCAACGGCATCTCCGACCGCTCGGCCGCGACCCGCCGCGCGACCCGGTGGGTCGTCTCCGTCTACGCCGGTGTGGTGGTCGCCCTGTGGGTGCTGTTCGCGCTCGCGGACGTCCCCGTGGAACGCCTCCAGGACCTGGACACCTACTACGCCAACACGCCGTTCATGCGCGAGGAGATCCTCCTCTATCTGATCGCGCACACCGTGGCCTGCACCATCACCGCCCGGCTGATCTGGAACTGGATCCGCACCGACGGCCTCGACGCCTGGCTGCGCTGGGGGCTCCGGTTCCTGGGCGTCGGATACGCGACCAACCTGTTCTTCGACGCGTCCAAGCTCACCGCCGTCGTCGCCCGGTGGACCGGCCACGACCTGGACTGGCTGAGCACCTATCTGGCCCCGTCGGCCGCGTGTGTCTCCGCCACCCTGGTCGCCGTCGGCTTCATCATCCCGCACGCGGGTCAGTACCTGGCCGAGCGCTGGCACGTGCGCGTCAGCCACTGGCAGCTGCGGCCCCTCTACGTGCTGATGCGGACCGTTACCGGCAACCGCGAGCCCTTCACTCCCCGCGCCACCGGTGAACTGCGCCTCATCCGCCGCGAGACGTTCATCCGTGACGCGCTCCTCCAGCTCTCCCGGCACCTCGACGAGGGCCTGCGCACCCGGTCGTACGAGGCCGCCCGCGCCCTTGGCGCCGAGCCCGGCCGGGCGGAGGCACTCGCCGCCGCCGTGACGATCCTGGACGCCGTCGAGACCCGCAAGCGGTCGCCGGAGACCGACGGCGGCGCCGCCTCGTCCGGCCCGGACACCACCTATCTGCTCCAGAAGATCCAGGCCGTGTCCCGGGCCCTGCGTCACCCCGACGACATCGAGGCGGTGCGCGCCCGGGCCACCGCCCCGGCAGAGAGTGCCCGCGCATGAGTGAACGCTCCACCCCCGCCGTCAGAACCGCCGTCGTGCTGGGGGGATCCCATACCGGCATGCTCGCGGCGCGGGCCCTGGCCGGCTTCGCCGACCGTGTCGTGGTGGTCGACCGCGACGTCCTGCCCGAAGGTCCCGAGCCACGCCGCGGGCTGCCGCAGGCGCGGCACGCCCACATGCTGTGGTCGGGCGGCGTTCGGGCCGTGGAGGACCTGCTGCCGGGCATCACCGAGGTGCTCCGGAGCGCGGGCGCCCACCGGCTGCCGGTCACCACGGACGTGGTCGCGCTGTCCTCGCAGGGCTGGTTCCGCCGCTGGCCGGAGTCCCACCATGTGATCCTGGCCGGCCGCGACCTGCTGGACGCCACGATCCGCGCGAAGGTCCTCGCCGACGAGCGGATCGAACTCCTGAGCGGGGCCGAGGTGCTGGGGCTCGCCGGGACGGACCTTGAGGTCACCGGCGTACGGATCCGGACGGCGGACGAGGAGGAGCGCACCCTCGCCGCCGCCCTCGTCGTCGACGCGACCGGGCGCGGCTCCGGGACACCCCGGTGGCTGGCCGCGCTCGGGCTGCCCGCTCCGGAGCGGCGCGAGGTGGACTCCGGGCTGGTGTACGCGAGCCGCCTCTTCCTCGCCCCCGACCAGGCCCGGGACGGCTTTCCGATCGTCAATGTGCAGGCCGACCCGCGCGCCGGAGTCCCGGGCCGGTCGGGCTGGCTGGTGCCCATCGAGGACGGCCGGTGGATCGCCACCCTGTCCGGCACCCGCGGCGGCGAACCCTCCGCGGAGAACGACGACTTCCTCCGGTTCGCCCGCGCGCTGCCGCACCCGGTGATCGGCGACCTGCTCGGCAACGCGGAACCGCTGTCCGACGTGTCGGTCACCCGTGCCACCCTCAACCGCCGGCACTTCTACGAGCGGATGCCGGTGTGGCCCGAGAACTTCGCCGTCGTCGGCGACGCGCTCGCCGCGTTCAACCCGATCTACGGGCAGGGCCTGGCGGCCGCCGCCCAGAGCGTCCGGATCATGCGGGACGTGATACGGCGTCAGGGATGGGCCGTACCGGGACTGTCGCGCCGTATCCAGAAGGCGGTCGCGCGACCGGTCCGGGCCGCCTGGGACCTGGCGATCGGCCAGGACGTGTTCTACCCGGGCGCGACGGAGAACGGCCCCACGCTCAGGGACCGGCTCGTGGCCGCGTACGTGGACCGGCTCATGCGCACGGCCACCGGCAACGGCCGGGTGGCCCGCCGGGTCACCGACGTGACATCCCTGGAGCGAGGCGCGGAGGTGCTGCTCGCCCCCGACGTGCTCCTGGCGGCGGCGATCGGCCCGCTCAAGCCGCAGTTGAGCGGGCCGCCGCTGACGGCCGAGGAGCGGAAGGCGGGCGGGCTGTTGTGAGCCCCGCCGAGGTCAGCCCGCGAACGCCGGCTGCGGCCGGCCCCTGCCCGCCCCCGGTACCACCAGGAGCGATCCCGCGACCGGGTGCGGTGCCGTCAGGCCCACCCGTGCCGTCGTGATGTACAGGTCCGTCAGATCCGGGCCCCCGAAGGCGCACGCCGTCACCCGTGGGGTCGGCAGCTCGATCACGCGGTCCAGCTCGCCGTCCGGGGTGTACCGGCGCACCGTGCCGCCGTCCCACAGCGTCACCCACACACAGCCCTCGGCGTCGACCGTCAGCCCGTCGGGGACGCCCGCGCCGTCCTCGATCTCCGCCAGCCGGCGCCGGTCCACGGCCCGGCCGTCCTCGTGGTGGAAGACGTCGATCTGCCGCGTCGGCGAGTCGACGTAGTACAGCAGGCGGCCGTCGGGGCTCCACCCGGTGCCGTTGCTGACCGTCACGTCGTCGAGGACCGTCCCGACGGAGCCGTCGCCGGTGATCCGGCAGAGCGTGCCGCCCCCCGGCGCCTCGTCGTAGCGCATCGTGCCCGCCCACAGCGAGCCGTCCGGGGCCACCGCGGCGTCGTTCGCGCGGCGGCCGGGGACGGGCTCGTGGTGCAGCCAGCGGAAGGTGTCGTCCGGGTCGAGGAGGCCCACGCCGTCCCTGAGGTTCAGGACCAGGCCGCCGCCCGCCCTGGGCTTGGCGGCGCCGACGTGCTGGTGCGTCGTGCGGACGGTGCGGCGGCCGGTCGCGGGGGCGTAGGTGTGGATCCGCGAGCCCAGGACGTCCACCCAGATCAGCCGGCCCGCCGCCGGATCCCAGGTCGGGCCCTCGCCGAGCGTCGCCCGCGCGGGCACCGCCACCTCGTACGCGGTCATGCCGCGCCCCGGTGCCCGAGGCGCTCCGACAGCTCGGCCGCGCCCTTGACGGCGAGCTGCTCCAGCTCGCCGCGGCGCTCGTCGCTCCAGCGGATCATGGGGACGGAGATGGACAGGGCGGCGACCACCTGGCCCGTGCGGTCGCGCACCGCCGCCGCCACGCAGCTCACGTCCGGGTTGGACTCGCGGCTCTCGAGCGCGATGCCGCGCTGCCGGATCTCCGCCAGGGCCTCGCGCAGGACACCCGGGTCGGTGATGCTGTTGGGGGTCATCGCGGCCAGCTCGGCACCGTCCGGGATGCGCGAGGCCAGCTCCGGCTCGGGCAGCGAGGCCAGCAGCATCTTGCCGACCGAGGTGCAGTGGGCGGGCAGCCGGCGGCCGGCCGCCGACACCATGCGCACCGCGTGCGTGGAGTCGACCTTGGCGATGTAGATGACGTCGGTGCCCTCGAGGATCGCCACATGGACCGTCTCGTCGCAGGTCTCGGCGACGGACCGGGCCACCTGCTGGCCCTCGGCGGCGAGGTCGAGCTGCTCGGCGTAGCGGCTGCCGAGCTGGTACGGGCGCACACCGAGCCGGTACCGTCCGGGCTGTCCCGGTACGGGCACGATGTACGACCGGGCGGCGAGCGTGGTGACCAGTTCGTGCACGGTGGTGCGTGGCAGCTGTAGCTTGCGCACGATGTCGGGGGCGGAGAGCGTGCCGTCCCCGTCGAGGAAGAGCTCAAGAATGTCGAGAGCCCGGGTCACGGCAGGTACGAGGCGTCCCACGTCCGGCCCCCTCCCTTGGGTCTGAGTGCCTGTGTTCGAGATTTCAACAGACGATCGGCATGACGAACACAGGCTAGTCATGGTGGGTTGTACGGGCAATGGTTCTGTACGCGGGTGATGATTGTGCGTTCGACCGCGGCCCCCGCCACTACCGGTGTGTCCTGGGATCGCCCAGCTCTCCGCGCAACCGCTGGGCACGCAGCACCAGCTCCAGCTCGAAGCGGCGGTCCGGGTCGTCGATCCCGTCGCCCCACAACTCGCGGATCTGCCGCAGGCGGTAGCGGACGGTCTGCGGGTGGACGCCGAGACGCGCGGCCACCTCCGGGGCGCCTCCCCGCGTCTCCAGCCACGCCAGTAACGTTTCCGCAAGCCTTCTCCCGTGCGTCGGCCCGCAGTGCGCCAGCGGTGCCAGGCAGCGCAGGGCCAGGTCGTCGATCAGCTCCTCGGGCTGCAACAGCACCAGGGCCTCCGTGTGCTCCGTGCAGTGCAGCACCTCCCCGGCGGGAAGCAGTCCCCGCTCCATCAGGCGTACGGCGGCCTCGGCCCAGCGCAGCGACTTGCAGGCGTCGGCCAGCGGCACCGGCGGTCCGATCGCCCCGGCCCAGCCGGTCAGCGCCCGGTGCAGCAGCTCGGGGCGGCCCCCGGCATCGGGATCGGGGACGACCATCCGCGGCTGCTCGTACTCCATGTCGAGCAGCACCCCCTGCCCCACCGCCGGGGCCATCGCCTCCCGCGCCGGACGCAGCAGCACCCCCACCGCGACCTTCCCGGGCAGCGGCCAGCCGATCCGCGCGGCCCGCTCGACCAGCGCGTCGGCCGGGTCGCCCCGGTGGCGCTCGGCGAGGAGCAGCTCCATCAGCCGGCGTTGCAGGCGCAGCCGCTCCCCGGCCTGGCGGGCGGCGGCCTCGGCATAGCCACGCACGGACTGGTCGACCAGCCCGTCCAGATACTCGTACCCCGCGTCGACCAGCTCGTACATGGCCGGTGGCGGGATGTCGAGGCGCTGGCCGATCTCGGCGAAGCGGCGCCAGGCCAGCCGTACTCCCATGCGGTAGATCGCCTGGAGGGAGTCGAGGCTGCGGCCGCCCAGTCCCTCGCCCCGGCCGAACTCCTGGAACACGCCGGGCGGTACGGTCGGGCGGCCCTCGGAACTCTCCAGGTGCTGGACGAAGACCTCGATGGCCCGGCGGATGCCGATCAGTGCCATCGGTTCGCCGCTCTCGTCGAGCACGACGGGCAGGCCGGGGTACTCCCGGCGGATCTCGCCCAGGATCTCCTCGGCCAGCACGGGCGCCTCCGCCATGGCGATCGCGGCGAACTGCCGGACCTGGAGGCGGGGCACGTCGTGCCAGGCCGAGCGGGCGGGCACGGCCGCTGGACGGGCGGGCGGCCTTCTCCGGTTCGTCTCCGGCGCGCCGCTCCGGCTCACGGGGTCAACTCCCCTGACCGGCTTGCTCGTAGGTGATCAAGGGAGTGTCCGGCTGGTCGGGCCGGGCGTCGAGCAGCGCGACGACACCGAGCGCGGCGCCCACGGCAAGGGCGGCGGCGGCCACGACGGTCAGCGTGGCGGCGAGCAGTCTGGACATCGCAGGGTCAGCCTCTCTGTCCGAGTCGGCCCCGGGAACGCTCCCGGAGTCGGTCCCCATCCGGCGTCCCACCCCTGCCTGTCCGGCCCAGTGTCGACAGTCATTGACACCGAGTCAAGGGGCGCCTACGGTTCCCGGCCCATAGGGGTGGGTCAACTCGCACGCGCACTGTTCCTTCTCGGACCTGGAGTGCCGGATGCGCCGTACAGCCTCACCCTTTTCCCTGATCGCCCTGGGTCTCGGCACGTTCCTGCTGGTGCTGGCGCCCCTGCTGGCGTGGTACGTCGAGCCGCGTGCCGCCGTGAATCCGATCGACATCGACACCACCGCCGTCTACACCGGCAAGGGCAGCTATTTCGACACCGGGCAGGTCAGGACCGTGACCGACCGGCGGATCACGATCACCCAGGTGGTGCGCGGGGACGTCGAGGACAGCGAGCGCAGCGGACGGGCGGTGTGGGACGTGACGACGACCGTCGACACGGACAAGACGCTCCCGGCCGCCGATCCGCACGACGCGCTGGAGTTCTTCCTGAACCGCTGGGTCACCGACCGCTCCACCAACAAGCCCGTGCACTGCTGCAAGGAGAACCCGTACTTCGAGGGCGACGCCTATCTGAAATTCCCCTTCGACCTGCGCAAACACTCCTACCAGTGGTGGGACAACTCCCTCGGCTCCACGGTGACCCTGCACTACGCGGGCACCAAGAAGGTGCAGGGCTACCGCGGTTACCGCTTCACCGGGACGGTGGCCCCGGCGAAGGTCGGCACCCGGGTGGTGCCCGGCAGCATCGTCGGCCTGCCGAAGCGTTCTCAGGTGCAGGCCGAGGAGTGGTACTCCAACCACGGCATCGAGCTGATCGCCGACCGGAGCACCGGCCGGGTGCTCTACGCCCAGGTCGGGCCGCGGCGGACGCTGCGCGCCCCGGGGTCGAAGAAGGACGCGGTGGTGCTGCTGGACAGCCGGAAGATCGGGTTCACCACCAGGACGCAGAAGGAACAGGTGAGCCTGGCGAAGAAGGAGAGCGGCCGGCTGCGCATGGTGGGGCAAACCCTGCCCGTCGGTGCGGGTGTGGCCGGATTCGTCCTCGCGGCGGCAGGAGCTGTTTTCGTGGTACGAGGACGGAAACGTCCTGAAACAGACGCTACATCCCGGCCGCTCCTCACGATGTGACGTGACGTCAGCTCTAATGAGCCCCGAAATTGTCATCCCGGTGAGTAGCCGTGGGGAACGGCTGGGCGAAAACTGTCCACCCCACCCCGAGCACAGCCCATCCACAGAATCGCCCCCCACAGTGAGTTCCGCACCCTGAGACGAGTTGGAGCACCCATGCCCCAGCACGTGCCGTCCTCGATGCGCGCCGCGTTCCCCCAGGGCACGCGGCACCTCCCGACGCTCCCCCCACATCCGCGCCGGATCGTCTTCCTCGCCCACCGGGACCTCGGCAACCCCTCCGCCGGTGGCTCCGAACTGCTCGTCGACCGGCTCGCGGACGGACTGACCCGTCTCGGCCACCAGGTCACCCTCCTGTGCGGCGGCCCCGCCGCCTTCCGGGACTACCGGGTCGTGTCCGCGGGCGGCGCCTACGCCCACTACCTGCACGCCCGCTCGGCCTTCGCCCGCCAGGTCGGCGACTGCGACCTGCTGGTCGAGGTGTGCAACGGCATGCCCTACTTCGCGCCCCTGTGGCACCACGGCCCCACCCTGTGCCTGGTCAACCACGTCCACACCGACCTGTGGCGGATGCGCCTGAGCGGACCGCTGGCGCCGGCCGCGCGGATCGGCCGAAGACTGGAGCACTGGGCGCTGACCGGTGTGCAGCAGCGGAGTCTGATGGTCGCCGTCTCCCCGTCGACGGCCCACGCCCTGCGCGCGATCGGGGTGCAACGGGACCGCATCCGGATCGTCCACAACGGTGTGGAAGAGCCCGGTCCGCGGGCCGACCGCTCTCCGGAGCCGCTGTTCGTAGCGGTGGGGCGGCTGGTCGAGTACAAGCGGATCGATCTGCTGCTCCGACTCTGGGAGCGGGTGCGGCCGGTCACCGGCGGCCGGCTGCTGATCGTCGGCGACGGTCCGGAGCGGGAACGACTGGAACGACTCGGCGGACCCGGCGTGGAGTTCACCGGGCATGTCTCGGAGGCCGAGAAGCACCGGCTGCTGTGCGCGGCCTGGCTGCTGGTGCACCCCTCGGCCGTCGAGGGCTGGGGCCTGGTGGTGACCGAGGCGGCGGCGCGGGAGACACCGGCGGTCGCCTTCGACGTGCCCGGCCTCAGGGACTCCGTGGTGGACGGCGAGACCGGTGTGCTGGCGCGCGGCGAGTCGTCGTTCGCGGCGGCCTGGTGCGCGCTTGCGCTGTCCGCGCGTCGGCGGGAGGCGATGGGCAAGGCGGCCCGCGATCGCGCCGCCGGCTACCGCTGGGAACGGACCGTGAGACAGTTCCTCGCGGTTGGCGCGGAGGCGGTGCGGGGCTGGGAGCGATGACGCCCTTGCGCCGTGTCGGTGAGGCCGTCGCGCGACTGCGGATCCGTCGCGGCTGGTCGCTCCCCCAAGCTCTCAGCTTCGTTCGAGCAGGGAGGGAGCCCCATCGCGGCGGAGCCGCAGATGTCACAGCCCCTCGCCCCTATGGGGACGCTGCAGGGCGCCGGAGTTCGAAGGATCCCTCCCTGCGGCGTTCCCTCGCCCTCCTTCGTGCCTTCCGGCACGAGCAGGACGACCCCGAGGCCTGTTACTCCCTGCTCGCCCGGGACGCCGCCGACCAGGTCGAGGCCTACGACGGGCCGGTGGCCGGGCGGATCGTCGTGGACGTCGGCGGGGGCGGCGGGTACTTCACCGAGGAGTTCCGGCGCCGGGGCGCACAGGCCTTTCTCTTCGAGCCGGACGTGACCGAGCTGGGCGAGAAGCCGCCCGACGGGACGGTGATCGCCGACGGCTATCTGCTGCCGCTGTCCGACGGGGTCGCCGACGTGACCTTCTCGTCCAACGTCCTGGAACACGTGGCGGATCCGCAGACGTTTCTCAGCGAACTGGCGCGGGTGACCCGG
This sequence comes from Streptomyces herbicida, assembly GCF_032656585.1. Classification (NCBI taxonomy): domain Bacteria; kingdom Bacillati; phylum Actinomycetota; class Actinomycetes; order Kitasatosporales; family Streptomycetaceae; genus Streptomyces; species Streptomyces herbicida. The sequence goes on from NZ_JAUYWJ010000016.1 coordinate 84,329, forward strand.
CCGGGCGGGCTGATCTATGTGTCGTTCACCAACTGGCTCTCCCCCTGGGGCGGTCACGAGTGGGCGCCCTGGCACTATCTCGGCGCCGAACGGGCTCGCGCCCGCTACCGCCGCCGTACCGGACGGCCGGCCAAGCACACCCTGGGCGAGAACCTGTTCGCCGTGCACATCGGAGCCACCCTGCGGCAGGTGCGCACCCGCGACGACGTCACGGTCGTCTCGGCGCGCTCCCGCTACTGGCCGTTCCTCGCGGAAACCGTGGTGAAGGCGCCCGGCATCCGTGAGCTGGCCACCTGGAACCTCCTCCTCATCCTCCGGCGGTGTCCCCCATGACAACCACGGTCCAGGCTCCTCCCCCGGCAGCCGTCCCCACCACCGCGGCCACCTCGGGCCCGCCGGAGGGCCCGCGGTCGCGGCGCTGGCTGCTGGGGTTCTGGGCCGTGGCGTTGGTGCTGTTCCTCGCGGTGCACCCGGGCCGCCAGACCTTCGACACCAAACTGGGCGTCACCGTCGACCCGGGCCGATTCCTCTCGGATCTTGGCCAGTTGTGGCACGACCAGGGATCCTTCGGCGGGATCCAGGACCAGTACGCGGGCTATCTGTGGCCGATGCTGCCGTTCTACTGGCTGTGCCACGCGGTGTCCCTGCCGGTGTGGCTCGCGGAGCGGCTGTGGCTGTCACTGATCGTGTCGGTGGCGTTCTGGGGTGCACTGCGGCTGGCCGAGCGGTTGCGCATCGGAACCCCCGCGTCCCGGCTGCTCGGGGCGGTGGCCTATGCGCTGTGGCCGGTGTTCACGGTGGTCGTCGGCTCGACCTCGGCGGCCGCGCTGCCCGGCGCCTTCCTGCCCTGGGTGCTGCTGCCGCTGGCCGACGAGCGGTACGCCGCCCGGGTCGCGGCCCTGCGCTCGGCACTGGTCGTGCCGTTCATGGGCGGCGTCAACGCGGCCGCGACCCTCGCCTCCCTGCTCCCGGCCGGGCTGTATCTGCTCTCCCGCCCGCCCGGACCACGGCAGCGGAAGCTGATCTCCTGGTGGGTGCCCGGAGTGCTCGTGGCGACGGCCTGGTGGTGGATCCCGCTGCTGCTGCTCGGCGTCTACGGGGAGAACTTCCTGCCCTACGTGGAGACTTCCCAGACGACGACGGCCACCATGTCGGCCACGGAGGCGCTGCGCGGCGGCGGGAACTGGGTCGCGTATCTGCATCTCGGCGAGGCCTGGCTGCCCGCGGGCTGGGCCGTGGCCTCCTCGGTCGTCGTGATCGTCTGCTCGGCGCTCGCCGCCGGCCTCGGGCTGGCCGGGCTGGCCCGGCGTGACCTGCCGGAGCGGCGCTGGCTGGTGCTGACGGTGCTCACCACCGCGCTGATCACGCTCGCCGGGTACGGCGGCGCGTTCGGGGCGCCCTTCCACGGGGTCGTGCAGGACTGGCTGAACGGCTGGCTGGTGCCGTTCCGCAACATCTACAAGTTCCAGACGGGCATCGCGCTGGCGCTCGTGCTCGGGCTGGCCCATCTGGTGGGTGTGGCCGCCGAGCCGCGCGGGGCCCGCCCGGTGCGCGGGCGCCGCTTCGTCCCGCTGGTCGCGGCGGTCCTGGTGCTGCCGGGGCTGCTGTGGCCCTACCTCAACGGGTCGATCCTGAACCCGGGTTCGTTCCAGCAATTGCCCAAGTACTGGCAGACCACGGCCGACTGGCTGAAGAAGTACTCCCCCGACTCCCGCGCCCTGGTCGTCCCGGCCACCGCGCACGGCCTCTACACCTGGGGCTCCCCGATCGACCACCCCCTGGACGTGCTGGCCGACAGCCGCTGGGCGCAGCGGGACTTCGTGCCCTTCGACACCCCGGGCAACCGGCGCGCGATGGACGCGGTCGAGCAGGCGCTGCTGAGCGGCGGCGAAGTCCCTGGCCTCGCCGACTACTTGAGCCGCGCCGGGATCTACTACGTCGTCGTCCGCAACGACCTGGACCCCGACCAGATCGGTTACGTCCCGACTGCGGGCGTCAAACGCACCCTGGAGCAGTCGGGCTACCGGCGGGTGACCGGCTACGGGCCGGTGATGACCGGCGGCCGGATCGCCCACGACACCCCGCTCCAGGTGGAGGGGCTGTACCCGAGGCAGCGGGCGGTGGAGATCTACGAGCCGGTGGACAAGGACGTGCCGCGGCCCGGCCAGGCCCGGCTGCTCTCGGCCGCGGACACGGCCGTCGTCTCCGGCGGCCCCGAGGCACTGCTGCCGCTCGCCGCGCGACTGCGCGACCGGGCCACCGTGCTCACCGGCGACAACCACCCGGGGGTCGGCTCGCCCGGCCTCCAGGTGGTCGGCGACGGGCTGCGCCGGGCGGACACCCGGTTCGGGCTGGTCGACGCCAACACCTCCTACACGTACACCCGCGACGAACGCAACGCGCCGGACGCCGTGCAGGACGCGGGCGACAAGCCGCGTCAGATCCTGCCCACCGGGGGCGTCGGCCACCAGACCGTGGCCCGGCTGCGCGGCGCCCGAACGGTGACGGCGTCGTCGTACGGCAACTGGCTCTTCCACCTCCCGCAGTACGACCCGGTGAACGCCTTCGACGGCGACCCGGCCACCGCATGGGCGGAGGGAGCGCCGGGCTCGGCGAAGGGGCAGTGGCTGCGCATCGGCTTCGACGGGTCGTACGACATGCCGGCGTCCGTGAAGGTGACTCCGCTGCCGCAGCAGAGCGTACGGGCGGCCGCGACCCGGGTGCGGGTGACGACGCAGAAGGGCTCGCTGACCAGCTTCCTGCGGCCCGACGGCATGACGCAGACCGTCAGGGCCCCGGCCGGCCCCACGCGTTGGATGAAGCTGACGATCGTCGACTCGGTGGCCCGGCGCTCCGGCCTCACCGGCGCGGGCTTCTCCGAGATCGCCCTGCCCCACGTCCAGGTGACCCGGATGCTGCGGCTGCCCATCGACGCCGACGGCTCCGACGCGGCGGCCCAGGTCGTCTCCCTGCACCGCGCGGCCGACCCGACCGGTCTGTCGGCGACCGGCACCGAGGCGGGGCTGCACCGCGCCTTCGCCACGGGGGCGGCGGGCTCGTACCAGGTGGCGGCGAGCGCGGTGCCGGTGCCGGGCGAGGCGCTCGACAAGCTGCTGTACCGGGTCGCGCCGGACCAGAAGAACCGGATCACGGCGACCGCGGACTCCACCGCGGCCCTGGGCGCGGGACTGTCCGCGCGCAACCTCACCGACGGTGACCTGACGACGGCGTGGATCGCGGGCGACCGTCCCACGATCCATCTGAGCTGGAAGGGCAAGCAGCCCGTCGGCGCGATCGTGCTCGCTCCCGCGGGCGGCCTGTCGACCCGCCCCACCGAGGTGGACATCAGCTCCCCGGACGGTGCGACGACCGCGGGCGTCGACGAGAACGGCATGGTCCGCTTCGACCCGGTCACCACGGACCGGCTGGACATCACGATCACCAAGACGGCGCCGCTGACCCTGCACAATCCCGTCGCCGACGAGGACCTGCAACTCCCCGTCGGGCTCACCGAGGCGTACATCCCGGCGCTCGACGGCTATCGCACCCCGCAGCCGGCCGCCACCCGGACGTTCTCCCTGCCGTGCGGGCAGGGCCCGGTGCTGGCGGTGGACGGCGAGCTGTATCCGACGAGCGTGCAGGGGACCGTGCGGGACCTGGCGGAGCGTCGGCGGATGGAGGTGACGCTCTGTCAGGACGGCACTGCGGATGCGGCGGTGGAATTGTCCGCGGGCACTCACCGGGTCGAGGCGGGGGACACCGGTCCCCTGGTCCTGACGGACGTGACGCTGACCCGCGGAGCGGTGAACGAGGCCGCCGGTCCGGGGCGCGAGCTTCGGATACGGGACTGGCTGGGCGACCGCCGCGAGGTGACGGTCGGCTCGGGGGCGGCCACGTATCTGACGACGTACGAGAACTACAACGACGGCTGGCGGGCAACCCTGAACGGCAAGGAGCTGACCCCCCTCCGGCTCGACGGCTGGCAGCAGGGCTGGCGGATCCCGGCGGGGGCGGGCGGCACCGTCAAGCTGTCGTACGAACCGGCGACGACCTACGAGGGCGGCCTGATCGGCGGCGCGGTAGGGCTCGCGGCCCTGCTGGGACTGGCCCTGTGGCGGCGGCGCGAGCCCAATCCGGACGAGCCGCAGCCGGTGCCTGCGCCGCCCGGCGTGTGGCTGGGCACGGTGGCACTGACGCTGGTCGCCGTGGTCATCGCGGGCTGGTTCGCACTGCTGGTGCCGCCCCTGGCACTGCTCGCCCGCCGACGGCACGCGCTGCTGGTGCCGCTCGCCCTGGTGGCGCTCACCGGGGCCGGGATCGCGGCGGCGACCGGCGCCGGGGAAGCGGTGGCCGCCGGGCACGGCGCCTTCGGCCACCCGGCCCAACTGCTCGCGCTGATCGGGCTGTTCGCGGGCCTGGTGAGCGTCCGGGAGGTCCCGTCCACGGGTGCGGACGGGACACCTCCGGATGCGGAGGCGCCGACGGCACCGCTGCCGCAGCGGGTACGCGGATCCACTCCCCTGGGCGCGCATCCGCCGGGGCCCGCCCCCGCGACACCGGAGGAGAAGTCCCCGCCGAGCGCCTCCGGACCGACCGTCTCCGCCCGTGGCCCCGGACACCCCGAGGGAGGTGCCCCCGAATGACCGCGCTCCAGCACCGGCCGGACGGTCCGGCACGGCCCACGTCCCGTATCCCGTTCCCGGTCGTCGACGAGGTCGCCCGGCACTGTCTTCAGGACACGGAACCGGAGACCGTGCACATCGAGCTCCACCTGCCCGGCCGGCTGGATCCCGCGCGGCTGCGCAAGGCCTTCGGTGAGGCGCTGCGCCGGCATCCCCGCATCCTGATGCGGGAGGCTCCCCGGCCCTGGTACCGGGCCCGGTACGAGTGGGAGCTGACGGCGGAGCCGGACGTGGAGGTGATCCGTTTCCCGCCGCCGGCCCCGGACGCCCGAGGTCAGGCCCGGCAGCGCGCCCTGGACTGCGCTCCCCCGCTCTCCGCCTCCCCTCCGATCCGTCTGGAGGCCGTGCCCGAGGGCGACGGCACCGTGCTGATCCTCACCGTCAACCACACCGCCCTGGACGGCCCGGCCTGCCTGCGCGTCACGGCCACGGCGGCGGAGCTGTACGGCGGCCGGGACAACTCCCCCGCCGCACCCCCCGTCCGCACGCCGGACACGGAGCGGGAGTCCGTGGCTGTGCCGTCCAACTGGACCCCGCCCGCCCGTGTGGCTCCCGGCACCCCCGGCCCCTCTCCCGGCAACGGCGTGATCGTCACCGAACTGCCCCTCCCGCACCGCCCCAAGGGCTCCCCGTACACGGTGAACGACCAGCTCATGGTCACCACCGCGCTGCTGATCGCCCACTGGAACCGGGAACGCGGCGCCCGCCCCCGGCCGATCCGCATCACCATGCCCGTCGACGACCGCCCCCGGGACGCGGGCATGCCCATCGGCAACGGCACCCGGCTCGTCGAGGTCCCGTTCACTCCCGAGGAGCTGGATGCGACGGACATGGCCGGGCTGCTGCACCGCACGGCCGTCCGCACCCGGTTCCTCAAGTCCCTGCCCCGGCCCCAACTCGGCCACGGTGCCGCCCTGCTGACCGCCCCCTGGGCGCCGGTGGGCGTACGGGCCGCGCTCACCCGCGGGCTGCGCAGGGCCGTCGCGCCCTGGACGTCCACCACCCTGCTCAGCAACATCGGCCGCATCCCCTACCCGCTGGACTTCGGCGACGAGGCGGGCCGCGCCGACGCCGTCTGGTTCTCCGCACCGGCCCGCATGCCCCGCGGCCTCTCCTTCACCACCGCCTCCACCGCGGGCCGCCTCCACCTCGCCGTGCGCTGGTCCCGTTCCCTGCTCGGCCCCGGGGACGGTGCCGAACTGCGCGATCTGTTCGAGCACTATCTGCACACCACGGAGGTGACCGCCCCGTGACGACCACCGCCACCCCACCCGGGGGACTCCGCGACTTCTACGAGGACCCCGCCGTGCCGGTCGCATCCGGCGCCGCGCGCAGCATCCGTCAGGCCCGGCTGCTGGCCGCCGCCCTGGGCCCGGCCGGCACGGGGGCGCGAACGGTCCTCGACATCGGCTGCGGCGACGGCACCGCGGCCGCCACCGCCGCCCCGTTCCTCGCCGGCCACCGCGTCGTCGGCGTCGACTGGTCCCAGGACGCCCTGCGCCGCGCCCGTGCCCGGCTGCCGTACGCCGTCCGGGGCGAACTCACCGGCGGCGGACTGCCGTTGCGGACCGGCTGCGCCGACGCCGTGCTGTTCAGCGAGGTGATCGAGCACCTCGTCGACCCCGACGCGGCTCTGGACGAGATCCGCCGCGTGCTGCGCCCCGGAGGCCACCTCATGCTCTCCACGCCGAACCTGGCCGCCTGGTACAACCGCGCCCTGCTGCTGGCCGGCGTGCAGCCGGTGTTCTCCGAAGTCAGCCTGCGCGCGATCCACGGCCGCCCCGGGAAGGAGGTCGTCGGACATCTGCGGCTCTACACGGCCCGCGCGCTGCGGGAGTTCGTGACCGCGGCCGGCTTCGAGGTCGTCCGTGTGCACGGCGCCCCCTTCCACGGTGTGCCCAGGCCGCTGCGTCCGCTGGACCGGCTGGCCTGTGCCAGACCCTCGCTCGCCTCGATCCTGCTGCTGCATGCGCAACGGACGTAGGGGGCGGCCATGTGGTGGGGAGTGGTCGCGGCCCTGCTGGCGAACGTCCTGTACAGCACCGGGTTCGTGCTGGAGAAACGGGCCCTGTCCGCGCTGCCCGAGGTGACCGTGCGCAGGCCGGCCCGACTGCTGCGGCTGGTGCTCGGCAGCCCGCTGTGGATCGGCGGGTCGCTGGCGCTGGCGGCCGGGTTCGGCGCGCAGCTCGTCGTCTACCGAACGCTGCCGATCGCCGCGGCGCAGGGGATCTTCGTGTCCGGGCTCGTGCTGCTCGTGCTGCTGTCGGCACGGCTGCTCGGCGAGGAGACCAGCGGCCGGGAGCGCTATGCGCTCGGCGCGATCCTGGCCGCGCTGCTCATGGTCGTACTGTCCCTGCGGGAGGGGTCGGACAAGGTCAGCCGGGCCGCTCCGTACCCGCTGGTGCTGCTTGTGTGCGTGCCCTCGCTCGCCGCGGGCGTGTGGCTGTACCGCGCCACCGAGCGCCGTGCCCGCCACCGGCACCGGCTGCCCACGACGGGCGTCGAGTACGGGGTCGCGGTGGGCCTGCTGTACGGGGTCAGCTCGCTCGCCATCAAGGGCGTGTCGGGCTATGTGACCAGCGGCCCGGCCGGACTGCTGCGCTCCCCCTATCCGTACCTCCTGCTCTTCACGGGAGCGTTCGGCCTCGTCATGTCCCAGGCAGCGCTGCAACGCTGCCGGGCCTCCCTGATCGTTCCGGTGTGCACGACGGTGACCTGCCTGTTCACCGCGGTGCTCGGCACCCTGTCCTTCGGCGAGGCGCTGCCGCACGACCCGCTACGGCTCGCCCTGCGGCTGGCGGGCACGACGCTCGCGGTCACCGTGCTGCTGGCCATGCCGAAGCACGACCGAGCTCCCGAACCATCCTTCGGCGCCAAGGAGTTGACACCCCCCATGAAGCCCGACGACCCACTGCTGAGGATCCTGGCGTGCCCGCTGGACAAGGGCCCCCTGCACCTGCTGCCCGAAAAGGCCCTCTACAACCCACGGCTGCACCGCCGCTACCCGATCGTGGACGGCATCCCGCAGCTGCTGCCGTCGTCCGGGGAGCAGGTGTCGGACGAGGAGCACGAGGAGCTGCTGAGGCGGATGACACCGTGAGCGGACCGACCCTGGCCGCCCGGCTGGCCCCCCGCCTCCCCACCCGGCTCGTCGCCGCCACCGCCCGCGCCGTCTACCCGCGCTTCGAACCCGAGCTGGCCCGCCTCGGCGAGTTCTGCCCGGCCGGCTGCGGCACGGCGGTGGACGTGGGCGGCTGGTACGGCCCGTGGACGCGCCGTCTGTCGGCACGCGCACGCCAGGTGGTCACCGTCGAACCGGTCCCGCATCTGGCCCGGCTGCTGGCCTCGGCGGCGTTCCCGGCGAATGTGCGGGTGATCCAGGCCGCCGCCTCCGACCGCCCCGGCGTCGCCCGGCTCTGGCTGCCGCCGGACGACGCGGGCGACCGGGGCGTGTCGTCCCTGGTGCGCCGGGACATCCACGGCCGGGCCCTGGAGGTGCCCTGTGTGACGCTGGACGACCTGGGTCTGCGCCACGTCGGCTTCATCAAGATCGACGTGGACGGCAGCGAGCTGGCGGTGCTGCGCGGCGCCACGGCGCTGCTCGCGCGCGACCGGCCGGCGCTGTTCGTGGAGCTGGAGTCGCGGATCCAGCCGATCGCGCCGGTGCTGACGTATCTGCGACTGCTGGGTTACGAGGGCTGGGTGCTGCCGGGGGCGAGCTGGGTCCCGCTGGCCTCCTTCCCGCTGGAGGCCCACCAGGCCGGGACCGCGCACGTCGTCTCACGGGGCCTGCTGCGCCGCGTCCTGCCCTTGCGCGCCTTCAGGGGTCCGCGCTACGTCAACTCGGTGCTGTTCCTCCCGGACGGCCGCCGCCCGGGTGCCACCCCGATGGGCGACGATGGTCCGCATGCCGCCCTCCGGAAAGCGCCCCGCTAGCCCCTTCACCGCGCTCGACTTCCAGCTGGTGCTGCTGCGCCGCATGGCCGATCACAACCCCGATCTGGTCGAGGACGCCCGCCATGAGCTGGGCGCCTCCATCGCGGACATGCGGGAGGCCAACAAGCGCTGGCAGGCGATGCTCCGCTCGCCGCGCGCCCGCTCGGCCGCCACACGCTACCGCTCGGTCCTCGGCCCGCCCGAGTACGAGGCCGAGCGCACCGTCGGCGACCTGGAGTGCCGGGCCTGGCAGTGGCCGCTGCCCCTCTGGCCCGCTCTGCGCTTCGAAGTGCTGGTCGGCCCCGACGGCGCGGTCTGGAACGAATGGCTGGTACGCGCCCCCGGTGCCCCCGCCCCGGACCTCCGCACCCTCGAGGACCTCACCCCCTGGTGCTGCACGGTCGACGAGGTGGCCCGCGCCTTCGCCCCCGCCCGCCCCCTGGAGGGCACGGCGCCGACCCGCTGGGGCCTGGCGTTCACGGCGCCCGACGCGCAGGGCGTACGGCGGAAGGTGGCCGCCGAGTTCACCTGGGGGCTGCTGCAGCGGACGGCGGTCGGCGAGTAGCCGCGGCGAGCACCGCCGTGACGACCGCGTCCACCGAGCCCGGGTGCAGGAAGAGGAACAGATTCGGCTCGACCAGCTCAAGCTCCATCACGCGGGGCTCCCCGTCCGCGCCGTCGACGAGGTCCACGCGCGCGTACAGCAGCTCGGGCGCCTCCGGTACGGCGGCCAGCGCCCGCTCGGCGACGGCGAGTTCGGCCGGGGTCGGGGTCCAGGGCTCCAGGTCGGGGTGGGCCACCTTGTCCGCGTCGTAGGCGGCGCCGGGTGCCAGTACGGCGCGCTTGCGGCTGGCGTGCAGCAGACGGCCGCCGAAGAACTGCAGGGCGCGCTCGCCGCTGACGTCTATGCCCTCGACGTACGGCTGCACCATCGCGGTGAGCCCCTCGTCGTGCATCCGCGCCAGGTGCCCCACGGCCCGGTCCCGCTCGCCGGGGGTGTAACGCGCGGCGAACCGGGCGCCCGCGCCGAAGGTGGGCTTGACCACGAACTCGCGGTCGGCCGGCAGGTCTGGGGCGTCCCCGGGGGCGAGGTAACTGGTCGGCACGACGGGCACGCCGGCCGCCGCGAGGTCGCCGAGGTACCGCTTGTCCGTGTTCCAGCGCACGACGGCCGCCGGATTGGCGATGCGCGTCGCCTTCCCGGCCCGCTCCGCCCACGTCACGAACTCGTCCGCGCGCCAGCTGTAGTCCCAGGTCGACCGGATGAGGACGAGATCGAACCCGCTCCAGTCGAGGCCGGGGTCGTCCCAGTGCACGGCGACGGCCTCGGCCCCGGCGTCCGTCAGGGCCGCCACCAGCACGGGCAGGTCACGGTCGTGGTGGGGCTCGTCGCCCGGGTCGTAGGTGGCGAGTGCGATACGGGGCATGCGCAGCACGCTAACAACCGCTCCCGCAACCGATCCAACGGGTTTGACCTTCCCCTTCGGTGAGGCCCCAGCATCGGTGGCGGAACGACGAGCGGACATACGGGGGTGGCGGCGCATGGAGCTGCTGACGATCGGGGCCTTCTCGAAGGCGTGCCGGCTGTCGCCGAAGGCGCTCAGGCTGTACGACGAGCTGGAGCTGCTGCGGCCCGCGCGGGTCGACCCGGACACCGGGTACCGCTACTACGCGGTGGAGCAGCTGGAGCGGGCGCGGCTGGTGGCGTGGCTGCGGCGGCTGGGGATGCCGCTGGCCTCGATCCGGCAGGTGTGCGCGCTGCCGCCCGCGGCGGCCGTCCGGGAGATCCGTGCCTACTGGGCGCGGGTCGAGCGGGAGACGGCCGTGCGCGGCGACCTGGCCGCGTTCCTCGTCGACCATCTGACCGCAGAGCCGAGGAAGGACACCGCGATGCTGGAACTGCGCTATTCCGCCCACTCCGACACCGGGCGCGTACGGCCCGCCAACCAGGACACCGCCTACGCGGGCACACGGCTGCTCGCCGTGGCCGACGGGTGCGGTCCCGCCGGGGCGCTCGCCAGCAGCGCCGCCGTGGAGGCGCTGAAGTTCCTGGAGAGCGAGGAGCTCCCGGCGGGCAGTGTGCTCAACCTGCTGGAGGACGCCGTGCAGGGCGCGAGCCAGGCCGTCCAGGACGTGGCCGGCGGCAGCGAGGACATCGGCACCACGCTGACCGCGCTGCTGTGGACGGGCTCCCGGCTGGCCCTCGTCCACATCGGCGACTCCCGCGCGTACCTGCTGCGCGACGGTGACCTGTTCCTGATCACCCACGACCACACGGTCGTCCAGTCGATGATCGACGAGGGGCGGCTCACCCCGGAGGAGGCCGCCGTCCATCCGCAGCGTGCCCTGCTCCTCAAGGCGCTCTCGGGCGGCACCCCCGCCACCCCGGACCTGAAACTGCACGACGCCCTGCCCGGCGACCGGTACCTGCTGTGCTCCGACGGCCTGTCCGGCGTCGTACCGGACGACCGGATCGCCCGGCTCCTGTCCGCCGCCCCGGCCCCGGACACCGCGGTACGCACACTGATCGCCGAGGCGAACGCGGCCGGTGGCCCGGACAACGTGAGCTGTGTGGTGGCGGACGTGGTGGAGGCGGCGGTCTGACACGGGCGGACGCCGCGTCCTGCAACGCAGGCGCAGGTGTCCAAGGGGCGCGGGGCTGTGACATCAGCGGCTCCGCCGCGATGGGGGCCACACACAACCGCTGGGCCCCGTCGAACCCACGCCCCTACGGCGGCACCGCTTCGGTTCCGCGACAGCGCGTCGGCGTGGAGCGGGCAGGGGAGGCGCCCGGGACGCCCCCGCCGCTGAAGCATCCGGCGCTGTACTCGCGGAGCGACTCGCGTTGGACATGAGCACGGTCGTGGTGACGCGGCGCCTGGTGTAGGAAGGGTGCTGTCGTCCCCTACAGCGTCCCGACAAGGCAAGGAGTGCTCCGCGTGTCCTCCCTCTTTCCGGCCCTGGTGGGCGGTTCCGGCGAGCGAGTCGCCCTGCGGTTCGGCGATCGGTCGCTCACGTACGCACAGCTGGGTGCCGCCGCGGGGGCCGTGGCCGCCCGGATTCATGGCGCGGGCCGGGTGGCCGTATGGGCGACCCCGGAGCTGGAGACGGCCGTCGGCGTGGTGGGCGCGCTGGTCGCCGGGGTGGCCGCGGTGCCGCTCAACCCGAAGTCGGGGGAGAAGGAACTCGCGCACATCCTCTCCGACAGCGCGCCGTCCCTGGTGCTGGCCGCGCCGGGTGCCGAACTCCCGGCGGCGTCGGCCGACTTGGAGCGTGTCGACGTCGACGCGTACGGCACCGGGACCGTCCCCGAGGACCGTACGTCCGAGGGCGACCCCGCGCTGATCGTCTACACCTCAGGCACCACCGGCCCGCCCAAGGGCGCCGTCATCCCCCGCCGGGCGGTCGCCACGACCCTGGACGCGCTCGCCGACGCCTGGCAGTGGACCCGCGACGACGTCCTCGTGCACGGGCTGCCGCTGTTCCATGTGCATGGGCTGGTGCTCGGCGTTCTCGGCCCGCTCCGGCGCGGCGGGTCCGTGCGGCACCTCGGCCGCTTCGGCACCGAGGGCGTGAGCCGGGAGCTGAACGACGGCGCCACCATGGTCTTCGGGGTGCCGACGATGTACCACCGCATCGCCGAGGCCCTGCCCGGCGACCCGGAGCTGGCCAAGGCGCTCGGCAGGGCCCGGCTGCTCGTCTCCGGCTCGGCCGCGCTGCCCGTGCACGACCACGAGCGGATCACGGCGGCGACCGGCCGGCGGGTGATCGAGCGGTACGGCATGACCGAGACGCTCATGAACACCAGCGTGCGGGCCGACGGCGAGCCGCGCGCGGGCACGGTCGGGGTGCCGCTGCCGGGCGTGGAGCTGCGGCTGGTGGAGGAGGACGGGACGCCGGTCGCGGCGTGCGACGGGGAGACCGTCGGCGAGATCCAGGTGCGCGGCAAGAACCTGTTCACCGAGTACCTCAACCGGCCCGACGCCACCGCCGCCGCCTTCACCGAGGACGGCTGGTTCCGGACCGGGGACATGGCGGTGCGCGAGCCGGACGGGTACGTACGCATCGTCGGACGCAAGGCCACCGACCTGATCAAGAGCGGCGGTTACAAGATCGGGGCCGGTGAGATCGAGAACGCGCTCCTGGAGCATCCGGGGGTGCGGGAGGCGGCCGTCACCGGGGAACCGGACGCGGATCTGGGCGAGCGGATCGTGGCCTGGATCGTCCCGGCGGACCCCCAGTCCCCGCCGTCGGACCAGGAGTTGGCCGACCATGTGGCCCGCCGGCTGGCTCCGCACAAGCGCCCGCGTGTCGTCCGGCACCTGGACGTCCTCCCCCGCAACGACATGGGGAAGATCATGAAGCGGGAGCTGCGCGGTGCCTGAGCGGCTGTCGGCGCGCGACATCCTCGCGCTGGTCTGCGACGTCTCCACCTTCACCGAACTCCCTCACCAGGAAGGGAAGTCCGCACCCGACGGGCCGATCTCCTGGGAGGGCTACGACGCCTCGCGCGCCCGCGCCGCCCGGCGCACCGGCGAGGAGGAGTCCGTCGTCTGCGGCACCGCACGCGTCGAGGGTACGCCCGCCGTGCTGATCGCCTTCGAGTTCGGCTTCCTCGGCGGCTCCCTGGGCCGGCGCACCGGCGACCGTCTGGAGAGGGCGTACACCCACGCCCGCGCACACCGCCTCCCGGTCGTCCCGCTGATCGCCACCGGCGGCAGCCGGATGCAGGAGGGCATGCTCGCGCTGACCCAACTCCAGCGTGTCGCCCGCCAGTCGGCGCTCACCCGGGAGGCGGGTCTGCCCCAGATCGCCGTGCTGCGTGACCCGACGACGGGCGGCGGCTGGGCCACCCTGGGCGCCGGTGCCGACATCACCCTCGCCCTCCCCGGCGCCCAGGTCGGCTTCGCGGGTTCCCGGGTCCGCCCGCCGGACGCCGACCCCGCCGCCTACACGGCGGAGGCGCAGGTGGCGGCGGGTTCGGCGGACGCGGTGGTACGGCCGGAGGAGCTGCGGGAGACGCTGGGGCTGTGGCTGCGGCTGCTGACCACACCGGCGGCCGAGGCCCCGCCGCCGTCCGCCCTGGGCTCCACGACCCTCCCGGCCACCGGCTGGGAGGCCGTCCTCCGCGCCCGCTCCCCCGAACGTCCGCGGGCGCAGGCCTACTTGGACGCCTGCTTCACCCGCCGTGCCGCGCTCGTCGGAGACCGCTGCGGGGGCGCCGACCCGGACGGGATGCTGTGCGGCTTCGGCGAGCGGGACGGACGTACCATCGCCTACGCCGCCCAGACCGGGACCAATACCCGCCCCGCCGGATACCGCACCGCCGCCCGGCTGATCCGGCTGGCGGACCGGCTCGGGATACCGGTGCTGACCCTGGTGGACACACCGGGCGCGGCGAACGACGCCGAGGCGGAGCGGGAGGGGGCCGGCGCGGCGATCGCGGACGTGTTCGAGGCCGTGGCCGCAGCCCGTACCGCGGTCACCACCCTCGTCATCGGCGAAGGCGGCTCGGGCGGCGCACTGGCCCTGGCGGCGCCCGGCAACACCTGGGCCACGCCGGACAGCTACTTCTCGGTCATCGCCCCGGAACTGGCTGCCGCCATCCTCAAGCGCCCGCCGGAGGAGACGGAGGCGACGGCGGACCAGCTCCGCATCCGGCCGCAGGACCTGGTGGAGCTGGGGCTGATCCGCGGCATCGTGGACCCCCGGCCCTGAGCTGTCCCGGCCCTGAGCCACCCCGACCTTGGACTACCCCACTCCCACCGCCCGGATGATCTCCTGCGTCACCCTGCCGGGCAAGGACGTTGGGTGGCACAGGCGGAAAGGTGCCCGGGCGGGTTCCCGCCGGTGCGGGCGGGCGCGACCGGCGGCACGGGGGACATCGCCGGTCGCCTTCGGGGACAATGGAGCCGGTAGTGGATCAAGAACGCGGGGGAGCGTGCGGCGCCATGGCCAAGCTGGTGGAGTTCAAGACCGAGGACGGCGCGGTCGTGGTCGTGGAGACCGCGGACCCCGCGACCGGGACCCGCCTCGTCTCACGCGGCGAAGGACCCGGCAACGGGGCGGCGGACCGGACCGCGCGCACCTTCGAGGGAGCCCTGGACTCGGTCCGCTCGGCGGCGCAGTCCGCGCTGCGGGTCTTCCGGGAGGGCGCGCTGCGGCCCGACTCCGTGGAGCTGGAGTTCGGGGTGAAGCTGAGCGCGGAGGCCGGGGCGGTGATCGCCAAGGGGGCGGCCGAGGGACAACTGGTCGTCCGGCTCAGCTGGTCGTCGGGACAGGAGGCATCGGCCCCGTCAAGCACGCCACGCCAGGAGCCGCCCCGGACGCCGGCCGTGCCGCCTGCGGCGGGTCCCACCACCGGGTCGTGAGCGGCGCGCCGCCCGTGCCCCTTCTCGGGGCGGGCGGCATGCTACCGGCGCTCCCGCTCGGGGTGGGCGGCGCGCGACCCGTGCCCCCGCCCGGCCCGTCCGAACCCCCCATTCAGCGGCGCCCCGCCCGGCCCCCTCCAGAAGGCGCGCCTCTCCCCCGCCCGCGCAGGATGCAGGAAGAGGCCCGCCACCCGGCGGCACCCCCACGGCCTGCGCACCCGGGAGGATCTGCCGTGACCGTCAGTCTGGAGCAGTTGCGCCGCTGCCACTTCGCCGTCGACCTGGGGGCGGCCCGTACCCGGGTGTATGTGAAGGGCGCCGGTCTGGTCGTCGACCAGCCCTCCGTCGCTGCCGTGAACACCCGGACCGGCGCGCTCATCGCGGTGGGCGAGTTCGCGGAGAGGATGACGGGGCGGACGCCGAGTTACATCCGCGTGGTGCGGCCGGTCTCCGGTGGCACGGTCGTCGACATCGAGATGGCTCAGCGCATGCTGCGCCATCTGCTCGGGGACAAGGTCCGCCGCGCCCTGCGCCGCAAGGCCCGCCTCCGGGCCGCGGCCTGCACTCCGCACGACGCCGATCCGCTGGCCCAGCGGGCGACCATCGAGACCCTGGTGGGCCTCGGCGCCCGGCGCGTCGAGCTCGTCGACACCCTCATCGCCGCCGCCGTGGGCTGCGGGCTCCCGGTGGAACAGCCCCAGGGCATGATGATCGTCGTGTGCGGGGCCGCCGCCACCCAGGTCGCCGTCCTCTCGCTCGGCTCGATCGTCACCGCCGAGCGGATCAACGTGGGCGGGGAGGCCGTCGACCACGCGATCGTGCAGCTCCTGCGGCACGAGCACGAACTGATGCTGCCGAGCCAGTCGGTACGGCCGTTGCAGCTCGCCCTGTCCGGCAACGGTCTCAACGCGCAGGGACCGGCGACCACGGAGATCCACGGGCGGGACGTGGCCACCGGCCTCGCCCGGACCGTGCACGTCGACACCGCGGCCGTACGGGACGCCATCCAGACGCCGTTGACGGCCGTGCTGGACGGCATCGGCAAGGTGCTGCGGGTCTGCCCGCCCGATCTGGTGGCCGACCTCGCCGACGTCGGGATGATGATGGTCGGCGGATCCGCCCTGCTCCCCGGGTTCGACGAGATGCTCAGAGGGGCCACCGGCATGCCGGTGCACATCGCCGATCGGCCCGACGTATGTGCCGTACAGGGCATCGGCGCCATGCTGGAGGGCAGGATCGAGCCGATGCTGCTGGATCCGCTGGCGGCCTGAGCCCGCGGTGACTCGCGTCGGTACGGCGACTTTCGTCAGTACGGCAGGATCCGCCCCGAGGGCGTCCTTCGGTCGATCTCCTGCCCGCGGGGTGCGGCGGGCCGACGGCTGACACGAACACGGATCCGGCGGTCCATGACGCCTCCTCAGGCCTCGTACTGTCCGGTCTTCCTGGCGCTGGTCGGTACCACTCATTCAGTACGAGGTCAGTGCCCCGCACCTGATACGCCCAAGCCTCGCCCGCGACCCGGTGTGGCACATCGTGCCCACGGAGAGACCTCCCATGCCTCGCCGGCAGGAGACGAAGGGGTCCGCCTACTCCCTGGGGAGGAGACGGACCCCTGAACCGCGTCAGCTCAGACCGAGGCTGGAGAGCGCGGTGGTCCAGTCGGTGACGATGGCGTCCTGGGCGTCTTCGAGGCCGACCTGACCGGCGCAGACGGCCTTCTTGAGCTTGTTCTCGACGGTGTCCTTGTTCGCGGCGGTCCTGGTGCCGTACTCGGGCTCCGGCCAGAGGTTGAGCGCGCTCTTGGGGGCACCGCCGAGTTCGAGCGGGACGAAGTGGTCCTCCTCGTAGTCGGAGGTGCTGGTGTCGGAGTAGCCGTACTCGACGATCTGCTTCTTCTTCAGCGCGGTGGTGTAGGAGCTGGACGGCCGTACGGTCGCGGTCCAGCCGGAGACACAGATCGTGGAGTCGATGGTGTCCTGCGTGACGTCGGGGTTGAACGCGCCGGGCTGGCAGTCGGGGTCGGGCAGGGGGAGGTAGTCCTGGCTGCAGCCGGCGGCGTGGGCGGTGCCGGTGGTGACGGTGAGGCCCGCGGCGGCGAGGGCGAGGGCGGACAGGGTGGTGACGAGGGGGCGCGGTATTCGGGACATGTGGGGGTCTCCCGGTGCGGTGCCCGGCACGATTTCCGGGCGGTCGTGCGCATGACAGCACCGGGTCGTCTATGCGGGTAGACCCCTTTGCCGGACCCGGGGAGGCTTGATTGAACATTTGACCGCACCATGACAGTCATGGGTGAAGTCATGGGCCGGACTTGGTTGTTGGGCCGGACCGGTCCCGCCACGCTGCGGGGAGCGCCGTCGGAACCAACTCACCGCGGACCGGCCCCGGTTACTTCTCCGGGGCCACGATCACGGCACGGATGGCGGGCCCCTTCTCGGGACCGTCCCCGCGGGCGCAGGTGTTCGGTCTCCTTGGAGGTGGAGGCAGACCAGGCGAACGATACGGTGGGAGAACTACGCGAAGCGCCCGTACGTCCGGTGGTGCCGGGGGACGGGCGCTTGCGTAGCGGGCTCAGTTCTGGAGCTTCATGCCCTCGGGTGAGGTGAGGCCCTTTTCCGGGTGGGCACGGAACGTCGCCGTCCAAGTGGTGGGCGGGCAGGACGTGCCGTTGGGGTGCCGCTCCGTCAGTCTGGCCCGGGTGCTGTCCTCCACGACTGTGCCGCCGCTCTTCACGGAGGTCACGGTGAGCCGCACCGGCACGGTGGACGCGCCGACGTCGTCGGGGAGGTGGACCGACAGCGAGGCGAACGGGTCGTCGGGACGGCCCGATGTCCGCTCCTTGCAGGTGCCGTCCACGCATAGCCGGATCCTCGCCACGTCCCGGCCGCCGAAGTCGGCGGGCCGCCACACGGCGGAGACCTGCGAGTCCGCGTCGGCCTCGGTGCACGGCGTGTCCTGGGCGAGGAGCGAGCATCCGGTCAGGGCCGCCGCGAGCAGCGGTGCGAGAAGGGCACGGCGCATGTCAGTACCTCGCTACTGCGCCGGGGAAGGCGCCGTTGGCCGACCCGATGCCGCTGCCGCCGCCACCATGCTGCCGTCGGGCTGCTCGACCCGGATCGGGCCGGTGTACGCCTCGACGGTGGTCGTGCCGTCGGCGTTGGCCCACGTGGTGGTCGACGCGGTGCGCTCTGAGACGATCTCGGTCAGGGCCGCCGCGAGCAGCGGTGCGAGAAGGGCACGGCGCATGTCAGTACCTCGCTACTGCGCCGGGGAAGGCGCCGTTGGCCGACCCGATGCCGCTGCCGCCGCCACCATGCTGCCGTCGGGCTGCTCGACCCGGATCGGGCCGGTGTACGCCTCGACGGTGGTCGTGCCGTCGGCGTTGGCCCACGTGGTGGTCGACGCGGTGCGCTCTGAGGCGATCTCGGTCCGGGCACCGGTCGTCCGCTGCACCGCTGGGGCTTCGGCGGCCGCGTCGTCGGCGAACGCGGGCTCGCTGAGCAGGGGCAGCGGGGCGCATACGAGCGCGGCCGGCAGGGTCGCCGCCAGGGCTCGTTGCTTCCGGCGGGATCTTCGTCGGCCCGGGGCCGGGACGGCCGGCGCGCAGTGGTGCACAGGGAATCCTTTGAGTCATCCTGGCTCAAGATCTGCTGATCTTAAGGCCTGCACATGTCGCGTCCACAGGAGGAAGAGGTCGCTCCGGTTCTGACGGTCCATCCGATCGTTCTCGAATGGCCCAGGAGTCAACCCATGGCTCGCATCAAGGAGTTCGGCCCTGCCGCCGGGTCGCCGTCATGTGGCCCCGGAGCCGCGCTCGGCTCGGTGCGATTGGCCTTGTCAGGGTCCCGGTGAGTGGCCCAGCCGCAGTCGGCTCCATCGAAGCGGTAGCAGGAGCGCGAGAAGTGGGGCAAGGCCTACGTCGAGAGCGACCGGTTCTGGACCCACGAGAAACAGCGGGCCACTCCACCCCGACTGGATCAGTCGGCGGTTCAACCGGCTCGTCGAACCGTCCGGGCTTCCGCCGATCCGCCTGCACGACACCCGCCACCTGTCGGCGACGCCGGCGCTGCTCGGTAAGGCAGGACATCAAGGTCGTCCAGGGGGCGGCTGGGGCACAGTTCCCGCCAGATCACCCCGGACACGTTCACGAGCGTCCTGCCGCAGCTCGTGACGGCCGAGGCGGAGTCCACGAGGCCGTCGTGCCCCGCCCGAAGAAGGCCGGTCCCCGAGAAGCCGACGCGACCCGACGTGCAGCATGAGGCGCCCGGGACGGGTGGGGATGCTGAGGACGATGGTCCGGACGAGGGACTTCTTCCCGCCGCGTAACCGGCGTCCCAACATTGCCCCAACATGCGTGATTGCATGATCCGGGCAGGCCGCCAAGATCACTCGGCCATTGCCCCGTCCAACTAGGTCGCTGGTCAAGACGTTTCTGCGCGGGTAGCTCCTGGTGGGGCGGGTGGGACTCGAACCCACGGCCGACGGATTATGAGTCCGCTGCTCTAACCGGCTGAGCTACCGCCCCATAGCGGCGTGTCGCGTACATGTGTGCGCGCCGTCTGCCGCAGCATAGCCGCTCATACGATCTCCTGCTTCGCATGGTCGGCTTCACATGACCTTGAGGACTCCGCCCCGGGCCGGGTGGTTCCCTCGGACATGAAAAAGGACCCCGGCGGGGTCCTCGTTCAGCATGCTCCCCCGACTGGACTCGAACCAGTAACCTGCCGGTTAACAGCCGGCTGCTCTGCCAATTGAGCTACGGAGGACCGAGCTCCCCCGACTGGACTCGAACCAGTAACCTGCCGGTTAACAGCCGGCTGCTCTGCCAATTGAGCTACGGAGGAATGCCTCGTTGCATCGAACGTACCTACCTGGGTATTCGCCAGGGGGCGCGCGCTCGCTGCGACACATACATTAGCGCAAGCAGGGGGGTGCTCCGCCAATCGGTTCCTCCCGGCGCCGACGCCGCACCGGAGACCTACGCAAGGGAAGGGTGGCCGCCATGCGCTACCGGCTCACGTTCATCGCCGGACTCGCCCTGGGTTACATCCTCGGCACGAGGGCCGGGCGCGAGCGCTACGAGCAGCTGAAGAAGTCCGCACGGCAGGTCGCGCAGAACCCGGCGGTCCGCAACACCGCGGAGTCGGCCGCCCAGCAGGGGCGCGTCCTGGCGGGCCGGGCGGCCCACGCGGTGGGCGAGAAGGTCAGCGATCACGTGCCCGACGCGATGGCCCAGCGGATGCGCGCCATGCGGGCCCACCACCCGAACGGCGCAGGCGCGGACGACTGGGGCACGAGCAACACATAGCGGGACCTCTCGGCACCGGGCACGCCCACTTCCCCGGGGCCGCGGGGAACTGCGCGACCAGCCACAGCGGACCCGCAGCCACGAGAGGACGGAAACCCCTACGGCGCCCATGGCGATACCCAGCGGCGCGGTACGGCAGAATTTTCCCATGGGGATAGTCGCCGGGTTGGACAGCTCGCCCGATTTCACTCGCATCGTCGTCTGCGACACGGACACAGGAGCCGTGCTGCGGCAGGGCTATGCGCCGCACCCGGTGGATAACCCCGAGGGCGGCCGGCCCTCCGACATCGATCCGCAGGCCTGGCTGCTCTCGCTCGGCGAGGCCGCCGGCGGCGGGCTCCTCGAGGGCGTGCAGGCCATCGGCGTCTCCGCCCAGCAGAACGCACTCGTACCACTGGACGCACAGGGCAACACCGTGCGCCCCGCCATGGTCGGCGGCGACAAGCGGGCGCAGGTCGCGGCGGCCGACCTGGTCGACGCGCTCGGCGGCCGCGAGGCGTGGGCGCAGGCGGTGGGCTCGGTGCCGCAGGCGGCGCAGCCGGTGACCAAGCTGCGCTGGCTCGCCAAGAGCGAACCCGAGAACGCCCGGCGGACGGCGATCCTGCTCCAGGCGCACGACTGGCTCGTCTGGCAGCTGCTCGGGCGGCCGGTGAGACGGACCACCGACCGCGGCGGGGCCTCGGGGACCGGGTACTGGTCGGCGGCCATCGGTGGCTACCGGCCCGAACTGGTCGAGCTGGCGCTCGGTCACCAGGCCATGCTCCCGGAGGTGATCGGCCCCTCCGACGCGGCCGGCACGACGCCCGAGGGGCTGCTGATCTCCGCGGGGACCGGCGAGACGATGGCCGCCGCGTTCGGGCTCGGCCTCGGGCTCGGCGACGCGGTGGTGTCGCTCGGCGCCTCCGGGTCCGTGATGGCAGTGCACCCCGAGGCCCTCGCCGACCAGACCGGCATGATCACCTCGCTGGCCGACGCCACCGGCATGCACCTGCCGGTCGTGACCACCCTGAACGCCGTGCGGACCCTGCGCGGCACCGCCGAACTCCTCGGGGTGCCCGACCTGGAGAGCCTGTCCGACCTGGCGATGAAGTCCACGCCCGGGTCCCACGGGCTGGTGCTGCTCCCCTATCTGGAGGGCGAGCGGACCCCGAACCTGCCGCACACGGCGGGCACCCTGGCGGGCCTCAGACGCGAGTCCATGAAGCCCGAGCACCTGGCGCGGGCCGCCTTCGAGGGCATGCTCTGCGGGCTCGCGGACGCGCTCGACGTGCTGCGCGGGCGGGGCGTCGACGTACGGCGGGTCTTCCTGCTGGGGCAGGCCGCCGAGCTGTCGGCGGTGCAGTCCGCCGCGCCCTCGCTCTTCGGTGCGCAGGTCGTCGTACCGCAGCCCGCCGACTACGCGGCGATCGGCGCCGCCCGTCAGGCGGCCTGGGCCCTCGGTGTCTCCCAGGGCACGCTCGACCCGCGCACCCCGCCGGCCTGGCAGGGCGCGGCGGCGCAGGTCCTGGACCCCGGCGACCAGCTGGCGGTGGGACAGGCGGTGCGGCAGCAGTTCGTGTCGGTGCGCGAGCAGACCCATCCCGGGGCGTTTCGGCCGTAAGGTCCGCAAAGGAGTCGCAAGAGGCCCGCTGGAGACCTGCTGTCGGGATATTCGGTTGAGGTAACGCGGGTGGAGTGTCCGACGATAGGGGCCACGGGCAACCGCCTCGCCCCCCACCGCCGACTCCGAGAGACGTAGCGTGCTCATACGACTTCTGCGGACCTACCTCAGGCCCTACAAGAAACCCATCGCCATCCTGGTGCTGCTGCAGTTCCTGCAGACCTGCGCCACCCTCTACCTGCCCACCCTGAACGCGGACATCATCGACCACGGTGTCGTGAAGGGTGATACCGGTTACATTCTGTCCTTCGGTGTCCTGATGATCGGCATCTCGCTGGCGCAGGTCGTGTGCAACATCGGCGCCGTGTACTACGGCGCCAGGACCGCGTCGGCGCTCGGCCGGGACGTCCGGGCCGCCGTCTTCGACCGGGTGCAGTCCTTCTCCGCGCGGGAGGTCGGTCACTTCGGCGCCCCCTCCCTCATCACCCGTACGACCAATGACGTCCAGCAGGTCCAGATGCTGGCCCTGATGACGTTCACGCTGATGGTGTCGGCGCCCATCATGTGCGTGGGCGGCATCGTCCTGGCCCTCGGCCTGGACGTGCCGCTGTCCGGAGTCCTGGTGGCGGTCGTACCGGTGCTGGGCATCTCCGTGACGCTGATCGTGCGCCGGCTGCGCCCGTTGTTCCGGTCCATGCAGGTACGCCTGGACACGGTGAACCGGGTGCTGCGCGAGCAGATCACCGGCAACCGGGTGATCCGCGCCTTCGTCCGCGACGAGTACGAGCAGGGCCGCTTCGGGAAGGCGAACGGCGATCTCACCGAGATGCAGTTGGCGACCGGCCGGATGCTCGCGCTGATGTTCCCGATCGTGATGACGGTGGTGAACCTGTCGTCGATCGCGGTCGTGTGGTTCGGCGCGCACCGCATCGACAGCGGCGGAATGGCGATCGGTGATCTGACCGCCTTCCTCGCCTATCTGATGCAGATCGTCATGTCCGTGATGATGGCCACCTTCATGTTCATGATGGTGCCGCGCGCGGAGGTGTGCGCCGAGCGCATCCAGGAGGTCCTGGAGACCGAGTCCAGCGTGGTGCCGCCCGTCGCCCCGGTCACCGAGCTGCGACGGCACGGCCATCTGGAGATCCGCGGTGCCGGGTTCCGCTACCCGGGCGCCGAGGAGCCGGTGCTGAAGTCCGTCGACCTGGTGGCCCGGCCGGGTGAGACGACCGCTGTGATCGGCTCCACCGGCAGTGGCAAGTCGACCCTGCTCGGACTGGTCCCGCGGCTGTTCGACGCCACCGACGGCGAGGTGCTCGTCGACGGCGTCGACGTGTCGGGCCTCGACCCGGTGCTGCTCGCGAAGACCGTCGGGCTCGTCCCCCAGAAGCCGTACCTGTTCGCGGGCACGGTGGCCACCAATCTGCGGTACGGCAATCCGGACGCCACCGACGAGGAGCTCTGGCATGCGCTGGAGGTCGCTCAGGCCAAGGACTTCGTGCAGAAGCTGGAGGGCGGTCTGAACGCCCCCATCGCGCAGGGCGGCACCAATGTCTCCGGCGGTCAGCGCCAGCGCCTGGCCATCGCCCGCACCCTCGTGCAGCGCCCGGAGATCTATCTGTTCGACGACTCCTTCTCCGCGCTCGACTACGCCACCGACGCGGCCCTGCGCACCGCGCTCGCCCGGGAGACCGCCGAGGCGACCGTGGTGATCGTGGCCCAGCGCGTGGCGACCATCCGGGACGCCGACCGGATCGTGGTCCTGGACGAGGGGCTGGTCGTCGGCACCGGCCGGCACCACGAGCTCATGGCCGACAACGAGACGTACCGGGAGATCGTGCTCTCCCAGCTGACGGAAGCGGAGGCCGCCTGATGGCAGGGCCCATGGGACGCATGATGGCCGGGGGCGGCCCCGACCAGCGCTCGATGGACTTCAAGGGGTCGGGCAAACGGCTCATCGCCCGGTTCAAGCCCGAACGGCTGACCATCTACGCGCTGCTGCTGTGCGTCGTCGTCAGCGTGACCCTGAGCGTGATCGGGCCGAAGATCCTCGGCAGGGCCACCGACCTTGTCTTCGCGGGCATCATCGGCCGGCAGATGCCGGCCGGGGCCACCAAGGAGCAGGTTCTCGACTCCATGCGCGCGCGGGGCCAGGGCTCCATCGCGGACATGCTGCAGAGCACCGACTTCACCCCCGGCAAGGGCATCGACTTCGACGCCGTCGGGAACGTGCTGCTGTTCGCGCTGGGCACCTTCCTCGTCGCCGGTCTGCTGATGGCGGTGGCGACACGGCTGGTCAACCGGGCCGTGAACCGCACGATGTACCGGATGCGCGAGGACGTGCAGACGAAGCTGTCGCGGCTGCCGCTGTCGTACTTCGACAAGCGCCAGCGCGGCGAGGTGCTCTCCCGCGCCACCAACGACATCGACAACATCGGCCAGACGCTGCAGCAGTCGATGGGCCAGCTCATCAACTCGGTGCTCACCATCATCGGTGTGCTGGTGATGATGTTCTGGGTGTCGTGGCTGCTGGCCCTGGTCGCCCTGGTCACCGTACCGCTGTCGTTCGTCGTGGCGACCCGGGTCGGCAAGCGCTCGCAGCCGCACTTCGTGCAGCAGTGGCGCTCCACCGGCAAGCTCAACGCGCACATCGAGGAGATGTACACCGGGCACACCCTGGTGAAGGTGTTCGGCCGGCAGCAGGAGTCGGCGAAGCAGTTCGCCGAGCAGAACGACGCGCTGTACGAGGCCGGGTTCAAGGCGCAGTTCAACAGCGGTGTGATGCAGCCGCTGATGATGTTCGTGTCGAACCTGAACTATGTGCTCGTCGCCGTGGTGGGCGGGCTGCGGGTGGCGTCCGGCGCGCTGTCGATCGGTGATGTGCAGGCCTTCATCCAGTACTCGCGGCAGTTCTCGATGCCGCTGACCCAGGTCGCCTCGATGGCCAACCTGGTGCAGTCGGGCGTCGCTTCGGCCGAGCGGATCTTCGAACTCCTGGACGCGGAGGAGCAGGAGGCGGACCCGGTGCCGGGCGAGCGGCCGACGGAACTGGCCGGGCGCGTGGCGCTGGAGCACGTGTCGTTCCGGTACGAGCCCGAGAAGCCGCTGATCGAGGACCTGTCGCTGAAGGTGGAGCCGGGCCACACGGTCGCGATCGTCGGCCCGACGGGCGCGGGCAAGACCACGCTGGTCAATCTGCTGATGCGGTTCTACGACGTGTCCGGCGGGCGGATCACCCTCGACGGCGTCGACATCCGCAAGATGGCCCGGGACGAACTCCGGGCCGGGATCGGCATGGTGCTGCAGGACACCTGGCTGTTCGGCGGCACGATCGCGGAGAACATCGCGTACGGCGCCTCCCGCGAGGTCACCCGGGGCGAGATCGAGGAGGCGGCGCGGGCGGCCCACGCCGACCGTTTCGTCCGTACCCTCCCCGACGGCTACGACACCGTGATCGACGACGAGGGCACGGGCGTCAGCGCCGGTGAGAAGCAGCTCATCACCATCGCGCGGGCGTTCCTGTCCGACCCGGTGATCCTGGTGCTCGACGAGGCGACCAGCTCCGTCGACACCCGTACCGAGGTGCTGATCCAGAAGGCGATGGCCAAGCTGGCGCACGGGCGGACGTCGTTCGTCATCGCGCACCGGCTGTCGACCATCCGGGACGCCGACACGATCCTGGTGATGGAGAACGGCTCGATCGTCGAACAGGGCGCGCACACGGAGCTGCTGGCCGCGGACGGTGCCTATGCGCGGCTGTACAAGGCGCAGTTCGCGCAGGCGGTCGCCGAGGTGGACTGAGCGGGTTCGTACCGCCGAAGGGCCGCTCGCCGTGGGGTGAGCGGCCCCTTTCAGTCCAGGTAGCCCCGCAGCTGGTCGGCGAACGCGTGGTCCCTCAGCTTGTTGAGGGTCTTCGACTCGATCTGCCGGATCCGCTCCCGGGTAACGCCGAAGATGCGCCCGATCTCCTCGAGGGTGCGGGGGCGGCCGTCGGCGAGTCCGTAGCGCAGCTGTACGACCTTGCGCTCCCGCTCCCCCAGGGTCGACAGCACGGCCTCCAGATGCTCCCTGAGCAGCAGGAAGGCGGCCGACTCCACGGGGCTGGTGGCGTCGCCGTCCTCGATGAGGTCCCCGAGGGCGACGTCGTCCTCCTCGCCCACGGGCGCGTGCAGCGAGACGGGCTCCTGGGCGAGCCGCAGCACCTCGCTGACCCGCTCGGGCGGCAGGTCGAGGTGGGCGGCGACCTCGTCCGGAGTGGGCTCGTAGCCGCGCTCCTGCAGCATCCGGCGCTGCACCCGCACGACCCGGTTGATGAGCTCCACGACGTGCACGGGCACACGGATGGTGCGGGCCTGGTCGGCCAGGGCGCGGGACATGGCCTGCCGGATCCACCAGGTGGCGTAGGTGGAGAACTTGTAGCCGCGGGCGTAGTCGAACTTCTCGACGGCCCGGATGAGCCCGAGGTTCCCCTCCTGGACCAGGTCCAGCATGGTCAGCCCGCGCCCCACGTACCGCTTGGCGACGGAGACCACGAGCCGGAGGTTGGCCTCGATGAGCCGGCGCTTGGCCATCCGCCCCATGACGACCAGCTTGTCCAGGTCGAGGGCGAGCCGCTCGTCCAGGTCGGGGGTGTGGCCGAGCTTCTCCTCGGCGAACAGCCCGGCCTCGACCCGGCGGGCGAGCTCGACCTCCTCGGCCGCGGTGAGCAGCGGGATACGGCCGATCTCGCGCAGGTACTGGCGGAACAGGTCCGAGGAGGGGCTGCCGGTCTCGGGACGGGCGGCGGGCGGTTCGGCGGGCTCGGGGGCCTCTGCGGCCAGCGCCTCGGCGGGTGGCTCCGCCGGTTCGGACGGGCCCTCCGGCTCCGTCTCGGGGTGCAGCGCGACACGGCTCTGCGGGGGCACGGCCGCGTAGACGTCGGTCTCCGCGTCCGGCTCCTCGGTCGTGCCGACGCCGGTCTGTGTGAGGGTCTGGGTCTGCACGGGGGCGACCTCCAGGATGATCGCTGCCAAGGAGTACGGCAGCGGTACTTCGGGGACGGAGTCGACGGCCTCGCCGCTGTCCGTCCCGTACTCGATGAGCGGAACCGCGGGGGTGTGGGACCCGTGGGGGACGGATCGGCCGCGCTCCGAGGACTCAGGCACCGGAACCCAGTGTGGGGTAAGACACATCGCCGCCACGAGGGGCGTGCGGTGACTTTTTGCGTCCGAGTCGTGACCGCGTGGTAACCCTGGCGTATGCGAACCACTCAGAGAGCGGCTGCACCCTGCTCTCGAAGCGCCTGGCCGTACTGCTGCAACACCCACAACTCGTTCTGGACGGCGGCCAGATGGGCCGGGTCGGCGTTGCTGCCGAGACGGGTGAGGGTGATCTGGATGTCGTGGATGCGGCGGTCCACCGCTCGGCGGCGGACCCAGACGAGCTGTTCGCCCGCGTAGGCCTCGTCGACCGTGCGGCGCATGATCGCCTCGACCGCCAGCTCCGTGACCATGGCGCGGACCGTGTCGTCGGGGGCCGCCTCACGGACCCGGACCAGATACTCCTGCGAGTCCTGTACGCCGTACTCGGCGCCGCCCGCGTCCAGGACGGCCTGGCGTACGGCGGCGTAGGGCGGGGCGGTGAACTCGTCCACGCCGTACGCGTCGAACGCCGGAGAGACCAACTCCGGGCGCTGGAGGGCCAGTTTGAGGAGCTCGCGTTCGGTGGCGTACACCGGGTTGCGGAGGTTCAGGGCCGGGCCGGAGCCGGAGGGGCGGGCGGAGGCCGCCGCCTCGTACTGCTGGGGGGCACGGGAGGCCGGGGCCGGGCCCCTGCCGCCGCCCCGTTCGCGGGCCCAACGGGCCAGCTGGGCGACCCGCTTGACCACGAACTGGGTGTCCAGGATGCCGAGCATCCCGGCCAGCTCCACCGCGACCTCGTGCTGCGCGCCGCTGTTCTTGATGCGGGCGACGATCGGGGCCGCCTCGTCCAGGGCGGCCGCCCGGGCCGCGGGGGTGTCCAGGTCGTAGCGGCTCACGATCTGGCGGAGGGCGAACTCGAAGAGCGGGGTGCGGGGTTCGACCAGGTCGGCGACCGCCTCGTCGCCCTTGGCCAGGCGCAGCTCGCAGGGGTCCATGCCGTCGGGCGCGATCGCGATGTACGTCTCGGCGGCGAACTTCTGGTCGTCCTCGAAGGCGCGCAGGGCGGCCTTCTGGCCGGCCGCGTCGCCGTCGAAGGTGAAGATCACCCGGGCGCTGCCGTTGTCCATCAGCAGCCGGCGGAGGATCTTGATGTGGTCGCCGCCGAACGCCGTACCGCAGGTGGCGATCGCGGTCGTCACTCCGGCGAGGTGGCACGCCATGACGTCCGTGTAGCCCTCGACCACGACCGCGCGGCTGGCCTTCGCGATGTCCTTCTTCGCGAGGTCGATGCCGTACAGGACCTGGGACTTCTTGTAGATCGCGGTCTCGGGCGTGTTGAGGTACTTGGGGCCGTTGTCCGCCTCGTAGAGCTTGCGGGCGCCGAAGCCCACCACCTCGCCGCCGATGTCGCGGATCGGCCACATCAGCCGGCCGCGGAATCGGTCGATGGGGCCGCGGCGGCCCTCCTGGGACAGGCCGGAGAGGAGCAGCTCCTTGTCGGTGAAGCCCTTGCCGCGCAGATAGCGGGTGAGGTGGTCCCAGCCCTGGGGGCTGTAGCCGACGCCGAAGTGGACGGCGGCGGCCTGGTCGAAGCCGCGCTCGGCGAGGAAGACCCGGCCGGTCTCGGCCTCGGGGCTGGTGGCGAGCTGCTCGGCGTACCACTGCGCGGCGATCTTGTGCGCCTCGACCAGGCGGATACGCTCGCCTCGCTGGTGGGCCGGGTTGTACCCGCCCTCCTCGTAGCGCAGGGTGATGCCGGCCTGGGCGGCGAGACGCTCGACCGCCTCGGAGAAGGAGAGGTGGTCGACCTTCATCACGAACGTGATGGTGTCGCCGCCCTCCTGGCAGCCGAAGCAGTGGAAGAGTCCCTTGCTCGGGCTGACCTGGAAGGACGGCGACTTCTCGTCGTGGAAGGGGCAGAGGCCCTTGAGGTTGCCGCCGCCCGCGTTGCGCAGCTGGAGGTACTCGGACACCACGGCGTCGATCGGGACCGCGTCCCGTACCGCCTTCACGTCCTCGTCGTTGATCCGTCCTGCCACGCGTGAATTCTACGGGGGTGGTGTGACAGTGATGGTTCCCGGAGAGGTCAGGAACCGAGACTGTCGAGGGGTACGTGCGGGTCCGCGAGGGCCTCGGTGTTCACCCGGGGCCTGGAACGGATGAGATTCTGGATCGGCTCTGTGACATCCCACACGTTCACGTTCATTCCGGCCAGTACTCTCCCCTCCTTCACCCAGAACGCGATGAACTCCCGCTTGCCCGCGTCACCGCGGATCACCACTTCGTCGTACGCCCCCGGCGGCGCCCAACCGCTGTACTCCATCCCCAGGTCGTACTGGTCGGTGAAGAAGTAGGGCACGCGGTCGTAGACGACGTCCTTGCCGAGCATCGCGCGGGCCGCCGCCGGGCCGCCGTTCAGGGCGTTCGCCCAGTGCTCCACCCGGAGACGGGTGTCGAAGAGCGCGTGCGGGAAGGAGGCGACGTCGCCCGCCGCGTAGATGTCGGGGTCGGAGGTGCGCAACCGCCCGTCTACCGCGACGCCGCCGCCCTGCGCACGGTCGGCGATCTCCAGTCCCGCCGCCTCGGCGAGGCCGATGCGGGGGGCCGCGCCGATGGCCGCGAGGACGGCGTGCGCCGGATGCTCCTCGCCGTCGTCGGTGCGGACCGCGAGGACCATGCCGTCCTCGCCGACGATCTCGGTGAGCCGGACGCCGAAGCGGAAGCGGACGCCGTGCTCGCGGTGCAGCTCGGCGAAGACGTTGCCCAGCTCGGGGCCGAGGACACTGTGCAGCGGGGTCGGCGACGGCTGGATGACGGTGACCTCGGCGCCGTACTCACGGGCCGCCGCAGCCACCTCCAGACCGATCCAGCCGGCGCCCGCGATCACGAGGTGGCCGTTGTCCCGGCCGAGGGAGGTGAGCACGCCCTTGAGCCGTTCGGCGTGGGCGAGGCGGCGCAGGTGGTGGACGCCCACGAGGCCGGTGCCCGGGATGTCGAGGCGGCGGGGCTCGGCGCCCGTGGTGAGGAGCAGCTTGTCGTAGTGGACGAGCGTGCCGTCGTCGCCGAAGCGCACGGTCTTCGCGGTGCGGTCGATCGCGTCGACGGTCTGGCCGAGGTGCAGCTCGATGTCGTTCTGCGCGTACCAGGCGGGTTCGTGCACGAAGACGCTGTCGCGCTCCTCCTTGCCGAGCAGATAGCCCTTGGACAGGGGCGGGCGTTCATACGGGTGGTCGCGTTCGTCGCTGATCAGTATCACCCGGCCGGTGAAGCCCTCAGCACGCAGCGTCTCGGCCGCCTTCGCGCCGGCCAGACCTCCTCCGACGATGACGAATGTCTGATCCGCGTCGACCACTTGATGCCTCCTCGTAAGGGTGCCGCCACATGCGAGCGTCCCGCACGCAGCGTGATGCGGGAAGAGGGAGTGACCCGATCAGGCCACGGAGGGTCACTTCTTTGTCACACGTACCTCGTCAGTCTCACGTGTCGGTCACACGCGTCCCGTCAGGCGCGCGTGAAGCGAGCGGGCGGAGGCGTCGGTGAGGGAGGCGATCTGGTCGACGATCACGCGTTTGCGGGCGTGATCGTCGGGTGCCCCGTCGAACAGGGCGCGAAACTGCGGATCCAGTCCGTCCGGGGCACGGGCGGTCAGCGCCTCGGCGAGTTCGGCGACGACGACCCGCTGGTCGGCGCGGAGCAGCTCCTGTTCGGCGCGCTGCATGACGTACCGGTCGGCGACCGCCTTGAGGACCGCGCACTCCATGCGGGTCGGTCTCGGTACGACGAGCTCGGCGCCGTAGCGGGTGAGGCCGCCGCTGCCGTACGCGGCGCGCGTGGCACCCTCGGCGGCCAGGCAGAAGCGGCCGATGAGCTGGCTGGTGGCGTCCTTGAGGCGGGCCTGGGCGACCGCCGTGCCGTCGTACCCGTGCGGCCACCACTCCTGGTCCTGGAGCCGGTCGAGGGCCTCGGCGAGTTCGGCCGGGTCGGTGTCCGCCGGGACGTACCGGCCGACGGCCACCGCGAAGACCGCCTGCCGCTCGGGCTCGGCGTGCAGGCAGTTCGGGTCGATGTGGCCGGCGTGCAGGCCGTCCTCGACGTCGTGCACCGAGTACGCCACGTCGTCGGCCCAGTCCATCACCTGGGCCTCGAAGCACGTGCGCGTGCCGGGGGCCTCCTTGCGGACCCAGTCGAAGACGGGCCGGTCGTCCTCGTACGCCCCGAACTTGCCGGACTTGGGGTCGGTGGGGTGGGCGCCGCGCGGCCAGGGGTACTTGGTGGCGGCGTCCAGCGCGGCGCGGGTGAGGTTGAGGCCGACGGAGCCCTGCGCGGTGAAGCGCTTGGGCTCGATGCGGGTGAGGAGCCTGAGGGACTGGGCGTTGCCCTCGAAACCGCCGCAGTCCTCGGCGAACTCGTTGAGAGCCTGTTCGCCGTTGTGACCGAAGGGCGGGTGACCGAGGTCGTGGGAGAGGCAGGCGGCCTCGACGAGGTCGGGGTCACAGCCGAGGGCCGCGCCCAGCTCGCGGCCGACCTGGGCGCACTCCAGGGAGTGGGTCAGCCGTGTCCGGGGACTGGCGTCCCACACCTGGATGGGCGTCCCCCCTGTTCGAGCGGGGCCGAGAACTTGGGGGAGCGTTCCCGGGGTGACGACCTGTGTCTTGCCCGCGAGGCGGCGCAGGGCCGCGGAGTGCAGTACGCGTGCGCGGTCCCGCTGGAAGGCGGTGCGGCCTGGGCGTTTGTCCGGCTCGGGCGCCCAGCGTTCGGCTGACGCCGGGTCGTAGCCGGGAAGCGGTTCGGGTTCGGTGCCTTCCATGGTTCGACAGTAAGCGTCGGCAGTGACAATTGGGGGTTGTTGGGCGCCCGCTCGTCCGCCGAGTTGGGATGTGCGGCGGGTGCGGGTGCCTGGTGGCCTGCCGCGCCCACGCGGCGGAGCCCGCACATCGACGCAGCCCCGCGCCCCTCAGGCGGCTGTCGTTGCCGGTGTCGACAATGCCTGGTCGTAGCGGTGCAGTACCAGGCGGGTCATCGCCTCGTGGGCGCCCAGGGGTGCCGAGGCCATCCAGGGGGCTGCCTCGGCGCACTGTGTCGCGAAGCGGCCCGGGGCCGTGAAGCAGGAGGCCACGGCTATGCGGTGGCGGCCTCGGGACGTCAGGGAGCGTACGGCGGCTTCGACGGTCGGCGTCGCGGCGGAGGCGTAGGCGGGGACCACGGGCACGCCCAGACGCTCGGCGAGGAGGCGGGCGGTGCGGCGGGTGTCGGCCGCGGAGTCGGGGTCGCGGGAACCGGCCGCGGCGAGGACGACGGCGCCGTTGCGGCGGACGGGGTCGTCGGCGCCGGTGCGCCAGCCGGCCTCGACGAGGCGGGCGTACAGGGTCTCCACGAGGAGTGGGTGCGGGCCGAGCGGGGCGGCCACGCGCGTGCGTGCCGCGGCGGCGGCCGCCATCTCGGGGATGTCCCGCTTGACGTGGTAGCCGCGGCTGAGCAGGAGCGGCACGAGCACGGCGGGCGTGTCGCCGAGGGCGGCGAGGGTGTCGGGGAGCAGGGGCTCGTTGAGCTCGATGTGCCCGAGGTGCACCGGCACGCCGGGGCGCTGCTCGCGTACCCGCTCCATGAGCAGGCGGACGGTGTGCAGCGCGCGCGGGTCGCGGCTGCCGTGCGCCACGAGCACGAGGGCGGGCGGGCCGGGGCGGCGCCTGCCGTCGAGCGAGAGGAGGCTGAGCTGGCCGGCCAGCTGACTGCCGATGCTGCTCATGATGTGTGCCGTGCTCTCGAGGTGGATGCGGGACTCGTCGCGAGGAGGGTTCGACGCCGTCATGAAAGGATCCTGGCGGCCGGAGATTGCACCCCCGTTGCGCCGCGGTGACAGGTATTTTCCATGGGTTCACGGCACTGGCCCCGGCGGTGTGAGGCGAACCGGATCACTCCGGGCTGCGTCCTCCATGGTCGAAGGCGACCGGGGAGCTGGGGGGACCGCATGAAGATCCGTCGACCACGCCTGCCGCGCACCCGTGCCGGGCGGCGGCGGCTGGTGCAGGGGGTCATGGCCGGGTGCGTGCTCGCGCTGCTGCCGGCGACCTGGCTGTATGTGTCCACGGCAGACCGGCTGCGCACCACGGCGGACGCGCCCCGCGCCGAGGTCGCCGTCGTGTTCGGGGCGGGCCTGTGGGGGGAGGGCAAGCCGTCGCCGTACCTCGCGCACCGGCTGGACGCGGCGGCGAAGCTGTACCGCGCGGGCCGTATCGAGGTCGTGCTGGTCACCGGGGACAACAGTCGCAGGGACTACGACGAGCCCGACGCGATGCGGACGTACCTCACCGAGCACGGGGTGCCGGACGCCCGCATCGTCAGCGACTACGCCGGCTTCGACACCTGGGACTCCTGTGTCCGGGCGAAGAAGATCTTCGGCGTCGACCGGGCCGTGCTGATCAGCCAGGGCTTCCACATCCGCCGTGCGGTCGCCCTGTGCGAGGCGGCGGGGGTCGAGTCGTACGGCATCGGCGTCGAGGCCAAGCACGACGTCACCTGGTACTACGGCGGCACCCGCGAGATCTTCGCGGCGGGCAAGGCGGCCCTGGACGCGGTGTTCAAGCCGGATCCGCGGTTCCTGGGCCCGAAGGAACCGGGGGTGGAGCGGGCGCTGGCGAGCGGACGCTGAGCCGGGGCCGCGCTCGCCGCGCCTCACGGTGGCGGGGGCGGGGCGGGGAGGCCGGGTTCGCGCCCGTGTAACAAAGAGCCGTCATGGGACGTAACACGCCCGAAGCACGCTGAGGGGTATGGAGACCGCCTCGACGCCCACCCACTGCCCGTACTGCGCCCTGCAGTGCGGGATGAATCTGTCGCCCCTGCCACAGGGGGGCGTCGAGGTGACCGAGCGTGTGGACTTCCCGGTGAACCGGGGAGCGCTGTGCGGCAAGGGGCGTACGGCACCGGCCCTGCTCTCGTCCGGGGTGCGGCTGACCTCGCCGCTGGTGCGCTCCGGCGGCACTCTCGTACCCGCGAGCTGGGACGAGGCGCTCGACCGGATCACCGCGGCGCTGTCGTCGGCGCGGACCGTGTACGGTCCCGACGCGTGCGGGGTGTTCGGCGGGGGCGGACTCACGAACGAGAAGGCGTACTCGCTCGGCAAGTTCGCGCGGGTGGTCCTCGGCACCTCGCAGATCGACTACAACGGCCGCTTCTGCATGTCCTCGGCGGCGGCCGCCGGCACCAAGGCCTTCGGCCTGGACCGGGGGCTGCCCTTCCCGCTGGAGGACATCCCGCGGACCGGGTGCGTGATCCTGGTCGGCTCCAACCTCGCGGAGACGATGCCGCCGTCGCTGCGGTTCTTCAGCGAACTTCGGGAGAACGGCGGCACATTGATCGTCGTCGACCCGCGCCGCACGAAGACCGCCGAGCAGGCCGACCTGCACCTGGCACCGCGCCCGGGGACGGATCTCGCGCTGGCGTTGGGGCTGTTGCACCTGGTGGTGGCGGAGGGCCGGACGGACGAGGCGTTCATCCAGGAGCGCACGGCCGGCTGGGAGGAGGCGCGGGCCGCGGCGATGGCGCACTGGCCTGAGTATGTGGAGCGGATCACGGGGGTGTCCGTTCCACAACTCCGGGAGGCCATACGGCTGTTCTGTGAGCCGGAAACCGCGATGGTGCTCACGGCGCGGGGGCCCGAGCAGCAGTCCAAGGGCACCGACACGGTCGGGGCGTGGATCAACCTGTGCCTGGCGACCGGCCGGGCGGGCCGTCCGCTCTCCGGGTACGGCTGTCTGACCGGGCAGGGCAACGGGCAGGGCGGGCGTGAACACGGCCAGAAGGCCGACCAGTTGCCCGGCTACCGCAAGCTGACCGACCCGGCCGCGCGGCGGCATGTCGCCGCGGTGTGGGGCGTGGACCCGGACAGCCTGCCGGGGCCGGGACGCAGTGCGTACGAGCTGCTGGACGCGCTGGGCACGGACATCCGCGCGCTGCTGCTGATGGGGTCCAACCCGGTGGTGTCGGCGCCGCGCGCGGCGCACGTGGAGGAACGGCTGCGGTCGCTGGACTTCCTGGCGGTGGCGGACGTGGTGCTCTCGGAGACGGCGGAGCTGGCCGACGTCGTCCTGCCGGTCACCCAGTGGGCGGAGGAGACGGGCACCACGACCAGCCTGGAGGGCCGTGTGCTGCTGCGCCGCCTGGCGATCACACCGCCCGCCGGGATCCGCAGCGACCTGGAGGTCCTGCACGGGCTCGCGGCCCGCCTGGGCGTGGAGAAGGGTTTCCCGACCGACCCCGAGGAGGTCTTCGACGAGCTGCGCCGGGCCAGTGCCGGGGGTCCCGCGGACTACTCGGGGATCACCTACGGGCGGCTGGCGGAGGAGAACGGGGTGTTCTGGCCGTGCCCCGCGGCAGCGGGCGAGCCGGACGACGGCGAGGACGCGGCGCTGGACCCGGCGGAGGCCGACCCGGTCGGGGACGCCGCGGGGCCGGACAGCGAACCCGCCGCTCACCCCGGCACCCCCCGCCTCTTCCTCGACCGCTTCGCCACCGAGGACGGACGGGCCCGGTTCGTCGCCGTATCGCACCGCGACTCGGCCGAGGAGCCGGACGCCGAGTACCCGCTGCTGCTCACGACCGGCAGGGTCGTGGCCCAGTACCAGTCGGGCGCCCAGACCCGCCGCGTGGACGAGCTGAACGCGGCCGCCCCCGGCCCGTTCGTGGAACTCCACCCGCGGCTGGCGGCCCGGCTCGGGGCGGCCGAGGGCGACCCGGTGGCCGTGGTCTCGCGAAGGGGCCGCGCGGTGGCCCCGGCCCGCGTCACCTCCGCCATCCGCCCCGACACGGTCTTCATGCCGTTCCACTGGCCCGGCGAGGGCCGCGCCAACACCCTCACCAACCCGGCCCTCGACCCGACCTCACGCATGCCGGAGTTCAAGACCTGCGCGGTACGGGTGGAGACAGTGAAGACCTGACCTCCACGCGAGCGGCCCCCGGCGCCCGGCCGCGGCCCACCCCGCGCCACGGGACCACCACCGCCCAGCCCAACGGCTCAGCGCACATCGCCCGGCCCGCATCCCACCGGCACCCACCCCGACACGACCTCGACGCCGCTCCAAAGGCCGGGCGAGAACCGCACCAACACCTCAACCCGCCCCGCGGCGCCCGGCCGCGGGCCGACCCCATGCCACGGGACCCACCACCGCCCAGCCCGACGGCTCAGCCCAGCTCGTCCGGCTTGCGTGCCACCGGCACCCCGTCGTCGTCCCCCGGGGCCGCCTCCGTTCCCGTTGCGTCCTGCGTCGGGATCAGGTCTGCCGTTTCGATGCCGGTCAGCGTGTCGTCGGGGTGGAGTGAGGTGTCCGGGTCCTCCCGCCTGCCCGGCCCGTCCATGGTCAGTTCCTGGCGTCCCGGTCCCGTGGAGAGTTGCTGGTCGGTGCGCAGTTGTCGGAGCCGCGCCAGGAGGTCCTGCATCGCGGGCAGGGGCAGCGTCTGGATGTAGGCCGAGATGTCGCCGCCACCGCCGATGTACTGCGGGACGTCGAAGCCGGCGAACTCGCGGACGATGCGGATCATCGCCACGTTGTCCTTGCCCAGCGCCTCCACCTCGGCCTTGAGTTCGAGGCCGGCCCGGCGGGCCTCCGCGCGCGCCCGGTAGGCGTCGATGAGGTCGTCCAGCTTGGCGTTCTCGACGGCCACGCCGAGCTTTTCGCCCCGGCCCTCCTCGATGAACTTGGCCTTGAGCGTGTCGAGCAGGGCCGGATCGGTGGGCGTGAACCGGCCGAGGCTGGTGTCGAGCGTCTCCACGCCCCACTTCTCCAGCGCATGCCGGACCCGGTCGGTGAGGTCCTTGCGGACGTGCTCGTAGCTGGCGAGGAACTCCAGCACGGAGTTCGTCATGACGATCTCGTTGAAGTACCCGGCCACCGCGGCCCCGAGGACGTCGCGCACGAACCGCTTCATCGGCGCGGGGTCGTCGACCAGTCCGCCCAGTCCGGCGGTGCTCACGCCACCGAACCGGCTGACCAGCTTCGGCGCCACGTCCGGTGGGATCTGCAGGTTCTGCCAGAGGTCCACGGACAGGTCGAAGCCCTGGACGTTGACGGTGATCCGACCGAGGTCGGCGTCGTAGTTGTCGGCCTCGGACGGCCGCTTTTCGTGCCACTTGAGGATCAGCACACGGGTGGGGATCACCATCACTCGTACGAACCACGGGTTGAGCGCGCAGGTCGTGCCCTTGCCCAGGGTCTCCTCCTGGACGCCCCGCTGTCCGCCCTTCTCCAGGAAGACCCAGGGCAGCCGGAAGCTGCTGTGCCCCGCCACCCTCGGTGCCACCGCACCGTCCAGGTCCTGGTCGGGCTCGGCGCCGTCCAGGGTGATGACCACTCCGGTGTAGTCCTCCCCGATGGAGATCTCCCGGAGATGGGCCTCGGTCAGTCCGTCGCGGGCGGCGGTCACATTGTCGACCGTGACGACGTCGAAGAGTTCCGGGTTGATGTCGTAGTACGCCCCGCCGCCGAGGATGGCCAGCTGCCTGCCCTGCTCGCCACCGCCCCCGAGGAAGGTCTCCCCGTCCTGGAAGCTGTCGCACTCCATGTGCCGGCCGAACCTCCGGTCCGGCGGCCGCACGGCACCCTCCTTCGCCTGGACCAGGCCGATCGTGCCCGGCGGCACAAAGGTGCGCGGCCTCATGTCGACGCGGAACAGCCGGGGATTGATGTAGTACGACTGACCACCGCTCAGGGTCGTGACCTGGACGCCCTGTTCGCCCTTGCGTCTGCCGTCGCCGAGCAGGAACTTCTCGCCGTCCTGGAAGTCGTCGCAGTCCACATGCCGGGCCAGCCTGCCGCGGTCGGACCGGTTGTGTCCCTCCAGGGCCGTCACCACGCCGATCATGTCCGCCGGCACATGCACCCTGGGCACGAAGTCCACCGAGTTGACCACCGGCCACATCCAGTGGGTCCCGGGCAGGAGCGTGCGGGCCAGGACTCCGCGCGCGTTGGCCGGGTTGACCTGTTTGAACGTGCGGTCCGGATGCGGGGGCACATAGCGCCGGGTGATGATCCCGACGTGGTCGGCGGGCACCACGACCCGCCCCCTCATGGCCACCACCCCGGCGACGGCCAGCAGGGCTAAGAACACCAGAACGATCACGAGTCGGTCCCCCATTCCCGTAGCCGCGCGTGCAGCGCCAGCACGGTCGAACTCCAACGGTCGTACCAGTCCGGGTCGTTCTCGTGACCCGGGTCGCGCAGCGTTGGGTAGAAGCCGGTCCGTCGGCCGGGTCCCGCCCGCCGTGCGAAGTCGCGGTAGAGCCGGGGCACGGCGTCCTCGGCCGTGTCGCGCCAGCCCAGTGCGGCTCCCAGCTCGGGGAAGCGCGGGCCGCGCGGTCCCCCGGAGGGGGTGAGCGCGAGCTGGCGCCGGAAGCCCTGCCGGCCGTGCGAGCGCCGGCCCCACAGCGCGTCGACACCGGCCAGCAGTTCCCGTGGCACGGTGGCGGCGTGCCGCGCGCTCAGCCATCCCTCGGTGAGCCGGCCGGCCGACTCCATCACCAGCCGGGTGGTGAGCAGGTCGGCGTGCTCGTACTCGTCCTCCGCGAGGTGGGCGCGCAGCCGTTCCAGACCGGCGGAGGCGGTCAGCCGGACCGGGGCCGGACCTCGGCCACCCCGCGCCCGGCGCGGTTCGGGCAGCCGCGGCGGCCGGCCCCGGTCCGCGTCCTCGTGCAGCCGGCGCAGCAGGTCGAGGTGGGCGTCACCGGGCAGCGCGCCGTCGCGGGCGTCGATGTGCCAGGCGGCGGCGAGGTGGTAGTTGACCTCTCCGTCGAGCAGGACGGGGACGAACGGGCGTCCGTGCACCTGGCCTTCCAGGATCATGCGGGTGATGTCGTCGGAGTCCTGCGACTGGGGCGTCATCACGACGACGACCGCGACGGCGTGCCGCAGCTGCTGCCGGATCGTCCAGAAGTGGGCGTCCCCGGGCCGCAGATCGCCGCTCGACCAGACCGGCAGTCCGGCCTCGCGCAGCCGGCCGGCCAGCGCACGGCCGTATTCGGCGTCGGCGCGGGCGTAGCAGACGACGAAGGACGGGCGGTCGGGTGGGGTGAGCGGCCGGGGCGGGGAGGGGTTGGTGACGTCTTCGTTGTCCCGGGCGGCCGCGGCGCCGGGCACGGCGGGGCGGCCCGCGACGACGGCGGCGAGTTCGGCGGCCTTCTCCGCGAACTCCTCGTCGGTCACGTCGCTGAAGTCCCGCCAGACGCGGTTGGCGGCGAACGGCGGTACGGCGACGTGGCCGAGCAGCACCGGGATGAAGCGCAGTCCGCGCTCGGCCGACGCGGTGGCCAGCGCCGCGTACTCGTCCATGGCGCGGCCGGAGTGCGCGGACGCCGGGCTGATCACGGCGATCCCATGGGCGGAGGCGAGCAGTTCGGCGTCCAGGCGGTGGACGACCACCTCGCTCGGCTCGATGCTCCACTCGGCGAAGAAGGGCCGCAGCCCGTGCGCGGCGAGCTCCTCGGCCAGCCGTTCGGTCCAGGCGGCGTCGTCGGGCGCATAGGAGAGGAACACATTGCTCGACCGGTCGCTCAACGGCCTGGACCTCCTGGGCACGGCCGCCTGGGGCCGTACGGCTACCGGACCGGGCCGCCGGTTGCGAGGGGGACCAGGCTAGGGCTGGAACCACCCCCTCCACCCGGGCATTGAATAAGTCGTACTAACCCAACTCTTTTACGTACGAGGCCTTACGGCGCGAGGGCGAGCCAAGGACCGCCGCGGGCCGGGCGGGCCCGACGGGCCAGAGCGGCGGCTGCGATGCCGGGGGCGTCCGCGGCGGGGTGCGGGGCAGCGGCTCGACCATCGGTGCGGCGAGTGCGCCCAGCTCCGACCTGCCCGTCTCCTCCCAGTCGCCGCTTGTCGGCCGCTGCATCTCGGCCAGCAGGGACGCGGCGCGCGGGCGTAGTTCCGGGTCCTTCGTCAGGCCGGCGGCCAGCAGCGCGCGCAGTGGACGGGGTATCGCCGCCAGCGGTACCGGCGCCGTGGTGTGCCGGGCCATCAGGCTGAACAACTGCGGTACGGGAAAGGGTGGTCCGCCGGTCAGACAGCGGTACAGGACGCATGCGGCCGCGTACACGTCGGCCTGGTGCGTCGCTTCCCCGGTGCCCCGCCACAGCTCGGGGGCGCGCAGTTCCGGGGCGCCGGTGGTGAGCGCCGCGAGTCCCAGGCCGGTCACCGTCACCGTCCCGTCGGCGCCGACCAGCACCTTGCCGGGCCGCAGGTCGCCGTGGGCCGTCCCCCGCTCGTGCGCGCCCGCCAACGCGCGCAGGACACCCCGGAAGAGCACCGCCGCCGCGGGCCCGGACAAGGCTGCGTGCCGGTCCAGCAGG
This sequence comes from Streptomyces herbicida, assembly GCF_032656585.1. Lineage (NCBI taxonomy): Bacteria > Bacillati > Actinomycetota > Actinomycetes > Kitasatosporales > Streptomycetaceae > Streptomyces > Streptomyces herbicida. The sequence continues at coordinate 124,679 of NZ_JAUYWJ010000016.1, forward strand.
CGCGCGAGGGTGACGCCCTCGACCGCGTCACTGATCAGCGCCCCGCCGACGGCAACGGCCGACCGCTCGTACGCCGTCCGGAACGCGGGGGCCGCCACGAACCGGTACGGCACGGCCGCCTCGGGGACCCGCAGCCCGGCCAGCCGCCGGACGTCCGCCAGGAACGCGGCCTCGCGCGGCCGGTGGATCAGCGGCAGCGCGGGCACGTACCGCACCACGGCCGGCCGCGCGGGCCCGTGGCCGGCGCCGGGCGCACGGGTCACGGCCGGGGACCCGGCCGACGCGCCGCCGTCGTCCCCGGATTCGTGGGCGGGCCACGCCAGTACGACGCGCCCGCACCGCCCCGTGTGCAGTTCACGCACCTCGGTCCAGCGCGGCAGTCGCCACGGCCGGGTGACCACCATCTCAGGCTCCCGCCGTGTGCCGCGGTGCGCGGACGACCCGGACCAGGCGGGCGACCTCGCGGTCGTAGTGGGGGGTGCCGGGCCGGGTGAGGTCGAGCGGCTGGTGGATGGCGGCGAGCGGGGGAAGCGGGACGGCCGCGATCCGCGCCGGTACGAACCGCAGGCCGCCCTCGTACTTGCGGTGCAGCAGGGCGGCGTACTCGTCCCGGGCGCGGGGGTCGGCCGTCGTGCCGGAGCCGAACAGCAGGACCCCCAACCCGGCCTCGGTGAGCGCCCGTTCGGTCTCCAGGAGCGAGACCAGTCCCGGCGCGACCCAGCACACCAGGAACACATCCAGATCCGCGGCGCGCAGCCGCCCGGCCAGCAGCTCCGCCGCCTCCGCGTCGCCGTCCGCGTACGACACGAAGACGTCGTACGGGCCCTGCCGCTCGGGCGGCTCGGGCGGCTCGGACGCTCCGCCGCCGCCGTCGCGGGAACGGGCACCCGCTCGCCGCTCGCGGTACTCGTGAAACCCGAAGTACGTGCCCGCCACCGTGAGTATCAGACCGGCGACCGCGATCGCCAGGTTGACCCCGTCAAGCCCCGTCATGGCCTGGAGTGTAGGGGCGATACCCGCCGAAGGGACGGGGTTTGCCCTCAGTGGACCCGGTTCAGCCAGTCGCCGCCCGCGATGCGCGTGCCGCGTGCGCGCAGGAGGGCGGCGACGTGCGGCGCGGCCACGTACACCCAGGCGCGCACGGTGGTGCCGTCGCCGCGTACGACGTCCCGGCCGACCCGTTCGTAAAGGCTGCGCGGGTCGCCGGGAACGTACTCCTCCAGCCGGTCCAGCTCGACGAGCAGTTCCGGGTACGCCTCGGGCAGCGCGGCGACGAGCTCCCCGCGGACCACTCCCCCGGGTTCCTCGACGACGTACGGATAGCCGGGGCCGTCGTACAGCACCGCGTCCGTGAGCCGTCCGGGCTCCTCGGAGCGCGTACGGCCGCGAAGGAACAGGTCGTGGTTGGGCTCGCCGGGGCGGAGGGTGCCGTAGACGAAGAACGGAAGGGTCACAGGAACGATTCTGCATCCCCTCCGACCCCACACACATCTCCTTGAAGGCGCTATGGACATGACATGTCGGGGCCCTTTAAATCGTCTGTCGACATGAGCGCCACCCCACGCCTTTGAGGCGCCTTCCCAAGGAGACCGATGAGTCGGACACGGCACATCAGAGGATCCCGTCTCGCCACGGCCGGCATAGCCGCCACCACAGCGGCCCTGCTGGCCGCCGCTCTCTCCCCCGCCGCCCACGCCGACGGCAGACCGACCCGGGCCACCGCGATCGAGAACGCGGCCTCGGCGCTCGTACAGCACGCCACGAGCCTGGGCCTCTCCTCCTCGCAGGACACCAGCGTCCGGGACGTGATCGTCGACAAGGACGGCACCCAGCACGTCCGCTACGACCGCACGTACCGCCAACTGCCGGTTCTCGGCGGTGACTTCGTGGTCCACCTGGCCCCGAACGGCGCGTTCCGCAACGCGAACCGCGCCACGAAGAGCCATATTTCCCTCTCCTCGATCACCCCGAGGCTGTCCGCCCCCAAGGCCGCCGACCTCGCGGTGAACGCGCTGCGCGCCGCGAACCTCGGCGACGGCCTGAAGCGGGTCAAGGCCAAGCCGGAGCTGGTCGTCGACGCGCTGCACGGCGCCCCGAAGCTGGCCTGGCGCACCAACGCGGTCGGCCAGGACTCCCTCGGCAATCCGGTCGCCCGCACGGTGCTCACCGACGCCCGGACCGGGGCCCAGATCGACGCCTGGGACAGCATCGAGACGGCGACGGGCGACGGCAAGTCGCTCTACAGCGGCACGGTGCCGCTGGAGACGACGCCGTCGGGATCGACGAACCAGCTCAAGGACCCCACCCGCGGCAACACGTACACCGGCGACGCCGCCAACAAGACCGACCTGTGCATCTTCGGCATCTGCTTCATCCGTGCCCCCGCGACGCTGTTCACCGACGCCGACAACCACTGGGGCACGGGGGCGAACGCCGACCGCTCCTCGGCGGCGGTGGACGCGCAGTACGGCACCAACGAGACCTGGGACTACTACAAGAACGTCCACGGCCGTAACGGCATCGCGAACGACGGCAAGGGCTCGTACAACCGCGTCCACTACGGCAACAACTACAACAACGCCTTCTGGGACGACAGTTGCTTCTGCATGACGTACGGCGACGGTGACGGCTCGGTCTTCGGCCCGTTGGTGGCGCTGGACGTCGCGGGCCACGAGATGTCGCACGGCGTGACGTCCAAGACCGCGGCGCTGACGTACTCGGGCGAGTCCGGCGGCCTGAACGAGGCCACCTCGGACATCATGGGCACCCTCGTCGAGTGGTACGCCAACAACTCCTCCGACCAGGGCGACTACCTCATCGGCGAGAAGATCGTCCGCCCCGGCTTCGGCAAGCCCGCCCTCCGCTTCATGGACCAGCCGTCCAAGGACGGCAACTCCGCGGACTACTGGAGCAGCTCGGTCGGCAACCTCGACGTCCACTACTCGTCCGGCGTCGCCAACCACTTCGCGTACCTCCTCGCGGAGGGCAGCGGCGCGAAGGTCATCAACGGCGTCAGCTACAACTCGCCCACGTACAACGGCTCGACGGTGACCGGCATCGGCCGGGACAAGCTCGGCAAGATCTGGTACCGGGCACTGACGGTCTACATGACGTCCTCCACGAACTACAAGGCCGCCCGCACGGCCACCCTGAACGCGGCCAAGGACCTCTACGGCGCGGGCAGCACGGAGTACAACGCGGTGGCGGCGGCGTGGAGCGCGGTCAACGTGAACTGACCGTGCAGCACGACAAGGCCGGTGCCCGTTCGGGCACCGGCCTTGTCGTGGGCGGTGGAGTCAGGCCGCCGGTTCCGGGTGCCGGTTCGGGGCCTCGGTCGGCTGTTCCTGCCTGCTGTCCCGCATCACCACCGTGGCCAGGATCGCCGCGGCGAGGACTCCGAGGGCGCTCAGCGTGAAGGTGGTGGACATCGAGGAGGTGAAGGCCTCGCGGGCCGAGCGGAGCAGGGCCGGGTGGGCCGCGGCGACGGCTCCGGCGATGGAGTGGCGGGCCTGGTCGGGGGCGTCCGCGGGCATCCGGTCCGTGTAGCCGCTGGAAAGCAGCGAGCCGAGGATCGCGATGCCGAGGGCGGTGCCGGCCTGCTGGACGGTGTCGCTCAGGGCCGAGCCGACGCCCGCCTTGTCCGCCGGGATGGTGGCCATCAGCGCGCCGACCGCCGCCGGCATGGCCGCGCCGGCACCGAGCCCGAGGAGCCCCAGGGCGATCGCCGGGACGGTGAGGCCGGAGCCGGCGTCGACGGTGGTGAGCAGGGCGAAGCAGGCCACCATGATCAGCATGCCGGTCAGGATCACAAAGCGGTTGCCGATCCTCGCGGCCGGCTTCACGCCCGCCGTGTTGCCGACGATCGCGGTCACGGCCGGCGGCACCGACCGACCTACTGACCGACTGAAAGTTCACCCACGCCCTGGAGATCGTGCTCGACGGCCTGGCGATGCGGCTGCCGAACTAGCCGCGAACCGGGCCGCCCCGGGGCCACGGGAGGCCCGGCGCACCCCGGTCACCCGTTCACACGCGCCGGCCGCGCCGTTCGGGTTCTCTTCCACGGCAGCCCCGCCCACGCCCATGACCTGCCGGAACGCCCTCCCGGCAGTCCGTGCGGAGCTTGTCGGGGACACCCGTTCATCCCATTTCTGACACTTTGTCAGGAAGCGGGCTCGACGGACTGCCACTTACCTCGGAAGGGCAGGGACGCGACCGACTCGGCGGCACATGGGGGTGCCGCGGGCGTGCCCCCGTGAACTCGAGGGAGCACCATGCGCCGCACCGCCCGCATGCTGACCGGTACCGCGCTCGCCGTCGCCGCGGCGGGGTTCGCCGCCGCCCCCGCCCACGGCGGCGTCCGGGTGTCCTCGGTGGCGGGCAGCCTGGAGGTGTACCCCTCCACCGTGGCGCCCGGCGGTCAGGTCACGGTGAACACGAAGGCGTGCGGCGACAAGGGGACGGCGGCGGGTGACGCGAGCGCGGTGGGCGCGGGCTCGTTCATGCTGGCGCCCAGCACGCACGAGGGCGATGCGATCGGCCAGTTCCGGGTGCCGCCGAGCGCCCAGCCGGGGACGTACGAGATCGTCGCGCGGTGCGCCGTGGGCGGCCGGCAGGTGGCGGGCGACCTCATGGTGGCGCTGAGCACGGCGCGCGAAGGGGCGCAGCCTCGCGGAAGTGTGAAGACGGGGGTCGGCGGCGCGTTGGGCCCCGACCCCGTGCAGACCGCGGCGGGCGTGGCGGCTCTGGCCGTCGCCGCTGCGGGCGGTACCTGGCTCCTGCATCGCCGGGCGAGAGGCGACGGGATCTGACGGACACCCTCCGCTGTCCGTCCGCCGGTACCGCAAGTCCCGCCCCCTCCGGGTCCGACGCCCCTCGCGGCCCGGAGGGGGAGGGGGTCAGTCCGGGAGAGGGGTTCGCATGCGCAGGATCGGCGACACCGCCATAGCCGCCGTCACCGTGGTCGCCCTCGGCTCCGGTGTGTTCCTGCTGGGAGGCGGCGCCGGTACGCACGCCCCGCCCCAGCCGTCCGTCGCGGAAGGCCGCCCGGACCCGGTCGAGGAGCGGCTCGCGTCCGCGGCGCTGCCGCCCTCCCCGCCCACCCGCATCCGCATCCCCGCCATCCACGTGAACGCACCGCTGATGGGTCTCGCCCTGACGAAGTCCGGCAGCCTCGACGTCCCGCCCGCCGACCAGAAGAACCTGGCCGGCTGGTACGAGGCCGGCACCACCCCCGGCGAGACCGGCACCGCGATCGTCGCGGGGCACGTCGACAACACCGAAGGACCCGCCGTCTTCTACGACCTCGGCGCCCTCAAGCGGGGCGCCACCGTCGAGGTGGACCGGCGCGACGGCGGTGTCGCGGTGTTCACGGTGGACGCGGTCGAGGTCTACCAGGCGCGGAACTTCCCCGACGAGAAGGTGTACGGCGCGGCCGAGCGCCCCGAGCTACGGGTGATCACCTGCGGCGGCACCTACTCGAAGGCCACCGGCTACCAGGCGAACGTGGTCGTGTTCGCGCACCTCACCGGGAGCCGCTGAACCGCCGCGCCACTGAGCCGGTGAGGCGCTGACCCGCTGAGTCATCGGCCCGGGCCGCCCGCACCCGTCGTACACGATGGTGCCCACACGCAAGCCGGGGGTTCGGTCGCCCCCACCTCACAGCCCGCACCGGCCCGCCCCCAGTACCCTCACACCCCCTCCCCGATCCCGCTGAGGGCAGCGTTCCTCGCGGGAAACAACGGTGATGCTGCCGGGTAACGTCGGCACCGCACGCTGCGTTGCATGACCTCGAATACGCGTGTGGTGGTGATCGGCGCCGGCCTCGCGGGCGTCCGTCTCGCCCGCCGGCTCGGTGAGCTCGGCACGCCCGCGCTGCTCGTCGGCGAGGAGGAGCACCGCCCGTACAACCGGGTCCTGCTCGCCGAGGTGCTGGCCGGCCGGTACAGCCCGGAGGTGATCGCCCTCCCGGCACCCGCGGAGCTGACCCGCGCCCGGGTCACCGGCATCGACCGGGCCCGGCGGACCGTCGAGTGCGCGGACGGCTCGGTGATCGCATACGACCGGCTGGTGCTGGCCACCGGCTCCAACCCGGTGCTCCCGCCGCTGCGCGGTCTGTTCCGCGCGGGCGGGCACGAACTCCCCGAGGGCGTGCACGCGTTCCGCACCATGGACGACTGTCTGGGGCTGTCCAAGGCGGTGCGGCCGGGCGTGCGGACGGTCGTCATCGGCGGCGGGCTGCTCGGTGTTTCCGCGGCCCGCGCGCTCGCCGTGCGGGGCGCCCAGGTGGTCCTCGCGCAGCAGGCCGAGCGGCTCATGGAGCGCCAGCTCGACCCGAACGCCTCGAAACTCGTGCTGCGGCACCTGAAGGACCTCGGCGTCGAGGTGCACACCGAGTGCCGGGTGCGGGACGTGCGCTGTGTCGGCGGCGCGGTCCGCTCGGTGGAGATGGCCGACGGTTACGCCCTGGACGCCGACCTGGTGGTCCTCGCCTGCGGCATCCACCCGCGCGCCGGCCTTGCCCAGGACGCGGGACTCGCCGTCCACAAGGGCATCGTCGTCGACGACGAACTGCGTACGTCCGACCCGTACATCCACGCCATCGGCGACTGCGCCCAGCACGCGGGCACGGTCTACGGCCTGGCCGCTCCTGCGCTCGAACAGGCCGACGTGCTGGCCGAGTTGCTGGGCGGGAGGGCCGACTCCCGCTACACCGGCACCCGTTCCCTGACCCGGCTCACCCTGACCGGGCCGCACTCCCCCTTCGACCTCGCCGCGTTCGGCGAGACCGAGCCGCGCCCCGGCGACGACGTCGTCCAGCTCGCGGACGCCACCCGGGGGACGTACCGCAAGGTCGTCGTCCGCGACGACCGCCTGGTCGGCGGGGTCCTCGTCGGCGAACTCGGCACCGTCGGCGCGCTCGCCCGCGCCTGGGAGGGAGCAGAGCCGCTCCCGTCCGACGGCGGCCCCCTGCTCCACCTGCTCACCAACGATGGAGGCTCCTGATGTCCACGACCGCACTCGGTGGGGACCGGCCCCGCCCCACGATCGTGCTCGTCGGCCATGGCATGGTCGGCCAGCGCTTCCTCGAAGCGCTCGCCGAGCGCGGCCTGACCGCCACGCACCGCGTGGTCGTGCTGTGCGAGGAGCCGCGTCCGGCGTACGACCGTGTGCAGCTCACCTCGTACTTCTCGGGCAAGACCGCCGACGAACTGTCCATGACCGACATGGAGTTCATCAAGGACCACGGCATCGAGCTGCATGTGGGCGACCCCGCGGAGACGATCGACCGTGAGGCGCGCAGGGTGACCGCACGCTCCGGTCTGGTCGTCGAGTACGACACCCTCGTCCTGGCCACCGGCTCCTACCCCTTCGTGCCGCCGGTCCCGGGCAAGGACGCCGAGGGCTGCTTCGTCTACCGGACCATCGAGGACCTGCTCGCGATCGAGGAGTACGCCAGGTCGCGGGCGAAGACGGGTGCGGTGGTCGGCGGCGGCCTGCTCGGTCTGGAGGCCGCGGGCGCGCTGAAGGGCCTCGGGCTGACCAGCCACATCGTGGAGTTCGCGCCACGCCTGATGCCGGTGCAGGTGGACGAGGGCGGTGGCGCGGCGCTGCTGCGCACGATCGAGGACATGGGCCTGGCCGTGCACACCGGCGTGGGCACGCAGGAGGTCACCGTCGGCCCGGACGGGGCCGTCGTCGGCATGAAGCTGTCGGACGGCTCCGAACTCGCCACCGACATGGTGGTGTTCAGCGCCGGCGTGCGCCCCCGCGACCAGCTGGCCCGGGACTGCGGCCTCGCGGTCGGCGAGCGCGGCGGCATCACGGTCGACGAGCAGTGCCGTACGGTCACCGACCCGCATGTGTTCGCGATCGGCGAGTGCGCGCTGGCGGCGGACGGCCGGGTGTACGGCCTGGTGGCGCCCGGTTACGAGCAGGCGGAGACGGCCGCGGCGACCATCGCGAAGGACGAGGCGGCGTTCACGGGCGCGGACCTGTCCACCAAGCTCAAGCTTCTCGGTGTCGACGTGGCGTCGTTCGGCGACGCGCACGGCACGGCCGAGGACTGCCTCGATGTCGTCTACTCCGACTCCCGCGCGGGCCTGTACAAGAAGCTGGTCATCGGCCGGGACGGCACGCTGCTCGGCGGCATCCTGGTCGGTGACGCGGAGGCGTACGGCACACTGCGCGCCTTCACCGGCTCGGTTCCGCCGGTCTCGCCGGAGTCGCTGGTGCTGCCCGCCGGCGCGGGCGGCCCGGCGCAGCTCGGCCCCTCCGCCCTCCCCGACGAGGCGATCATCTGCTCCTGCCACAACGTGTCGAAGGGCACGATCCGCGGCGCGGTGACGGAGCACTCCTGCACCACCGTGCCCGAGGTCAAGAAGTGCACCAAGGCCGGTACGGGCTGCGGCAGTTGCGTGAAGGTGCTGGGCCAGCTGGTCACCGCCGAGCTGGAGGCGAGCGGCGTCGAGGTCGACAAGGGCCTGTGCGGCTGCTTCTCCCAGACCCGCGAGGAGCTGTACGAGATCGTCCTCGCGCTGCGCATCAACACCTACCGGGACCTCATCGACCGCTACGGCCGTGAGGGTGCCCGGGGTGGCGACGGCTGCGAGGTCTGCAAGCCGGCGGTGGCGTCGATCATCGCGTCCCTCGCCCCGACGATCGGCGCGAGCGGCTACGTCCTGGACGGCGAGCAGGCGGCCCTGCAGGACAGCAACGACCACTTCCTGGCCAACCTCCAGAAGAACGGCTCGTATTCGGTCGTCCCGCGCATCCCCGGCGGTGAGATCACCCCGGAGGGGCTCATCGTGATCGGGGAGATCGCCCGTGACTTCGGCCTCTACACGAAGATCACGGGCGGTCAGCGGATCGACATGTTCGGCGCGCGCGTCGAGCAACTCCCGCTGATCTGGACGAGGTTGGTGGACGCGGGCTTCGAGTCCGGGCACGCGTACGGCAAGGCGCTGCGCACGGTGAAGTCCTGCGTCGGCCAGACCTGGTGCCGCTACGGCGTCCAGGACTCCGTGCGCATGGCGATCGACCTGGAGCTGCGCTACCGGGGCCTGCGGTCCCCGCACAAGCTCAAGTCGGCGGTCTCCGGCTGCGCCCGCGAGTGCGCGGAGGCCCAGTCGAAGGACTTCGGCGTCATCGCCACCTCCAACGGCTGGAACCTGTACGTCGGCGGCAACGGCGGCGCCACCCCGCGCCACGCGGACCTGCTGGCCCAGGATCTGTCCGACGCCGAACTGATCCGCCTGATCGACCGTTTCCTGATGTTCTACATCCGCACCGCGGACCGTCTGGAGCGCACCTCGACCTGGCTGGAGCGGATCCCGGGCGGCCTGGACCACGTGCGCGACGTGGTCGTGGAGGACTCCCTCGGCATCTGCGAGGAGCTGGAGTCCCTGATGGCGGACCACGTGGCGCACTACGCCGACGAGTGGGCGACCACCATCAACGACCCCGAGAAGCTCGCCCGGTTCGTGTCCTTCGTGAACGCGCCCGACACCCCCGACCCGGTCGTCGGCTTCGTCCCCGAGCGGGACCAGATGAAGCCCGACCTCCCGCTGCTGACCATCGGCCACCGTCCCCTGGAAGGAAGCGCCCAGCGATGACCCTGGCACCCGAGACGACCGCCCTGAAGATCCGGCTGCGGCTGGACGAGGACTGGTTGACCATCTGTGATCTGACCGCGCTGACGCCGGGCCGCGGGGTTGCGGCACTGCTGCCCGACGGGCGCCAGGCCGCGATCTTCCTGGACCGCGAGGGCCGGGTGTACGCGATCGACAACCGCGATCCGTTCGGCGGCGCGGCAGTCCTCTCCCGCGGCCTGACCGGCACCCACCAGGGCCGCCCGTTCGTCGCCTCACCGCTGCTCAAGCAGCGCTTCGACCTGACCTCCGGGCAGTGCCTGGACGACGAGGCGGTACGGGTGGCCACATACGAGGTGCGCGCCGCCTGACGCAGGAAGGCCGCCGCCGTCCTGGTGCTGGACAGCGGCGGCACGGCCGCCTCGCGACGGCGCTCACCCCTTGAGGAGGTCGTAGGGCACGCCCGTCAGCTGCACCGAGGCGTCCCAGAGCCGCAGTCCCGCTTCGTCGTTGCGTGTCCACGGCGCCCGCCAGGACGGTTCCGGGGCGCCGCGCCACATCGCGAACGCGGGGCCGAAGAAGGAGTCGGGGCGGACGTCCGGGGCGGTGGCCGCGTACAGGGCGGGCAGGGCGCCCGTCTCCGCCGGCTGGGCGAAGAGGCGGTTGGCGAGCTCCATGAGGCGTTCGGCGCCGCGGCGTCCCTCTGCCCGGGGGCCGGCGGTCTGGAGGTTGGTGGCGGCGTAGCCGGGATGGGCGGCGGCCGCGATCACGTCCGCACCGGTCGCCGCCAGTCTGCGCGCCAGCTCGTGGGTGAAGAGCAGGTTGGCGGACTTGGAGCGGGCGTAGGCGATCCAGCGGCGGTACCGGCGCTCGCTGTTGGGATCACGGAGGTCGATGTTGGCGAGCGCGTGCATCGTGCTCGACACGGTCACCACGCGGGCGCCGGGCGCGGCGAGCAGCGCGGGCATCAGCAGTCCGGTGAGGGCGAAGTGCCCGAGGTGATTGACCCCGAACTGGGTCTCGAAGCCGTCCGCGGTCGTCCCGTACGGCGGCGCCATCACCCCGGCGTTGTTGACGAGGAGATCGAGACGGTCGTACGACAGCCCGTCCGCGAAGTCCCGCACCGACGCCAGGTCCCCGAGGTCCAGCCGCCCGAAGCCGGCCGCGGCGCCGGGCACCTCGTTCAGGACCCGGTCCACCGCCGCCCTCCCCCGCGCCTCGCTCCGGCACGCGAGCACCACCCGGGCGCCCTTTCGGGCGAGCTCCCGCGCGGTGACGTACCCGAGCCCGCTGTTGGCACCGGTGACCACGGCGGTGCGGCCGGTGAGGTCGGGGATGTCGTGCGCGTTCCAGCCTGTCATGAGGGTCCTCCTCGACCGCTCGGCACCGGCTCGCCCCTGGCTGTACGGCTTCAGCCTAGGGGCGGCCACGGCTCGGTCGCACTCGGCGCGGGCCGTGTGTCCAGGACGGAAGTCCGCAGTCTTGCCGCGGCTTTCAACAGCACGGCCGCCCGCCTCGAACACCTGCTGGCGTCCCAGCGTGCCTTCGCCGGCGAGGCCTCGCACCAGCTGAAGACCCCGCTCGCGGCCCTGCGCCTCAGGCTGGAGAGCCTGGAGCCCGACATCACCCGGCATGCCCGGCCCAGCCTCGCCGCCGCCGTCACCGAGACCGACCGGATGGCCAGGTTGGTCGAGGGCCTGCTGGCCATGGCCCGCCTGGAGGAGGACGCGGCCGTCCCCGTCCCGGTCGACGTGGGCGCGGTCTGCGCGGAGCGGCACCGGACCTGGGCGCCGCTCTTCGCGCGCGAGGACGTCTCGCTCGTCCTCTTCGCCGGCAGTGTGGGCCCGGTGCTCGCGGTACCCGGGGCCGTCGAGCAGATCCTGGACAACCTCCTGTCCAATGCCTTGCGTGTCTCTCCCCCCGGCAGCACGGTCACCATGGAGCTACGGCTCCACACCCCCGCGCACCGTCCCTTCCGCGACAGCCGCCCGTGCTGGGTCGACCTGCACGTCACCGACGAGGGTCCGGGCATGACGGCGGAACAGCGGGCCCGCGCCTTCGACCGCTTCTGGCGCGCGCCGGGTGCCCCCAAGGGCGGTACGGGCCTGGGGCTCTCGCTGGCCCAACGGCCGGCCCACGCCGACGGCGGAGAGGTGAGTCTGCGTCCGGCGGCCACGGGAGGCCTCGACGCCGTGGTCCGCATGCCGTCCGCGGAACAGCCGCCGGAGGGCGATCCCGCATCCGAGACGGACCCCGTGCCAGCTGACCACGCGCTACAACTTTTCCCGTCGAAGGTGCATCCAACATAGCGACCTGCATCTACCCATTCGCCCGATGGAGGCGGATGCGCCATGTTTCTGCATCTGCGTACTCGATTTCTCTCCCGGCGCGGCCTGACGGCCGCCCTGACCGCCGCCGCGGCGGCGCTCGCGACCGCGGGCGTCGCAGGGAACGCGACGGCAACGACCACCGCAACGACCACGGCTCAGGCGTCGGCTCGGACGTCGGCCGGTCCGCGCACCTGTGCCGTGAAGGAGCTGTACCTCTCCATGGGCCGCGGGGAAGGCGCGGCCGGCTCGCTCTACCAGCCCATCCGGTTCACCAACACCAGTACGAGCAAGTGCGCCCTGCGCGGCTACCCGGGCGTCAGCGTCCTCGACACCGCGCACCGGCAGATCGGCCCGGCCGCCGGCCGTTCCGGCTCGTCCTACGGCACGGTCACGCTCGGCCCTGGGCACTCCGCGTCGGCAATCGTCCGCACCAGCAACGGTCCCATCGGCGGGCCCTGCCTGCGCACCGGCACCTATCTGCGGATCTACCCGCCGGGCTCGTACGGCGCCACCCTCGTCCCCGCGCACTGGACCACGTGCTCCCACCTCTTCCAAGTCGGCCCGATCAACACGGAGGGCACCTTCTGACCCACCGAACACACCGAGCACGCCGAAGGGGCGGCACCCCCGCACAGGGTGCCGCCCCTCCTTTTTCGTGCGCCGGAGCCGCCGCCGATCGGTCTGAGGGTCGGGGACCGACGACAGCTCCGGGGTCTGGTGGCCGTGGCGCCTAGCGGTGGTCGCTGCCCGCCGACTGGGTCGCCGCCCGGCCGGCCTCGAGGCGGGCGACCGGGATGCGGAACGGGGAGCAGGAGACGTAGTCCAGACCCACCTCGTGGAAGAAGTGGACCGACTCGGGGTCGCCGCCGTGCTCGCCGCAGACGCCGAGCTTCAGGTCGGGGCGGGTCTCACGGCCCGCCTTGGCCGCCGCCTTCACCAGCGAGCCGACGCCGTCCTTGTCGATCGTCTCGAACGGGGAGACTCCGAAGATGCCCTTCTCCAGGTAGGCCGTGAAGAAGGAGGCCTCGACGTCGTCGCGGGAGAAGCCCCACACCGTCTGGGTCAGGTCGTTCGTGCCGAAGCTGAAGAACTCCGCCGCCTCCGCGATCTGGTCCGCCGTCAGCGCGGCGCGCGGCAGCTCGATCATCGTGCCGATCGCCAGCTTCAGGTGGACGCCCGTAGCCGCCTCGACCTCCGCGATGACCTGGTCGGCCTCCTCGCGGACGATCTCCAGCTCCTGGACGGTGCCGACGAGCGGGATCATGATCTCGGCGCGCGGGTCGCCCTTGGCGTTCTTGCGCTCGGCCGCGGCCTCGGCGATGGCCCGCACCTGCATGGTGAACAGGCCGGGGATGACCAGGCCGAGGCGTACGCCGCGCAGGCCCAGCATCGGGTTCTGCTCGTGCAGCCGGTGGACGGCCTGGAGCAGTCGCAGGTCGTTCTCGTTGGCGTCCTTGCGGGACTCGGCGAGGGCGACGCGGACCGACAGCTCGGTGATGTCGGGCAGGAACTCGTGCAGCGGCGGGTCGAGGAGGCGGATCGTGACCGGCAGGCCGTCCATCGCCTCGAACAGCTCGACGAAGTCCTTCTTCTGCAGCGGGAGGAGTTGCTTGAGGGCCTCCTCGCGCTCGGTGTCCGTGTCCGCCAGGATCAGGCGCTCGACCAGCTCACGGCGGTCACCGAGGAACATGTGCTCGGTGCGGCACAGGCCGATGCCCTGGGCGCCGAAGCGACGGGCGCGCAGCGCGTCCTCGGCGTTGTCCGCGTTGGCGCGGACGCGGAGGCGCCGCTTGCGGTCGGCGAAGGCCATGATGCGGTGCACGGCCTCGACCAGCTCGTCGGCGTCGTCGGCGCCGGCGTGCATCCGGCCCTCGAAGTACTCGACGACCGGGGAGGGGACCACCGGGACCTCGCCCAGGTAGACCTTGCCCGTGGAGCCGTCGATGGAGATCACATCGCCCTCCTCGACGACGTGACCGCCCGGCACCGTCATCCTGCGGCGCTTGGTGTCGACCTCCAGCTCCTCGGCGCCGCAGACACAGGTCTTGCCCATGCCGCGCGCGACCACGGCCGCGTGGGAGGTCTTGCCGCCGCGCGAGGTCAGGATGCCCTCGGCCGCGATCATGCCGTCCAGGTCGTCGGGGTTGGTCTCCCGGCGGACCAGGATGACCTTCTCGCCCGAGCGGGACCACTTGACGGCGGTGTACGAGTCGAAGACCGCCTTGCCGACCGCCGCGCCCGGCGAGGCCGCGATGCCCCGGCCGACCTGCTCGGTCTTGGCGCTGTCGTCGAAGCGCGGGAACATCAGCTGGGCCAGCTGGGCGCCGGTGACGCGCTGCAGCGCCTCGGTCTCGTCGATCAGGCCCTGGTCCACCAGCTGGGTCGCGATACGGAAGGCGGCACCGGCGGTGCGCTTGCCGACGCGGGTCTGGAGCATCCAGAGCTGGCCGCGCTCGATGGTGAACTCGATGTCGCAGAGATCCTTGTAGTGGTTCTCCAGGGTCTCCATGATCTGCATGAGCTGGTCGTACGACTTCTTGTCGATCGACTCCAGCTCCGCGAGCGGGACCGTGTTGCGGATACCCGCGACCACGTCCTCGCCCTGCGCGTTCTGCAGGTAGTCGCCGTAGACGCCCTGGTGGCCGGAGGCGGGGTCACGGGTGAAGGCGACGCCCGTGCCGGAGTCCGGGCCCAGGTTGCCGAAGACCATCGAGCAGACGTTCACCGCGGTGCCCAGGTCGCCGGGGATGCGCTCCTGGCGGCGGTACAGCTTGGCGCGGTCGCCGTTCCACGAGTCGAAGACCGCCTTGATGGCGAGGTCCATCTGCTCGCGCGGGTCCTGCGGGAAGTCCCGGCCGGCCTCGGTCTTGACGATCTTCTTGAACTTGGTGACCAGCTTCTTGAGGTCGGCGGCCTCGAGGTCCGTGTCGACGGTGACCTTCTTGGCCTCCTTGGCCGCGTCGAGGGCCTCCTCGAAGAGCTCGCCGTCGACGCCGAGGACCGTCTTGCCGAACATCTGGATGAGGCGGCGGTAGGAGTCCCACGCGAAGCGGTCGTCGCCGGCCTGCTTGGCCAGGCCCTGCACCGACTTGTCGGAGAGGCCGATGTTCAGGACGGTGTCCATCATGCCGGGCATGGAGAACTTGGCACCCGAGCGGACCGACACGAGGAGGGGGTTGTCGGCCTGGCCGAGCTTCTTGCCCATCCGCTCCTCGAGGGCGGCGAGGTGCGCACTCACCTCGTCACGCAGTGCCGCCGGCTCCGACCCACTGTCGAGGTAGACCTTGCACGCCTCGGTGGTGATCGTGAAGCCGGGAGGGACCGGGAGTCCCAGGTTGGTCATCTCGGCGAGGTTGGCACCCTTGCCGCCCAGGAGGTCCTTGAGGTCCTTGTTTCCCTCGGTGAAGTCGTAAACGAACTTCGCTACGTGGGGTTCTTTGTTTTCCGACACGGGTCTCGACTCCTTGAGGCCGCGGTGGCTGCCCTGACGGCGAGGAACATACCCAGATCGAAGGCGCCTGGGTACGTCTACTTGTGCGTCATGCGCCTGTAACCACTCGTCCGCCAGCGGATCGAAAGTCAAAGCTTGGCAAGCGAAGACAGCCTGATGTTTTCACTTCTTGAACGCATCCATGCCCACAGGTGCGGTTTTCCGCTCAGATGAGCGGGTCCCATGCACGTCTGTTTTCGATCGATGAACGATCAAGGGGTGGCACCGAGTGCCACCCCTTGGAGAAGTGCATTCGCCCAAGATCCGCTCATCTGAGCGCAACCCTTATCAAGGGTGGCGAGAATCACGCTGTCACAGCGAGCCGGATTTCACCATGCGGACGTGACTTGGGACGGAAACGAGGACGTCACAGGGGTGCGGGGCGAAGCACGGCGCTCATACCCCGAGCGCCGTCAGCCGCTCCTCCACCCGCTCAGGTGCGTAGAGGTACTCCACGACCAGCGCACCCGCGCCGACCAGCCCGGCCCGCTCCCCGAGCCGCGAGGTGACGACGTCCAGATGGGCCGTCGAGCGGGGCAGCGCCCGCTGGTACAGCAGTTCCCGGACACCGGTGAGGAAGGGTGTTCCGGCCAGATCTCCGGCGATCATCAGCACGCCGGGGTTGAGCAGGGTCACGACCGTCGCCAGAACGTCCCCGACCCGGCGCCCGGCCTCCCGGGCGAGTGCGGCCGCCTCCGGGTGCCCGGAGGCCAGCAGATCCCGCACATCCGAGCCCGAGGCCGCCGGAACACCGGATTCCGCGAGCCGTCGGGCCACGGCGCCACCGCTGGCGACGGCGGCGAGACAGCCGTACGAACCGCACCGGCACAGCGCCTCCGCGCCCACCCGGATGTGCCCGATGTCCCCGGCACCGCCGTCGGCGCCCCGGAAGATCGAGCCGCCCACCACGACACCGGCACCGATACCGGTCGACACCTTGATGAGCACGAAGGCCGAGCAGTCCGGGTGTCCGGTGCGCTGCTCGCCGTACGCCATGAGGTTCGCGTCGTTGTCCACGAGCACCGGCACGGCGGATGCGCCGGTGTGTTCGGTGAAGGCGCGGGAGAGTCGGCCGCGTATGTCGTAACCGTCCCAGCCCGGCATGATCGGCGGCTGTACGACCCGGCCGGTCTCGCTGTCGACCGGGCCCGGCACCGCGAGCCCGATCCCGCACACCTCGTCGGCCCGGTGCCCCGCCTTCTCCAGCAACTCGGCGAACCAGTGGCCGAGTTCACCCAGGACGACCTCGGGGCCGTCCTCGATGACCAGCGTGCCGGAGTGCTCGGCGAGGATCTCGCCGGTCAGGGACAGGACGGCCGCGCGGGCGTGCCGGGTGTCGAGGTCGGCTGCGAGCACCACCGCGTGGGAGTCGTCGAACTCCAGGGTGATGGAGGGGCGTCCGCCGAGCGGCGAGTCCACCGGACCGCCCGCTCCCTCGCGCAGCCAGCCGGCCCGGAACAGCCGGTCGAGGCGCAGTCCGACGGTGGCCCGGGACAGCCCGGTGGCCTGCTGCAGGGCACCGCGGGTGATCGCCCGCCTACTGCGCACCAGTTCGAGCAGGTCGCCGGCGCTGGCCTGACTGCCACCTTTGCCGGTCCTGCCGGGCTGTCCGGTCATGCGCACCCCCTTGTGTTTCTCAAGTTTGCATTACATATTGAGTTTTGCGTGTTAAATAGACGTAACCCTACGGTAGCCACGGCCGAACCTGATCGGCCGGACGTCTTTTTCGGGGAGCCCCGAGTGGATCGCACTGCCCAGCTCACCGCCCGCCCCACGGAGCGCGCCATTGCATACGATCCGCCACTTTCGGCGGATGCGCCGCACGTCAGGGCCGCCCGGGTGCTGGAGGACAACTGGACCGGCACCTCCACAGTGCCCTCGCGCAGTCTGTATCCGCACCAGTGGTCGTGGGACTCCGCGTTCATCGCGATCGGGCTGCGGCATCTGTCGCCCCTGCGGGCCCAGACGGAGCTGGAGACACTGCTGGCCGCCCAGTGGGCCGACGGGCGCGTCCCGCACATCGTGTTCAACCCCTCCGTACCGCTCGACGCCTACTTCCCGAGCCCCGACTTCTGGCGCTCCTCGACCGCGGGGCGTGCTGCGGGCGCCCCGCGCACCGTACAGACCTCGGGCATCGTGCAGCCACCGGTGCACGCGCTGGCGGCCTGGCTGGTGCACTGCGCCGACCCCGGGCTGTCGCGGGCCCGCGGCTTCCTGACCCGCGTCTACCCACGGCTGGCCTCCTGGCACCGCTATCTGCTGCACCGGCGGGACCTGGGCGGCGGCGGTCTCCCGTCCGTCGTGCACCCCTGGGAACAGGGTATGGACAACAGCCCGTGCTGGGACGCCCCGTTGTCCCGTATCACCCCGGCCCCGGCCCGCTCCTTCCGCCGCGCCGACCTCGACCACGGCGCACCGGAGGACCGGCCGACGGATCTGGACTACGGACGGTACGTGCGGCTGGCGACGGACTACCGGGACCGTGGATACGCCGACGGACCGGGCGAGTTCGCGGTCGAGGACCCGGCCTTCAACGCCCTGCTCATCGCCTCGGAGCATGCGCTGGCCAGGATCGCCCACGAGCTCGGCGCGACCGGCACGGCCCGGCACGCGCGCGCGGAGCGGCTGACGGCGGCGCTGGTGGAGCGGCTGTGGGACCCGGCGGAGGGGATGTTCTTCTGCCGGGACGTACGGGACGGCGAGCACGGGGCGCCGGTCCCCGAGCCCAGTGTCTCAGGACTGATCCCCCTTCTGCTGCCCAGCCTGCCCCGGGGCATCGCCGCCGCGCTCGTGCGCACGCTCACCGGCCCGCACTTCGGCCTGGGCGACGGCACCCGCCTCGTGCCGAGCTACGACCTGCTCGGCGAGGCCTTCGACCCGCACCGCTACTGGCGGGGCCCGGCCTGGTTCAACACGAGCTGGCTGGTGGAACGCGGGCTGCGGGTGCACGGCGAGCGGGAGCGGGCCGATGCGCTGCGGGCCGCGATCGTGAGCACGGCCGACGCGACCGGGTTCGCGGAGTACGTCGATCCGTACACCGGCGAGGCGTGCGGCGCGACCGGCTTCGGCTGGACCGCCGCCCTCGCGCTCGATCTGCTGCACGACCCCCCGAGCTCTCAGCTTTCGTTCGAGCAGGGGGGACCCCGATCGGAAAACGGCGTGTCCCCCACGGGCACCGGAACGTTCCACAGGAGTGACAAGGGAGGGGACCGGGGATGACGGACCGACATCACCTGCTCGTGCACGGCGAGTCCTTCGCCGCCGTCGGCGACCGCGGTGACATCAGTGGCGTACGGGGCAACAGCTCCCCGGACGGGTTATTCGTGCGTGACGCCCGGCACCTCAGCCGCTGGCAGCTGACGATCGACGGCGCGGTGCCCGAGGCGCTCACACCCGTCGCGGACGGGGACGGGGCGCGCTGTGTGCTCGTACCGCGCGGTGGCCGCACGGAGCCGCCCGCACACACCCTCTTCCGTGAACAGGCCGTCGGCGACGCGTCGTTCGTCGAGTCTCTGCGGGTGACCAGCAACCGCCCGGTGCCGACCACGGTGCGCCTGGCCATCACCGCGGACGCCGACTTCGCCGACCAGTTCGAGCTCCGCTCCGACCACCGCACCTACACCAAGAACGGCGTCGTACGCTCCCGCCAGATCCTCGACGACGGCGTGGAGTTCACTTACCGGCGCGGTGAGTGGCGCTCCTGTACGACCATCACCTCCGACCCGGCCCCGGACGGCGTCGAGGAGACCGGCACCGGCGCCCGGCGCCTCGTATGGACCCTGGACCTCGAACCGCACGGCACGACGGAGCTGGTGCTGCGGGTCATCGCCCGCCCGCACGGCGAGAAGCGCGCGCTGCGCGTGCCGAGCTCCCCGGCCGCCGTGAACGAGCAACTCCTCGCGCTGGAGGGAGAGTTCGTGGAGGGGGTGGCCTTCCCGACGGGCTGGCCGGAGCTGGCGGCGGCCTGTGCCCGCGGCCTCGCCGACCTCGCCGCGCTCCAGGTCCCGGCGACCGGCCCCGACGGCGAGGAACTGCGCGTACCGGCGGCCGGGGCCCCCTGGTTCCTGACCCTCCTCGGCCGGGACGCCCTCCTCACCTCCCTCTTCGCCCTCCCCTACCGCCCCAGGCTGGCCGCCGCCACGCTCCCCGCGCTCGCCGCCACCCAGGCGACGCGGACGGGGACGTCCTCGGTGGCCCAGCCCGGCAAGATCGTGCACGAGGTACGGCACGGGGAGCTGGCGCACTTCGGGCAGGTGCCGTTCAGGCGGTACTACGGCTCGGTCGACGCGACCCCGCTGTTCCTGATCCTGCTCGGCGCGTACCTCGAGCGGACCGGGGACTCGGCCCTGGCCCGCCGTCTGGAGCCCCACGCCCGCGCGGCCGTCGGCTGGATGCTGGACCACGGCGGGCTGACCTCGCGCGGCTATCTGGTCTACCGGGCCGACCGGGGCGGCCTCGCCAACCAGAACTGGAAGGACTCCCCGGGCGCCATCTGCTCGGCCGACGGCACCCGCGCAAGCGGCCCGGTGATGGCGGCGGGGGCCCAGGGGTACGCCTACGACGCGCTGCGCCGCACGGCGTCGGTGGCGCGCACCGCCTGGGAGGACGAGACCTACGCGGCCCTGCTCGAACAGGCCGCCGCCGACCTGCGCGACCGCTTCCAGCGGGACTTCTGGATGCCGGAGCACTCCTTCCCGGCGCTCGCGCTGGACGGGGAGGGCCGCCAGGTCGACGCGTTGGCGTCCGACGCGGGGCATCTGCTGTGGTCCGGCCTCCTGGACAAGGAGTACGGCGAGGTGGTGGGCCGGCGGCTCCTGGAACCGGACTTCTTCTCGGGCTGGGGTGTACGCACCCTGGCGTCCGGTCAGCCGGCGTACCACCCCCTCTCGTACCACCGGGGTTCGGTCTGGCCGCACGACAACGCGCTGATCACCCTGGGCCTGGCCCGCTACGGCCTGCACGACGAGGCCCGTACGGTCGCCCACGCCCTGGTCGACGCGGCCACCGCGACCGGCCACCGGCTCCCCGAGGTCCTCGCCGGCTATGGCCGCGACACCCATGCGGAGCCGGTCCCCTATCCGCACGCGTGCGTCCGGGAGTCCCGTTCCGCGGCAGCCCCGTTGGCCCTGCTCACGGCCGTCGGGGGCGCCTAGCAAGACTGTTGACGAGCCGTTTGCCGGGTGTTTGCCCGGGGCCCTGAACAGGCACCGGGGGCGAACCGTACGGGAAGGCGGCGGGCCCTTGCCTCCCCAGCGTGGCCCGCCGTTCCGTTCACGGGTCTCGCAGGGAAGGACCTTCGGGTTGCCTCAGCACACGAGCACGCGCCAGTCACGCAGTACGGCCGGGGAACCCAGCGGCTCCGCCGAGGGGATCGCGGTCAAGGAGCCGGAGGCCCGGGCGACCGAGGTCGTTCCCGCCGGAGCGGAAGCGGGCGGTACGCCGCGGGCCGAGGCGCCCGGCACCGAGGAGGCCGAGCCCACGGCGGCCGCGGCCGTGAGCAGGGCCGAGGCGCAGGAGAGCGGCCCCACGACGGGCAAGCCCCGAGACGACGAGCCCGCGTCCGACGGTGCGGCGGCTGCCGGGGCCGAGTCGGCGCGGGCCGAGTCCACGCCTGCTGAGTCCACTCGGGCCGAGTCCGGCCGTGCCGAGTCCACGCGTGCCGCGGCGGCCGAGGGCGGAAAGGCTGCCCCGCAGGAGGACGCCGGGAGCGACACCTCACGTCTGGCCCCTGCTGTTTCCGGCACCCCGGCTCTCGCCACCGAGGCCGACCGCCCGGCCGCAGGCGGGGTGCCGGCCGAGGCCGAGGAATCCGCCGCCGACACGGAACCCGACGCCGGAGCCCCCGTCGACGCGAAGCCCGACGCCGAGGCGACCGGCGACACGGAAGCCGGCGCCGAAGCCCCTGCCTCCGATTCCCCCGCCACCGCGGCCGCCCCCGAAGCCCCGGCCCTCCGTTCCGGCGGGCGCATACGGCGGTTCTGGCACGGCCGGCGGGCCAAGCACCCCACCGCCGCACGTGTCCTCTCCGTCGTCACCACCGTGCTGTCCGCCGCCCTCGTCTACATATGCCTCCAGATGCCGAGCACCCTCGGCAATCTGAAGCCCGTCGAGTTCCTGCGGCTGCCGGCCGAGGCGGTCATGGGCGCGGTGGTGCTGCTCAGCCTGCCGCGGAAGTCCCGGCTGGTGGTCTCGGCGCTGTCCGGCGCGCTGCTCGGCGCGATCACCGTGCTGAACATGCTCGACATGGGGTTCAACGAGTACCTGGGCCGGCACTTCAACATCATCCTGGACTGGTCCCTGTTCAACGACGCCCGCGCCTACCTCGACGACACCCTGGGCGGGACGGCCGAGATGGGCATCACGGTCGGCGTCGTGCTCCTCGTCTTCCTGCTGATGACGCTCGTCGCCCTGGCCACCGTGCGGCTCGGCAACCAGCTGGCGAAGCACCGGGCCAGGACCTCGAAGGCCACGCTGATCGTCGGCACGGTCTGGATCACCTGCACCGCGCTCGGCCTCACCGTGGGCGGCATCCCGATCGCCTCTCAGCACACCGCCGGTGTGCTGAAGGTCCAGGCGCGGACCGTGCGGGACACGCTCCGGGACGAGGCGGAGTTCGCGAAGGTCGCCAAGGTCGACAAGTTCGGCAACACCCCGGCCGACCAGCTGGTCCCCGATCTGCGCGGCAAGGACATGATCTTCACGTTCATCGAGAGCTACGGCCGCAGCGCCGTCGAGGACCCGATCGAGGCGCCCGGCGTCGACAAGACGCTCGACGAGCGCACGGCGGCCCTGGCGAAGGCGGGCTTCCACGCGAAGAGCGGCTGGCTGACGTCGGCGACGTACGGCGGCAGCAGCTGGCTCGGCCACTCCACCACGCTGTCGGGCCTGTGGATCAGCAACCAGCAGCGCTACCGCACCGTGATGGCCAGCGACCACCTCAGCCTGACCAAGGTGTTCAAGAAGACCGGCGCCTATGACACGGTCGGCGTGATGCCGGGCGTGCAGAAGGGCTGGCCGGAGCAGAAGTACTACGGCCTCGACAAGGTCTACAACGCCTTCCAGGTGGGCTACAAGGGGCCGAAGTTCAGCTGGTCGACCATGCCCGACCAGTACGCGCTGGAGCAGTTCCAGCAGCGGGTGCACAGCCAGAAGCGCGCCGACGGCAAGCAGCTGATGTCGGAGATCATCCTGACCTCCAGCCACCAGCCGTGGGCACCGATCCCGAAGATGGTCGGCTGGGACCAGCTGGGCGACGGCTCGATCTTCAAGGGCATCCAGGCGGCGGGCAACAAGGCGTCCGACGTCATCGCCGACACCACCAAGTCCCGGCAGGAGTACGGCAAGTCGATCCAGTACTCGGTGACCGCCCTGACCCAGTGGCTGGAGCGCTACGGCAACGACAACACCGTGCTCGTCTTCCTCGGCGACCACCAGCCCATCGCCCGGGTCAGCGGCAACCACGCCAGCCGTGACGTGCCGATCTCGATCGTCGCCAAGGACCCGAAGGTCCTCGACAAGATCGCCGACTGGAACTGGACGGACGGCCTGCGCCCCGCGCACAACGCGCCGGTGTGGAAGATGAGCTCCTTCCGCGACCGCTTCCTGACGGCGTACGGCTCGACGCCGCACCCCAAGAAGGGCTGATCAGCCGCCGGAGGTGTCCAGCTCGGCGTCCTCGCTGATGCCGGCACAGTCGTACGGGTCCTTCAGCCAGCCGTCCGGCAGCACCACTCGGTTGTTGCCGGACGTACGGCCGCGGGGCCCGTCGGCGCCGACGGGCCAGGGCTGGTCGAGGTCCAGTTCGTCGAGGCCGGCGCGCAGTTCCTCCAGCGAGGACGTGATCGCGAGCCGCTTGCGCATCTCGGAGCCGACCGAGAAGCCCTTCAGATACCAGGCGACGTGCTTGCGGAAGTCGATGACGCCCCGCGACTCGTCGCCGATCCACTCGCCGAGCAGAGTGGCGTGCCGGACCATGACGTCGGCGACCTCGCGCAGGGATGGCCGCGCACTGTATCCATCGGTGCCTCCGGCAGGGGCCTGAGTCCGCCCCTCGAAGGCCGCCACCAGGTCCGCGAACAGCCACGGCCGGCCGAGGCACCCGCGGCCGACGACCACCCCGTCGCAGCCCGTCTCCCGCACCATGCGCAGCGCGTCCTCGGCCGACCAGATGTCGCCGTTGCCGAGGACCGGGATCTCCGGGACGTGCTCCTTGAGGCGGGCGATGGCGTCCCAGTCCGCCGTGCCGCCGTAGTGCTGGGCGGCGGTGCGGCCGTGCAGCGCGATGGAGGTCACGCCCTCCTCGACGGCTATGCGTCCGGCGTCGAGATAGGTGATGTGGTCGTCGTCGATGCCCTTGCGCATCTTCATCGTGACCGGCAGGTCACCGGCCCCGGAGACCGCCTCGCGCAGGATCGCCCGCAGCAGGTTGCGCTTGTAGGGCAGGGCCGAGCCGCCGCCCTTGCGCGTCACCTTCGGGACCGGGCAGCCGAAGTTCAGGTCGATGTGGTCGGCGAGGTCCTCCTCCGCGATCATGCGGACGGCCTTGCCGACGGTGGCCGGGTCGACGCCGTACAGCTGGATCGAGCGCGGCTTCTCGGTCGCGTCGAAGTGGATCAGCTGCATCGTCTTCTCGTTGCGCTCGACCAGCGCCCGGGTCGTGATCATCTCGCTCACGAACAGGCCCTTGCCACCGCTGAACTCCCGGCACAGGGTGCGGAAGGGAGCGTTGGTGATACCGGCCATGGGGGCCAGCACAACGGGCGGCTGGACGGTGTGCGGGCCGATCTGGAGAGGGGACGCGGGCTTGGGCATTCCCCCATTGTCCCGTATGGCTCGCCGTGCTCGTCCGGCCCTGTGGACAACCGGCGGCGACGATCACGGGCAATGATCATGTATCGGTCATTAGTTAGACGCACTATTGAAATCGGCGTACGATGGAGCGCATGCCCGAGCTCAGCCCTCGCCGACGCCAACTGGTCCTCGCGGTCTGCTGTATGAGCCTGCTGATCGTGAGCCTCGACGTCACCGCCCTGAACGTCGCGCTGCCGTCGATGCAGCACGAACTGGACGCAGGTACGTCGGGGCTGCAGTGGACGATCGACGCCTACACGCTGGTGCTGGCCTCCCTGCTGATGCTCGCGGGCTCGACGGCCGACCGGGTCGGCCGCAAGAGGGTCTTCATGGCGGGCCTGATCGTGTTCTCGCTCGGCTCGCTGCTCTGCTCCCTCGCGCCCAGCCTCGACACACTGATCGCGTTCCGCATGCTCCAGGCGATCGGCGGCTCCATGCTCAACCCGGTCGCCATGTCGATCATCACCAACACCTTCACCGACCCACGTGAGCGCGCCCGCGCCATCGGCGTATGGGGCGCGGTCGTCGGCATATCCATGGCCGCCGGCCCACTGGTCGGCGGCCTGCTGGTGGAGTCGGTCGGCTGGCGCTCCATCTTCTGGGTCAATCTGCCGGTGGGCCTCGCCGCGTTGCTCCTCACCCTGCGCTACGTCCCCGAGTCACGCGCGCCCAAGGCCCGCCGCCCGGACCCCGTCGGCCAGCTGCTGGTGATCGCGCTGTTCGGCTCGCTGACGTACGCGATCATCGAGGCGCCCTCCTCCGGCCCCGGCACGGTGGCGCCGTTCGCCGCCGTGGCCCTCGCCGCACTGCTCGGGTTGCTCTGGTACGAACCCCGGCGCGACGAACCCCTCGTCGAACTGCGCTTCTTCCGTTCGGTGCCGTTCAGCGGCGCCACGGTGATCGCGATCAGCGCGTTCGCGGCGCTGGGCGGCTTCCTGTTCCTGTCCACGCTGTACCTGCAGAACGTGCGCGGGCTCGACGCGCTGCACGCGGGACTGTGGATGCTGCCGATGGCGGTGCCGACGTTCCTGTGCGCGCCACTGTCCGGACGGCTCGTGGGCAGCCGGGGACCGCGTCTGCCGCTGCTGATCGCGGGGTTGGCGATGACCACGAGCGGGGTGCTGTTCGCCGCGTTCGAGGCGGAGACGTCGGACGCCACGCTGTTCGCCGGGTACGTCCTGTTCGGCATCGGCTTCGGCTTCGTCAACGCGCCGATCACCAACACGGCGGTGTCGGGGATGCCGCGCGCCCAGGCCGGGGTGGCCGCAGCCGTGGCCTCCACCAGCAGGCAGCTGGGGCAGACGCTGGGCGTGGCCGTGGTCGGGGCCGTGCTGGCCTCCGGGGTGGGCGCGTCGCCGTACCGGGACGTGTTCGTGTCGGCGGCCCGGCCGGGGTGGTGGATCCTCACGGTGTGCGGCCTCGCGGTGCTCGTCCTCGGCATGCTCACCAGCGGCCGCTGGGCCCGCCGCACGGCCGAGCGCACCGCTCAGCGGCTTCAGTCGCCGGAGGCCAGGGAGGCGGCGGGCGTCATCGCCTGATCCTGCTGCGCGAGGGCGAGGGCGTACAGCTTCTCCAGCCGCTCCCGGGACTCCTCGTCCGCCGGCACGTACGTCACCATCCGGGCCCCGGCCTCGGGGCTCAGCCACAGGTCCGTGTGCTCCACGGTGAGCAGGCCCACGTCCCGGTTGCGGAAGTACTTGATCTTGGTGCGGGCGTTGACGACCTCGTACCGGTCCCAGTTGGCCCGGAACTCCGCCGACTCCGCCGTCAGCCGCTTGATCAGCATCTTCCAGGCGGGCTCGCCGAGATGGCCGGCCATCGAGGCGCGCAGCCGCGCGGCCATCAGCCGCCTGGTCTCCTCGAGACGGACGATCGCCTGCCGCCAGTCGGGGTTGGTGTAGACGAGCAGCATGCAGTTGCGGTCCTCGGGCGGTACGGCGTCGAGGTCGCCGAGAAGCCGGCCGTAGGTGCGGTTGTAGGCGAGGATGTCGTACCGGCTGTTCTGGATGCAGGCCGGGACCGGCTCCAGCCTGCGCAGCATCTCGCGCAGGGCCGGGGTCACGGTCTGACAGCTCGCCGCGGGCGTGGGGTCGGTGGCACCGGCCAGTTGGAAGAGGTGGCCGCGTTCGCTGGCGTCGAGCATGAGCGTGCGGGCCAGCGCGTCCAGCACCTGTACGGAGACCTGGATGTCCCGCGCCTGTTCGAGCCAGGTGTACCAGGTGACACCGACCGCGGAGAGGTGCGCGACCTCCTCGCGGCGCAGGCCCGGGGTCCGGCGGCGCGCGCCGCGCGGCAGCCCCACCTGCTCCGGGGAGATCCGCTCACGGCGGCTGCGCAGGAAGGCGGCCAGCTCGTGCCGCCGGATCTCCGAGCCCCGCACCGGCTGGGCGGGCGCCGCTTGGGCCATGGTCGTCATGCCTCCAGACTGCCCTTGCGCGAAGCCTGTTTCCAGGTACTTCTTCTACCAGGATAAGAACACTCTGGTACCAGTCTGAGCCGCGGAGCAGGCTCGGGATCATGACCGAAACCGTCACCACACCGACAGTCCGGTCCCCGGCCGTGTCTCCCTCACTCGGCGGCCTGGGACTCTTCACCGTACTGCTGGCCGCGGCCCTCCCTCTGGTCGACTTCTTCATCGTCAACGTCGCCCTGCCCACCATCGGCAGGGACCTCGCCGCGGGTGAGGCCGTCCTCGAACTCGTCGTCGCCGGGTACGGCGTCGCGTACGCCGTCCTGCTGGTCCTCGGCGGGCGGCTCGGCGACCTGTTCGGCCGGCGCCGGCTCTTTCTCGGCGGCATGGCCGCCTTCGGCCTGACCTCGCTGGCCTGCGGGCTGGCACCGGGTGCCTGGAGCCTGGTCGTGGCACGGGTCGCGCAGGGCGCCTCGGCCGCCGCGATGCTGCCGCAGGTGCTCGCCACCATCCAGGCCGCCACCACGGGCACGCGCCGCGCGAGGGCGATGAGCCTGTACGGAGCCACGGCGGGCCTGTCCATGGTGGCGGGCCAGATCCTGGGCGGGGTCCTGGTCGCCGCGGACATAGCGGGCAGCGGCTGGCGCGCGGTGTTCCTCGTCAATGTGCCGGTCGTCGTCCTCGGCCTGGTCCTCGCCGCCCGCGTCGTACCGGAGACCCGGTCGCAGCGGCCCGAGCCGGTCGACGGCCCCGGCACGGTCCTGCTCGCACTGTCCCTGCTCGCGCTTCTCGTCCCGCTCACCGAGGGCCGGGCGGCGGGCTGGCCGCTGTGGACGTGGCTGTCGCTGGCCGCGTTCCCGGTCGCGGCCGGGCTGTTCTACGCGGTGGAGCGCCGCGCGGACCGAAACGGGCGCACCCCGCTCGTCCCGCCGAGCCTGTTCGCGCAGGCGTCGCTGCGCCGGGGGCTGGTGCTGATGGTGCCGTTCTCGATCGGCTTCAGCGGCTTCATGTTCGTGATCGCGGTGGCGCTGCAGAGCGGCGCGGGCCTCGGCCCGGTCCCGGCGGGGCTGGCGCTCGCTCCGATGGCCGTGGCGTTCTTCCTCGTCTCGCTCGCCGGGCCGCGCCTGGTGGCCCGGTACGGCAGCCGTGTGGTGACCGCCGGTTCGCTGATCCAGGGGGTGGGGGTCGCGCTGATCGCGCTGGCCGCCTGGCGCGACTGGCCCGGCCTGGGCTTCGTCGAGCTGCTCCCCGGTGTCGCCGTCGCCGGTGCGGGGCAGGCGCTCCAACTGCCCGTCGTGATGCGGATCGTGCTGTCCGAGGTGCCGTCGGTCCGGGCGGGCGTCGGCAGCGGTGTGATGGTGACCACGCAGCAGTCGGCCCTGGCGCTGGGCGTGGCGACGCTGGGCACACTGTTCCTCTCCCTGGTCCCGGGGCACGGCATGCGGGACGCCCTGGTCACAACGCTGCTGGTCCAGCTGGCGGGGGTGGCCCTCACCGGTCTGCTGAGCCTGCGCCTGCCGAGAACGATCAGCTGACGCGTTGGCCACAGCTTGGCCAACTCGCCGCACAAGACCCCCTGTTGATGTTGGTCTTGCTGCACACTCCTAGCTGTTCGAGATTCACCGGACGGGGACGCTGGAGGCGTCATGCCGCAGATCAGCTCGAGCAAGGTGAGCCGCTGGGACGGACACGGGCGGGAGCACGTGGTCCTGGTGCAACGCACGGGAGTACAGCGCACGATCAGATGTGAAACGTGCGGCTGGCGCAAAGGGGCACAGTTCCTGCCCTGGCTGAAGGCCGAGGAGCATCTCGCCGAGGCGCACCAGGCCACGGTGGACCCGACGGCGGTTCAGCCGGCCCGATGAGTTCCGGCCGCGCGGAGAGTCGTACCCGGTACGACGCCCCCGCACCGGAAGGCCGGACATGACCAGCACCCTGTACGACACCCTGCGAAGGCACTTGGACGAGGGCTCGGTGCCCGGCGCCGTGGGCCTGGTCGCCCGCGGTGACGAGGTCGAGGTCGTGGCTATCGGCTCCGTGGACGCCGACGGCTCCGCCCCGATGGCCCGGGACTCGGTGTTCCGGATCGCGTCGATCACCAAGCCGGTCACCGCGGCGGCGGTGCTGATGCTGGTGGAGGACGGCCGGATCGGGCTCGACGACCCGGTGGACGCATGGCTGCCGGAGCTGTCGAAGCCGATGGTGGTCCGGACCCCGGACGGCCCCCTGGACGACCTCGTGCCGGCCGCCCGCCCGATCACGGTGGAGGATCTGCTCAGCTCGCGGGCGGGCTGGGGCTTCCCGTCCGACTTCTCGCTCCCGGCGGTGGGCGCCCTGTTCGAGGTCCAGAAGGACGGCCGCGCCCCGCAGGAGTACCCGGACCCGGACACCTGGGTGGCCGCGCTCGCCCGGGTACCGCTGCTGTACCAGCCCGGCGAGGCGTGGCTCTACCAGACGTGCTCCGACCTGCAGGGCGTCCTGGTGGCGCGGGCGTCGGGGCGTACGCTCCCGGAGTTCCTCGCGGAGCGGGTCTTCGAGCCGCTCGGCATGACGGACACGGGGTTCGAGGTCCCGGCCTCGAAGCGGCACCGCTTCACGAGCTATTACCGCCCAGGTCCCGACGAGGGCACGCTGGAGCCGGCGGACACGCCGGACGGCGACTGGAGGCGAGTGCCGGCCTTCCCGTCGGGCGGCGGAGGGCTGGCCTCGACGGCCGACGACTATCTGGCCTTCGCCCGCATGCTCCTGAACGGCGGCGAGGGCAACGGCCACCGGCTGCTGTCCCCGACCTCGGTGAGCCGCATGACGACGAACCATCTCACCGCGGCCCAGCGCGAACTGGGCGCCCTCTTCCTGGAGGGCCAGGGCTGGGGCTACGGCGGCCAGGTGGACGTCACCCCCGCCGAGCCGTGGAACGTCCCCGGCCGCTACGGCTGGGTCGGCGGCACGGGCACCACGGCCCACATCGTCCCGCCCACCGGCACGATCACGATCCTGCTGACCCAGGTGGCCATGCAGAACCCGGTCCCGCCCCCGCTGATGCGGGACTTCTGGAGGTGCACGGCGAGCGCCGCGCCGCGCTGAACGCAGCCGGCCGGAGGTTCGCGCCGGGCCCGCACTCCGGGCGGACGACGGGGATTTGACGACAGGACCTAGGCTCGCAGCCCCCGGACCAGCAGGTCCACCACCGCCGTGAACTCCTCGTCGGCTCCGGGCCGTTCCCACTCGCGTGCGTAGCCCGGGTCGTGGAAGCGGCCCGTCGCCTGGAAGACGGCGCGGGCGGTGCCGGTCGCGTCGGGGGCGGCGAAGGTGCCGGTGGTGGTGCCGTCCTGGATGATCCGGGTCAGCTGGGCGGTCAGGTCGGCGATGTGGTCGGCGACCGCCGTGACGTTCTCCTCGGCGAGCACCGTGTAGGTGCGGAAGAGTTCGGGGTCGTCGCCCGCCTTGCGCCGCTTGGCCGCGAACAGGCCGGCCAGCCAGTCCCGCAGCCGGGACTCGGGGTCCCGGTCGGCGGTGACGATGCCGGACAGCGCCTCCGACGTGCGGTCCAGCCACCGCTTGGTCACCGCCTCCCGCAGCGCGGCCTTCGTACGGAAGTGCCGGTAGACGCTGCCGTGGCTGACGCCGAGCGCGCGGGCCACGTCCACCACGGTGGCCTTCGCCGGGCCGTGGCGGCGCAGCACCTCCTCGGTCGCCTCGAGGATGCGCTCGGCGGTCAGGGTCTCGGTGCTGGGTGCCATGGCCTAGACCGTACCCGGCGCCGGTCGCACTACTTGGTCCCGAGGTGTGGCATCTGCGCGGCCGGGTAACGGTCGCCCGCCGCCGCGTCCGCCGGTACGGCCTCCTCGATCGCCCGCAGATCGGCCTCGTCCAGCGTGACGTCCAGGGCGCCCAGCGACTCGTCGAGCCGCTCCCGGGTGCGGGCGCCGATCAGCGGCACGATGTCCGCGCCGCGGGACAGGACCCAGGCGATCGCGATCTGGGCCACGCTCACGCCCTTCTGCTCGGCGATCTTGCGCAGCGCCTCGACGAGGTCGAGGTTGTGCTGGAGGTTCTCACCCTGGAAGCGGGGCGAGTGCGCCCGGAAGTCGTTCGCGGCGAGCTGCCGGTCGCGCGTGAAGTGGCCGGAGATCAGCCCCCGGGACAGGACGCCGTACGCGGTGATGCCGATGCCCAGCTCACGGGTGGTCGGCAGGATCGACTCCTCGATGCCGCGGGAGATGAGCGAGTACTCGATCTGGAGGTCCGAGATGGGCGCGGTGGCTGCGGCGCGGCGGATCGTCTCGGCGTCGACCTCGCTGAGGCCGATGTGCCGGACGTATCCCTTCTCGACCAGTTCCGCGATGGCGCCGACCGTCTCCTCGATCGGCACGTCCGGGTCGCGGCGGGCGATCCGGTAGACGTCGAGGTGGTCGACGCCCAGGCGCTGGAGGGAGTACGCGGCGAAGTTCTTCACCGCCGCCGGGCGGCCGTCGTAGCCGCTCCAGCCTCCCTCCGGGTCGCGCAGCGCGCCGAACTTCACGCTGACCAGCGCCTGTTCGCGGCGGGCCGCGGGCGCACCGCGCAGGGCCTCGCCGATCAGCATCTCGTTGTGGCCCATGGCGTAGAAGTCGCCGGTGTCGAGCAGGTTCACGCCGGCCTCCAGCGCGGCGTGGATGGTGGCGATGGCCTCACCCCGGTCCGCCTCGCCGTACAGCGCGGACATGCCCATGCAGCCGAGGCCGAGGGCGGAGACCTGGGGGCCGGTGGTTCCGAGGGTTCGGGTCTTCGTCGTCATGCATCCACCATGGCATGACAGATGACAGATTTCAATATCTGTCATCTGTCAGGCGATCGCTCGCGGGGTGCGTTTTGGTCCAGACCTATTGACGAGAGGTCTGGACCACGAGCACTGTCATGCCTACGACACCTCACCGCACCCCCACCGGGAGGCTCCGTATGCTGCGCCGCACGCTGCGCCTGTTCGCCGCCGCGCTGACCACGGCCGTCCTTGTCCCACTCTCGATGGCCGCCGCCCCCACCGCGTCCGCGGCCGACACCTGCGCGGTCAAGTCCCGCCCCGCGGGCAAGGTCCTCCAGGGCTACTGGGAGAACTGGGACGGCTCCGCCAACGGCGTCCACCCGCCCTTCGGCTGGACCCCCATCACCGACTCCCGCATCGCCACCCACGGTTACAACGTGATCAACGCGGCCTTCCCGGTCATCCGCTCCGACGGCACCGCGCTGTGGGAGGACGGCATGGACACCGGCGTGAAGGTGGCCACCCCCGCCGAGATGTGCGCGGCCAAGGCGTCCGGCCGGACGATCCTGCTGTCCATCGGCGGCGCTGCGGCCGGTATCGACCTCAGTTCGTCGGCGGTCGCGGACCGGTTCGTGGCGACGATCGTCCCGATCCTGAAGAAGTACAACTTCGACGGCATCGACATCGACATCGAGACGGGCCTCGTGGGCAGCGGCAGCATCGGCCGGCTCTCCACGTCACAGGCCAACCTGATCCGCATCATCGACGGGGTGCTGGCCCGGATGCCGGCCGGCTTCGGCCTGACGATGGCCCCGGAGACGGCGTACGTCACCGGCGGGAGCATCACCTACGGCTCGATCTGGGGCGCTTACCTGCCCGTCATCAAGAAGTACGCGGACAACGGCCGCCTGTGGTGGCTCAACATGCAGTACTACAACGGCAGCATGTACGGCTGCTCCGGCGACTCCTACCCGGCGGGCACGGTGGCCGGCTTCACCGCGCAGACCGACTGTCTCGACAAGGGGCTGGTCGTGCAGGGTACGACCATCAAGGTGCCGTACGACAAGCAGGTGCCCGGCCTGCCCGCGCAGCCGGGCGCGGGCGGCGGCTACCTGTCCCCCAGTCTGGTCTCCCAGGCCTGGCGCCACTACGGCACCTCGCTCAAGGGCCTGATGACCTGGTCCATCAACTGGGACGGCTCGAGGAACTGGACCTTCGGCGACAACGTCAAGGCGCTGCAGGGCCGTTGAGGCTCATGAGTCTCAACGGGCGGTGAGGGCGAGCTTCGCCCCCAGCGCCACGAACGACCCCGCGAAGCTCCGCCGCAGCCACGTCATCACCCTCGGCCGTGAGGTGACGTGGCTGCGCACGGAGGCGGCGAGGACGCCGTACGCGGCGAAGACGACGAACATCGCCAGCATGAAGACACCGCTCAGCCCCAGCATCCGGACGACCGCGTGCGGCTCGTCCGGGCTGACGAACTGGGGCAGGAACGCGAAGAAGAAGATCGTCAGCTTGGGGTTGAGAAGGTTGACCAGAACGCCCCTGACGATCACCTGGGTCGCCGGGACGGGGGCGGTGTCCCCCTCGACGACGAGCGCGTCCTTGTCCCGGGCCGTGGCCCATGCCATGTGGAGGAGGTAGGCCACACCGGCGTACTTGAGGATCTGGAAGGCGGCGGCACTGGCGTTCAGCAGCGCGGCCACACCGGTCACGGTGGCGACCACGTGCGGCACGATGCCGAGCGTGCAGGCGAAGGCCGCGACGACGCTCGCGCGGCGGCCGCGGGAGAGCCCGGCGGCGAGCGTGTAGACAACACCGGTACCGGGGGTGGCCACGACGACGAGGGTGGTCAGCAGGAAGGCGATGCTCATGCCGGCCAGACTGGAGCCCGCGCGGCCCGGGTTACAGGGCCAATACGGGGGCGGTATGGGGGACCACATGACGAACGCCGGACGGGCTGATCGACTCAGCGCGTCCGGCGTTCGGCTCAGCAGGTCCTAGCAGCCCAGCAGGCGCCCGGCGAGGTAGCCCTCGATCTGGTCCAGCGACACGCGCTCCTGCTTCATCGAGTCACGCTCACGCACGGTCACGGCGTTGTCCTCGAGCGTGTCGAAGTCGACGGTGACGCAGTACGGCGTACCGATCTCGTCCTGACGGCGGTAGCGGCGGCCGATGGCACCCGCGTCGTCGAACTCGATGTTCCAGTGCTGGCGCAGCGCCTGGGCCAGGCCCTTGGCCTTCGGGGACAGCTCGGGGTTGCGGGACAGCGGGAGCACCGCGACCTTCACCGGGGCCAGACGGTGGTCGAGGCGCAGCACCGTGCGCTTCTCCATCTTGCCCTTGGCGTTCGGCGCCTCGTCCTCGACGTAGGCGTCGAGCAGGAACGCCAGCATCGCGCGGCCGACACCGGCCGCGGGCTCGATGACGTACGGCGTCCAGCGCTCGCCGGCCTCCTGGTCGAAGTAGGAGAGGTCCTGGCCGGAGGCCTTGGCGTGGGCGCCGAGGTCGTAGTCGGTGCGGTTGGCGACACCCTCGAGCTCGCCCCACTCGTTGCCGCCGAAGTTGAAGCGGTACTCGATGTCGGCGGTGCGCTTGGAGTAGTGGGAGAGCTTCTCCTGCGGGTGCTCGTACCAGCGCATGTTCTCCTCACGGAGACCCAGGCCGGTGTACCAGTTCCAGCGCTGCTCCATCCAGTACTCCTGCCACTTCTCGTCCTCGCCCGGCTTGACGAAGAACTCCATCTCCATCTGCTCGAACTCGCGGGTGCGGAAGATGAAGTTGCCGGGCGTGATCTCGTTGCGGAAGGACTTGCCCATCTGGGCGATGCCGAACGGGGGCTTGCGGCGCGAGGTGGTCTGCACCTGGGCGAAGTTGGTGAAGATGCCCTGGGCGGTCTCGGGACGCAGGTAGGCGATGGAGCCGGAGTCCTGCGTCGGGCCGAGGTGGGTGGAGAGGAGACCCGAGAACTGCTTGGGCTCGGTGAACTGGCCCTTGTTGCCGCAGTTCGGGCAGTTCACGTCCGCCAGGCCGTTCTCCGGGAGGCGGTTGTGCTTGGCCTCGTACGCCTCCTCCAGGTGGTCCGCGCGGAACCGCTTGTGGCAGGAGGTGCACTCGGTCAGCGGGTCCGTGAAGGTGGCGACATGGCCGGAGGCGACCCAGACCTCGGGGGCCAGGATGACGGACGAGTCGATACCGACCACGTCCTCGCGCGACGTCACCATGTAGCGCCACCACTGGCGCTTCAGGTTCTCCTTGAGCTCGACACCCAGCGGCCCGTAGTCCCAGGCGGCGCGCTGACCGCCGTAGATCTCACTGCAGGGGAATACGAAGCCACGGCGCTTGCTCAGGCTGACGATGGTGTCGATCTTGTCGGCGGCCACGGTGCTCTCTTCATTACGACGACGGGCGACGAAGCGAGATGCTTCAGAGCGAATGCTTCAGGTTACCGGCGAGGGCTCCCCCTCAACCAAATCGGTCTCCCCTATGAGCATCCCGCCAGGCTTGTTGACAACGGTTTCCATCTTCGTTGAAAATGACTGTCATGAACGTACGACGACGTCCCATATCCGCGGCCGCGGCGACCGCGGTCACCGCCCTCGGGATCGGCACCTTGTCCGGCTGCTCCGGCGACACCGCCGCAGCGGCCCAGACGAGCAGGTTCGACGTCGTCGCGTCGTTCTACCCGATGGCCTTCCTCGCCGAGCAGATCGGCGGAAGCCACGTCCACGTCACCAGTCTGACCTCTCCGGGGCAGGAACCGCACGACCTGGAGCTCAGCACCAAGCAGATGATCCAGCTCCAGGAGTCCGACGCGGTCCTCTACCTCAGGAACCTCCAGCCCGCCGTCGACGACGCGGTCGCACAGTCCGAGATCAAGACGAAGATCGACGCGGCCTCCCTGACCACGCTGGAGGAGCACGGCAACGAGGTCGGCGGCCACGCGGTCGCGCACGACACCAGCGAGAACTCCGAGGAGTCCGGCAAGGACCCGCACATCTGGCTGGACCCGGTGAAGTACGCCGAGGTCGCCCACGGGGTCGGCGCGGCCTTCGAGAAGGCGGACCCGGACCACGCGGCCGACTACCGGAAGAACACCGCGGCGCTGGTCAAGAAGCTCGACGAGCTGAACACGCGGTTCAAGGACGGCCTGGCGAACACGAAGACCAAGGTCTTCCTCACCACCCACGCCGCCTTCGGCTACCTCGCCGAGCGCTACGGCCTCACCGAGGAGGCCGTCAACGGCCTGGACCCGGAGTCGGAGCCCAGCGCCGCCCGCGTCAAGGACCTTGAGAAGATGGCGCGGGCCGACGGGGTCACGACCGTGTTCTACGAGACGCTCGTCAGCGACGAGACAGCGAAGACCATCGCCCGGGACACGAACCTGAAGACGAATGTCCTCGACCCGATCGAGGGCATCACGAAGAAGTCCCGCGGCAAGGACTACTTCGCGGCCCAGGAGGCCAACCTCAAGGCCCTGCGGACCGCCCTGGGGGCGAAGTGACCGGCACGGAGGACGACACCATGGGCGAGCCCGTCATAACGATGCGCCGCGTGACCGCCGAACTGGGGTCGCGCCCCGTCCTGCGCGGCATCGACCTCACCGTGCACCGCGGCGAGGTCGTCGCGCTGCTCGGCGCGAACGGCTCCGGCAAGTCGACCGCGATCCGCAGCCTCATCGGCCAGGTGCCGGTCGGCGGCGAGATCGAGCTGTTCGGCACCCCGCGCCGGAGCTTTCGCGACTGGGCGCGCGTCGGATACGTACCGCAGCGCACCACGGCCGCGGGCGGGGTCCCGGCGACCGTGACCGAGATCGTCTCCGCGGGCCGGCTGTCCCGCACCCGCTTCGGGCTGTTCCGCAAGGCCGACCACGAGGCCGTACGGCGGGCCCTGGAGCTGGTCGGCATGGCGGACCGGGCCAAGGACTCGGTGAACGCGCTCTCCGGCGGCCAGCACCAACGTGTGCTGATCGCCCGCGCCCTGGTCGCCGAGCCCGAGCTGCTGATCATGGACGAGCCCATGGCCGGCGTCGACCTGGCCAGCCAGGAGGTGCTCGCGCGGACGCTCGAGGAACAGGTGGCGCAGGGCACGACGGTCCTGCTCGTCCTGCACGAACTGGGCCCGCTGGAGCCCCTGATCGACCGGGCGGTCGTCCTGCGCGACGGCTGCGTCCTGCACGACGGACCGCCGCCGCGCGCGGTCGGCCAGCACGCCCTGCCCGGCCACGACCACGTACACCCGCACGCACCGGCGGGCACCGAACCGATCCGCACGGGACTGCTGAGCTGATGGACTTCCTGAACTACGCCTTCATGCAGCGGGCGCTGCTCGCCGCCGTCCTGGTCGGCATCACCGCCCCCGCCGTCGGCATCTACCTGGTCCAGCGCCGCCAGGCCCTGATGGGCGACGGCATCGGGCACGTGGCGATGACAGGCGTCGGCCTCGGCTTCCTGCTGTCCACGTCCCCCGTGTGGATGGCGACGGCGGTCGCCGTGCTCGGCTCGGTGCTGATGGAGCTGATCCGCTGGTACGGCAGGACACGCGGCGACATCGCCCTCGCGATGCTCTTCTACGGCGGCATGGCCGGCGGCGTGATGCTCATCAACGTCGCCGGCGGCTCCAACGCGAACCTGACGTCGTATCTCTTCGGCTCGCTCGCCACGGTGTCGCAGTCCGACGTGACCGCGATCTGTGTGCTGGCCGCCTTCGTGCTGCTGGTGACGCTCGGCCTGCGCCGTCAACTGTTCGCGGTGAGCCAGGACGAGGAGTTCGCGCGGGTGACCGGACTGCCGGTGCGCGCCCTGAACCTGCTGACGGCGGTCACGGCGGCGGTGACCGTGACGGTCGCGATGCGAGTGGTCGGCCTGCTCCTGGTGTCCGCGCTGATGGTGGTCCCGGTGGCGGCGGCGCAGCAGCTCAGCCGGAGCTTCACCGCCACGTTCGCGATCGCCGTCGCCATCGGGGTGACCGTCACCATCAGCGGCACGATCACCTCGTACTACCAGTACGTGCCGCCCGGCGCGACGATCGTTCTGCTGACCATCGCCGCGTTCCTGGTGCTGACGGCACTGGCCACTCCGCTGGCCCGGCGCCGCGCCCGTGCGGCCGCGGTGGGCCGGCCTGCCGGGGACCCCGCGGAGTGCTCGATTCCGGCCACACGCGAGGCTGCCGACGAGGTCGGAGTCTGACTGCGCGCATGCCGGGCTGGCACAATGGCCCGGCAGACGCAGATGCGAGCCGCGAACGAGCCATGCATAGGAGGCAACCGGTGACGACCGCTGGACCGCCCGTGAAGGGCCGTGCGACCCGCCAGCGGGCAGCCGTGGCGGCGGCCCTGGACGAGGTCGACGAGTTCCGCAGCGCGCAGGAGCTCCACGACATGCTCAAGCACAAGGGCGACTCGGTCGGCCTGACCACGGTCTACCGCACCCTCCAGTCCCTCGCCGACGCCGGTGAGGTCGACGTCCTGCGCACCTCCGACGGCGAGTCCGTCTACCGCCGCTGCTCCAGCGGCGAACACCACCACCACCTCGTCTGCCGCACCTGCGGCAAGGCGGTCGAGGTCGAGGGCCCCGCGGTGGAGAAGTGGGCCGAGGCCATCGCCGCGGAGCACGGGTACGTCAATGTGGCGCACACGGTGGAGATCTTCGGCACCTGCGCGGAGTGCGCCGCGGGTTGAGCCGCTTGTCGACGGGCCGGCTGCGGTGACCGTGGACCTGGGGGCTGCCGCCCCCAGACCCCGCATCGGCCTGGTCAGCCGCGGCCGAAGCAGCGTTCCAGTTCGTCCAGGTCGTAGAACTTGCTGCCCTTGGAGATCGGGTGGCAGGCCGCCTTGAAGGGTGTCTCCTTCTCGTTGTAGAGCATGCGGACCAGGTAGCGGCCGTTCTTCTCGTAGACGTCCCACTGGATGTTGGAGCCGAGGGGGGCGACGTCCGCGCCCCGCCAGGGGTTGTCCGCGTAGGTGTACGGCTCCTCCGGTGTCACCGGCTCCGTGCTGCCGGGCAGGCCCATCAGGGCTGCGAGCGGGATGATCTCCTCGGCATGGGTGAAGCGGAGTTCGGCGCCGAGGCCGCTGGTGCCGGCCCGCTTGGCCTCGACCTGCTTGAAGAGGTCGTCGAGCAGGACGCCGGCCATCTTGTAGGTGATGTCGCTGTCGGCGAAGCCGGGACCCTTCTCGTAGAAGTCCTCGGTGTCGCCGAGGTAGCCGAACCAGGCCGCGTCGTGGTGCGAGATGTAGCGGTCCATGCCCCAGCCCTCGCCGTCGGGGCTCTCCTCGCTCATCGCGGGGGCGATGGCGTAGAGGTTGTAGACGGCCTGGGCGGCGGTGACCTGGTCGGTGATCTGCTCGACGAAGGCGTCCTTGAAGATCCGCCGCAGTACGCTGCGGGCGGCCTCGTGCGTGCGGGGCTGGTCGATGATGCTCTTCAGGGTGCCCGCCAGCCGCTGGTCGTTCGCGATGTAGTCGCGGTACGCGGCACCGCCCGCCGCCTTGTGGAAGTACAGCAGGTCCTTGTCGGTGCGGGTCGGACCGATCAGCGGCTTCAGGGCCGGGTCGGTCTCGGCGAGGGCACCGGTGTACTGGTTGGCGCTGTCGACGGCCCGGCCCTGCCCGGAGCTGACGACGTCGATCTTCTCGCCGTCCCGCACCATCCGCGCGAACAGCGCCGGCAGCCGCTGCTGCATCCGCCGGGCGGTCGACTGCATCTCCTGCTTGCCGCGGCCGCTGAGGTTGCCGTACCCCACCTTCGCCATCGCGTCGAGCAGCGCCCGCACCTTCGGGCCGAACTCCTCGCCGCTGCGGGTGAGTTGACCCTCCGCCTCGGCCTTGTCCCACAGGGCGAGGAGGAGGTCCCCGTCCTCGCTGTCGGTGGCCGCGCGCGACCCGTGCCGGGAGACGTTCTCCGTGAAGACGGGCGTGAATCCGGCGGGCGGCCGCTGGTAGGTACGCGGGTTCTGCCCGGGGGCGTACGGCGCCTTGGTGCCGTAACCGTCGTAGTGCGCGGGCTGGTCCGCGGCCTGCGCGGGCAGCGCCGCGACCAGCAGGGCGCACAGTGCGAGGGCGGGGCTGAGGCGTCTCATGGGCGGATCGTCGACGATCTCCGTGAACCCCCGGTGGCTACGAAGTGGACTTGCCCTCCATCGCCAGCAGTTCCTCGTTGGGGATCGCTCCGCCGAACCGCCGGTCCCGGGAGGCGAATTCGATGCAGGCCCGCCACAGGTCGCGCCGGTCGAAGTCGGGCCACAGCACGTCCTGGAAGACCATCTCGGCGTAGGCGCTCTGCCAGATCAGGTAGTTGGAGGTGCGCTGCTCGCCGCTCGGCCGCAGGAACATGTCCACGTCCGGCATGTCCGGGTAGTACATGTACTTCTGGAGGGTCTTCTCGTTGACCTTGGACGGGTCGAGGCGGCCCGCCTTCACGTCCTCGGCCATCGCCTGCGCGGCGTCGGCGATCTCGGCGCGGCCGCCGTAGTTCATGCAGAAGTACAGAGTGAGCAGATCGTTGCCCTTGGTCTGCTCCTGGGCCACCTGGAGCTCCTTGGCGACCGACTTCCACAGCTTGGGCATGCGGCCCACCCAGCGCACCCGGATGCCGAGTTCGTCGAGCTGGTCGCGGGTCTTGCGGATGAAGTCGCGGTTGAAGTTCATCAGGAAGCGCACCTCGTCGGGCGAGCGCTTCCAGTTCTCGGTGGAGAAGGCATAGAGGGAGATGTTGCGGACGCCGATCTCGATCGAGCCCTGGAGGACGTCCAGGACCCGCTCGGCGCCGACCTTGTGTCCCTCGGTGCGCGGCAGCCCGCGCTCCTTGGCCCAGCGGCCGTTCCCGTCCATGACGATCGCCACGTGGTTCGGGACGAGCTCGCCGGGGAGCTTCGGCGCGCGGGCGCCGGACGGGTGCGGCTCCGGCGCCCTGTACTCGCGGCGCTGGCGTCCCAGGATCCCGCGTACGACCATGTGCTTCTCGTCTCCCTCGTGCTTCTCGGCCTACTTCTCGACGTATCTGAGCGAGCGCAGTCCGCGCTCCAGATGCCAGTGCAGGTAGGCGGACACCAGCCCGCTCCCCTCCCGGACGTACCGCGGCTCGCATGCGTCCGCGGTCTCCCAGTCTCCCGTAAGCAGCGCGCCGAGGAGGACGAGGGTCTGCGGCGAGGGTACGACGCTGCCGGGCACCCGGCAGTCGACGCAGACGCTGCCCCCGGA
The DNA here is from genome assembly GCF_032656585.1 of Streptomyces herbicida. NCBI lineage: Bacteria > Bacillati > Actinomycetota > Actinomycetes > Kitasatosporales > Streptomycetaceae > Streptomyces > Streptomyces herbicida. The sequence goes on from NZ_JAUYWJ010000016.1 coordinate 165,286, forward strand.
GGCGACCGAGAAGAAACGGTTCGGTCCGGGCATTCCGCACTTCGCGCAGTCGCCGAAGCTGGGCGCGTAGCCGTTGACGGCGAGGGAACGCAGCAGGAAGGCGTCGAGGACGAGGTGCGGGGCGTGCTCGCCGCGGGCGAGGGTGCGCAGCGCGCCGACGAGCAGCAGGTACTGCTGCACGGCCGGTTCGCCCTCGTGGTCGGTGAACCGCTCGGCGGTCTCCAGCATGGCGGTTCCGGCGGTGTAGCGCGCGTAGTCGGTCACGATCCCGCCGCCGTACGGAGCGATGGTCTCGCTCTGGGTGCACAGCGGCAGCCCGCGCCCGACGAGCTCACTGCCCCGGGCGAAGAACTGCACGTCGACATGGGAGAAGGGTTCGAGCCGGGCCCCGAACTTGGACTTGGTCCGCCGTACCCCCCGGGCCACGGCCCGGACGCGGCCGTGACCGCGGGTGAGCAGGGTGATGATGCGGTCCGCTTCGCCGAGCTTCTGGGTCCGCAGGACGATGCCGTCGTCCCGGAAGAGACTCATCGCGCGCCCCCACGGGTCCGGTGGGACCGCGGCATGATCCGGTCCGCCCCACCCGGTCTCCGGGTGCGCAGCACGATGCCGTCGTCGCGGAACAGACTCATGCGTCCATTCTCGCGTACGGAGTCAGCGGGCGTGGTCGGGGTGACGAATGGCATCCCAGGGGGCGAGGTTCCAGGGGCTGGCCCGGTTCGCCGGGTCGAGCAGGGACCGCAGGTGCGCGTCGGCGGTGGCCTGGGGTGCGGGAAAGCCGGCGTCCTCGGTGCCCCGCAGCCCGTCGCGCCACACCTTGCGCCCCAGCAGGTAGTGATCGGCGTACTCCGGCCATGAGGCGTACGTCCCCGCCACCGGCGGCACGATGCTCTTCAGCGCGGTCCAGGCCTCGTGCTCCGTGATCATCCCGCAGGCGAAGCCCCGGCGGGCGATGTCGACGTACAGGGCGGCGTCCCACGCCAGCGGCGCCACGCCGAGGAGCTGTTGGGCGCGGGCCCGGTAGCCGGTGCGCGCCAGCCCGCCGAGCCGGCCGACGAGCTGCTCGCGCGAGGTGATCTCCCACTGGTCGGCCAGCCAGCGCCGGGCGCTGTCGTCGTCGATCCGCGTGAACGGGTACAGGGTGGTCCGGGAGGCACTGCGGTCGCGGCTCACCGGCGCGCTCAGCGACACCATCCACAGCTGGTGCATCGTGAGCGGGACGGGGTAGCGCCGCTCGGCCTTCGGTTTCCTCCACTCTCGCAGTCTCGTCAGCGCCATGAGCCCGCACCCTACGTCAGGACACCTCGCCCCGGCTGCGCGCGTTGGCGTAGGCCGTGGCCGCGCTCAGCCGCTCGGCCGGGGTGGCCCGGCGGACGGCCTCCGGCCTCGCGTCCCACTCGCGCCCGCCGCCGTAGGGCCGCAGCTGCACATACGGCCCCTCGTGACCCATCACGATGCCCAGCTTTCCGGTGTGGGTGTCGACGGCGTGGCAGCCGGGCGGGAGCTTCATCACGTTCACGTTCACGTTCACCTCGGTCCCCTCCTGCCACGACTTTCACGCTTCGCCTCCCTCCAGTGGCTCTGTGTCACTAAACTCCGCGCCCCCCCCCGCGGGGCTTCCGGTCCGCCCGGAGCGGGCCGGTTTCACCGGGGCCGCGGACGCCGCCCCCGCACCCGGGCAACCGAATCCGCCGGACGGGTGGTCTGGAGGGCGAGGGGGGTGACTGATGCAGGCCGAACAAGAGGCCCAGTTCCAGGAATTCGTCAGAGCGCGGTGGTCCCATCTGGTGCGGACCGCCTATCTGCTCACCGGCGACCGGCATCACGCCGAGGACCTGACGCAGACCGCTCTGGCGAAGGCGTACCGGTCCTGGCGGCGCGTCTCACGGACCGACCATCCGGAGGCGTACGTGCGGCGGATGCTGGTCAGCTGCAACAGCGACCGGTTCCGCAAGCGGCGGGTGACCGAGTCGCTGACCGCGGCGCTGCCGGAGTTCGCCGGGCCGGACGACGCCGTGTCGCGGGCCGACGAGCGCGGCACGCTGCTGGCGGCGCTCGCCGGACTGCCGCCCAGGCAGCGGGCGGTGGTGGTGCTGCGCTACTGGGAGGACCTGTCCGAGTCGGAGGTGGCCGAGGTGCTCGGCTGCTCCGCGGGCACGGTCAAGAGCCAGGCGTCCAAGGGCCTGGCGAAGTTGCGAACGTTTCCGGGGCTCGCCCGGGCGGTGGACGGCCCCGCCCACAGCCGTGCGGCGGCCGGGCAGGGAGGCAGCAGATGAACGAGGAGCGGCAGGGTGCGGGAACCGAGTTGGACTTCGAAGCCCAGGTCCGCGGGCTGATGGTCGAGGACGCGTATCTGATCCGGCCCTCGCCGGTGCCGTACCCCGAGATCCGGCGGCGGGGCGTGATCGAGCGCCGGCGGCGCGTGGCGGTGGCCGGAGCGGTGCTGATGACGCTCGCGGCGGTGCCGGTGGGCGCGTACGCGGTGAACGGGGGTGACGCCGCCCCGTCTCCCGCCGCGCCCAAGCCGTCGGTCGAGTCCACGCAGAGCCCGAAGCCGAAACCGACGGGGCCGGCGCGACCCGCCTCCGCGAGCCAGCTGATGGACGGGATCACCTTCGAGCAGGCCGCGGACGGGCTGACGAAGTGCATCGACCACAACCGGGCCGGCAAGCCCAAGCGGACGAACGGCCATGTGTCGCTCTACACCGAGCTGGGGAAGCCGTCCGACTACCGGATCATCCTGGCGATGCGCGCGACCGGCGACTCCAACGCGCCCGGCGACGGCAGGTACGTCGTCGCGGTGAGCGGGGGGCCGCAGGACACCCGGCTGATCTGCACCGTCAAGGACGGCAGCGCGCAGGGGCTCAACATCAGCACCGGCATCGGCACCGACACCGCCGCCCCCGTCACGGTCGACGACAACAGCGGCAAGCTCTACCAGCAGTCCTTTCTCGACAAGGGCCACTGGAAGCTGCCGTTCCGCTGGGGGCTCGTCGGCAACGTCCGCCCGTCGGTGGCAAAGCTGACGGTGTCCTACGGCGACAGCACCGCCGAGGCCGCCCTCGACCACGGCTGGTACGCCGCCGGCGGGCTGCTGCACCAGCAGGTCACCAAGGCCCCGCGCGTCAAGGGATACGACGCCGACGGCAGGCTGGTCTACGACTCCGACCACGACAAGACCTACGCGAAGGAACTGCCGTAGGCCCGTCCGGTCTCATTCCGCCCCGCGTGACTCCTGGGCCGCCTGTGCCTCTATGCCGCGGAAGTGGACCGCCATCGCATGCTGCGCGCCCTCTACATCGCGGGCGCGCAGCGCGGTGACGATGTCGCGGTGGCGGCGGACGGTGACATCCGGGGCGGGGTCGGCGGTCCATCCGCGGGCGCGCGCCACCCGCCGGAACACCGTCCAGAAGGCGCCGAGGAGCTGCGGCACGAGGGCGTTGCCGAGCGAGGCGTAGAGCAACTCGTGGAACTCACGGTCGAATTCGGCCAACGAGTGCCCGGCGCGGCCGGCCGCCTCCATCCGGGTCACCACCGACTCCAGCCGGTCCAGCTCCGCCTCGGTCAGGGTGGCCGCGATCTGCCGGACCAGCCCCACCTCCAGCACCTCCCGGATCTGGAGGATCTCGGCCAGCGCGCTCTCGTCGTCGTCCTGCCGGGTCAGCGTGCGGAAGGTCAGGCCGTCGGCCAACGGGGTGAGAGAGGCCTGGCCGACATACGTGCCGTAGCCGTGCCGGATCTCGACGATGTCGAGGGCCTGGAGCGCCTTGAGCGCCTCGCGGACGGAGTTGCGGCTGACGCCGAGGGCCTCCATCAGCTCCGCCTCGGTGGGCAGGGGGGCACCCGACCGGAGCTTCCGGTCGAGGATCAGCTGCACGACCGCGCGCTGTATCCGGCTGTTCCTGGGTTCCCCGGCAGCCATGCGCCGCATGGTACGCGCACCGGACGTCCTACGTCCCATGTCTTGGGTCCACCTGCGCCAACTCCCGCCATTTCACTGTGCCATTGGTCCAACCTCTGGCGGCTACGCCATTCGTGTGCGATCCCTTGACCGCCCCCACGGGCACTCCTATGGTCACGCTGACCGACAGGACGTAGGACGTCGTATCTCCCCCCATCCACCAGACCCTCTTCGCTGGAGGAACCGTGCGCGACGACGTGACCCACGACGTGCCGGCACTGCATCGCCGGTCGTTCCTGAAGTACTCCGGCGCGCTGGGCGCGGCCGCCGCGCTGTCCTCCTCGCTGGCGGCCTGCTCGTCCGGGCCGGAGTCCACGAACGACACCGGCGGCTCAGGCGGCGGCAAGGACCGCGCACTGACCGCGGTGATCGGCTACGGGAACGACGGCAGCTGGGACCCGACCCAGACGGCGTCCGCATTCGCCATGGCCGGCAACAACCACATCTACGAGGGCCTGCTCGACACCGACCCGATCTCCCGTGAGCCGTACGCGGCGCTGGCGACCCGGGTACCGGCCGACCTCAAGGCCACCACGTGGCGGTTCACCCTGCGGGCGGGCGCCAAGTTCCACGACGGCAAGCCGGTCACCGCCGACGACGTCGTCTTCGTCTTCGACCGGATCCTCGACCCGAAGACGCAGACCCTCGCCAAGGGGTTCTTCGCGAGCTGGCTGAAGGAAGTGCGGAAGGTCGACGCGCAGACCGTCGACCTGGTGCTCAAGTTCCCCTTCCCGGAAGGGGTCTCCCGGCTCACGCTCGCCAAGATCATGCCCAAGCACGTCTTCTCGCAGCCGGGTGCCTGGGACGACGCGATCAAGGGCAAGGCGGTCGGGTCGGGTCCATACCGGCAGACCGCGCACCACCCGAAGTCCAACACCACCTTCGAGGCGTTCGCCGACTACAACGGCCCGCGCAAGCCCGCCTTCAAACGGATGAACTGGCTGACCATCGTGGACGCCGCGCCCCGGGTGGCGAAGATCTCCGGGGCCGGCGCGGGCGCGCAGATCGCCGACAACATCCCGTACGCCAACATCTCGCGGCTGGAGAGCGGCGGGCTGTCGGTCGCGGGCGGGGCGGGGATGAACAACCTGTTCCTGATGTTCAACACCAAGCACAAGCCCTTCGACGACGTTCGGGTCCGGCAGGCACTGCACTACGCGATCGACACCGGGAAGATGGTCGAGGTCGCGCTGAAGGGCCACGGAAAGCCGTCCTCGTCCTTCCTCAACGAGGGCAACCCCTCCTACCGGCGCGCGAAGACCGTCTACGACTACGACCCCGACAAGGCGAAGGCCCTGCTGAAGGCGGCCGGGGTGAAGAACCTGAAGATCGAGATCCTGGCGGTGAACGTCAGCTGGATCGTCGACTGCCTGCCGACCGTCAAGTCGTCCTGGGACGCGATCGGGGTCGAGACGACGCTGTCGCCGCAGGAGACCACGGCCGTCTTCACCAAGATGGACCAGAAGCAGGACTACCAGGTCGTCGCCGCCGCGTCGAACCCCAACCAGTTCGGCCTCGACGCGGACCTGATCATGCACTACAACTACGGCCCGCAGAACCTCTGGATGGGCTACGCCCGCTGGGCCGACAACTCCGTCGCCAAGCAGCTCTTCAAGGACATGGACCGGGCCACCCAGGAGCCGGACGCCGAGAAGAAGAAGGCGATGATCCAGGACTACATCGACATCGTCGCCGAGCAGGCCGTGCTCTATCCGGTCGTGCACAACGAGCTGATGACCGCCTGGGACCCGAAGAAGCTGACGGGGATAAGGGCACAGCCGTACCCCGGGATCAACCTCCTCCAGGCCAAGTGGGTCTGACGCGGTGTTCACCGTCCTTCGCATTCTGCTCCGCCGTGTCGCCCTGCTGGTGCCGCTGATGCTGGGCATCGTGCTGTTCGTGTTCCTGGTGATGCGGTTCTCGGACGTCGACCCGGCGTCCGCGTTCTTCCAGGGCGCCAACCCGACGCCCGGGCAACTGCACGACTTCCGGGAGCGGAACGGGCTGCTCGATCCGCTCCCGGTGCGTTACGTCCACTTCGTCGGCGACCTGCTCCACGGCGACATGGGCACCAGCGCCCTCACCCGGGCACCGGTCCTCGACCAGGTCACCACCGCGCTGCCGCTCACCCTCCAGCTCACCTTCCTGGGGCTCGGCATCGCGGTGGTGCTGTCGCTGCTCGGCGGGGTCACGGCGGCGATCTACCGGGACCGGCTGCCCGACCAGATCATCCGGGTCGTGTCCCTGACCGGGGTCGCCGCGCCGGGCTTCTGGCTGGCGCTGCTGATGATCCAGTACCTGGCGGTGGACCAGGGCTGGTTCCCCACCGGCGGCTACATCAATCCCGCCGACTCCTTCACCGGCTGGCTGAAGACGATGACTCTGCCGGCGTTCGCGCTGTCGCTGCCGGTGGCCGCCCAGCTGACCCGGATCGTGCGGACCTCCGTGGTGGAGGAGCTGGACAAGGACTACGTACGGACCGCGATCGGCGGCGGGCTGCCGCCACGGGTGGTGGTGGGGCGCAACGTGCTGCGCAACGCCCTGATCAATCCGCTGACCGTGCTCGGTCTGCGCGTCGGCTATCTGCTGGGCGGCGCGGTGGTCATCGAGACGATCTTCTCGCTGCCCGGGATGGGCAAGCTGATGATCGACGCGGTGCAGAACGGCGACCCGGCGGTCGTCCAGGGTGTCGTGCTGACCACGGCGACCGGTTTCGTCGTCGTCAACCTCGTCATCGACATCCTCTATCTCCTGGTCAACCCGCGACTGAGGGACGCGACCTGATGTTCACGCGCGAAGACCTCACCCGGGCCCTGTCCCGGCCCGGCGTCCGGCTGCGCGGCCGGCGCCGGCTGTCCCCGCTGTCCCGGGCCGCCGTCTGCTTCGTGGCCGTGGTGGTGCTGACGGCCCTGCTCGCGCCCGTTCTCGCCCCGGACGACCCGCTCGACCAGCAGCCGCCGGTCGACGGCACCGGGCACCCGTCCGCCGAGCACTGGATGGGGCAGGACAGCCTGGGCCGGGACATCCTCAGCCGGCTGATGTACGGCGCCCGCTGGTCCCTCGCCATCGGTCTCGGCGCGACCGCGCTCGCCCTGGTCGTGGGTGCGGTCGTCGGGGCGGTGGCCGCCACCTCCCGCAAGGGCGTGGACGAGACGCTGATGCGCTGTCTGGACGTGGTGATGGCGTTCCCCGGCATCGCCCTGGCCGCCGTGCTCGTCGCCGTCTTCGGCGGCGGCATCACCGTGCTGATCTGCGCGATCGCGTTCCTGTTCACCCCGCCGGTGGCCCGGGTCGTGCGGGCCAACGTCCTCGATCAGTACGGCGAGGACTACGTCACGGCGGAACGCGTGATAGGTGCCCGCACCCCGCACATCGTGCTGCGGCACGTGGCCGTCAACTGCGCCGCGCCCGTCCTGGTGTTCTGCACGGTCCAGGTCGCCGAGGCCATCGTCTTCGAGGCGTCGCTGTCCTTCATCGGCGCGGGCGTACGGCCGCCGGACCCGTCCTGGGGCAGCGTCATCGCGGACGGCAAGAACATGGTGCTCACCGGCGGCTGGTGGGCGACCGTCTTCCCCGGGCTGCTGATGCTGGTCACCGTCCTGTCGCTGAACGTCCTGTCCGAGGGCGTCTCGGACGCGTGGGCGGCCCCGGCGGCCCGGGACGTGGCCGCGCGCAAGGACGACGACCCGGTCGAGGCGCCGGAGCCGGGCAGCGGCGAGGTGCCGCAGCTGCCCGGCCTGACCGAGGCCGCCCGGCGGCTGCGCTCGCGGGCCCGGCCCCTGCCCGACCTCGGCGCGCTGCCGGTGCTCGCGGTGGAGAACCTCGCCATCGGCTTCGACGGGCGCCACGGGGGCGTGGACATCGTCGACGGCATCAGCTTCGAGGTGCGGCCCGGCGAAGTGCTGGGGCTGGTGGGCGAGTCGGGCTGCGGCAAGTCGCTGACCGCGCTCACCGTCATGGGACTGCAGCCCGGGGACGCCCGGGTCGGCGGCCAGATCCGCTTCGGCGGGCGGGACCTGCTCGCCGAGCCGATGCGGGTACGGCGCAGACTCCTCGGCCACGAGATGGCGATGGTCTACCAGGACGCGCTGTCGTCCCTGAACCCGGCGATGACCATCCGCGCCCAGCTGGGGCAGCTCGTACGGCGCGGCGGCCGGCGCTCCCCCGCGGAGCTGCTGACGCTGGTCGGCCTCGATCCCGAACGCACCCTGCGCAGCTACCCGCACGAGCTCTCCGGCGGACAGCGCCAGCGCGTCCTGATCGCCATGGCGCTGTCCCGCGACCCGAAGCTGATCGTCGCCGACGAGCCCACGACCGCGCTGGACGTGACCGTGCAGGCGCAGATCATGGAGCTGCTGTTGCGGCTGCGGGCCGAGCTGGGCTTCGCGCTGATCCTGGTCTCGCACGACCTGGCGCTGGTCGCCGACGTCACCGACCGGGTGGTGGTGATGTACGGCGGGCAGATCGTGGAGACGGGCGTGACCGCCGACCTGGTCGCGGCACCGGCCCACCACTACACACGGGGGCTGCTCGGCAGCGTGCTGTCCCTGGAGTCGGCGGCCGAGCGGATGACCCAGATCCGGGGTGTCGTCCCGTCCCCGGCCGACTTCCCGGCCGGCTGCCGGTTCGCGGACCGCTGTCCACGGGCGAGCGAGGTGTGCCGTACGACCGCCCCCGACCTGCTCGGCCCGCCCACCCACACGGCGGCCTGCCACCACCCGGCGGTCGACCTGGTGACGACGGAGAGCGAGGCCGTCACGTGAACGCGGTCGTGGAGCTGTCGGACGCCCATGTCGTCCACAAGGCGCGCAGCGGCGGTCTGTTCACCCGGGACCGGGTGTACGCGCTCACCGGCGCCGATCTCGCGGTCGCGCCCGGTGAGACGGTCGGTGTGGTCGGCGAGTCCGGCTGCGGCAAGTCGACGCTGGCGAAGGTGCTGGTGGGCGTGGAGCGGCCGGTGTCCGGGACGGTGTCGTTCAAGGGCCGTGACCTGTGGTCCATGCCGCCCGCGGAGCGCCGGGCCGCCGCCGGTGCCGGCACCGGAATGATCTTCCAGGACCCGTCGACGGCCCTCAACCGCCGGCTGCCGGTACGGCGGATCCTGCGCGACCCACTGGACGTCCACGACCGCGGGACGAGGAAGGAACGCGAGGAGCGGGTGCGGGAGCTGATGGCTCTCGTCGGCCTTCCCCGCGCGCTCCCCGACGCGCTGCCCGGCCAGCTCTCCGGCGGCCAGCGCCAGCGCGTCGCCATCGCCCGCGCGCTGGCCCTCGACCCCGACCTGGTGATCGCGGACGAGCCGACGAGCGCGCTCGACGTGTCCGTGCGGGCGCAGATCCTCAACCTCCTGCTCGATCTGAAGGATCGCCTGGGACTCGCCCTGGTGTTCGTCTCGCACGACATCCAGACCGTACGCCGGATGAGCGACCGGGTGATCACCATGTACCTGGGCCGGATCGTCGAGGAGTGCCCGGCCGGTCAGGTCACCGACCAGGCCCGGCACCCGTACACCCGCGCCCTGTTCTCCGCCACGCCCGGCCTGCTCGACCCGATCGACCCGATCCCGCTGACCGGCCCGGTGCCGTCGGCGACCCGCCCGCCGAGCGGCTGCCCGTTCCGCACCCGCTGCTGGAAGGCGGACGAGGTGTGCGCTTCGGTCATGCCGGACTTTTCGGCCGCGTCGCGCCCGGGACATCGCTACCGGTGTCACCATCCTGTGGAGGAGGACCAGTCGACCCGCGACCTCGTGCGCCAGAGTCTTCCCAGGGAGCCTTGATGACCTTCCCCGCCCCGCTGACCGGTGTCGTACCGCCCGTCTGCACCCCCCTGACACCGGACGGCGAGGTGGACGTCCCCTCGCTCCTCAGACTCGTCGACCACCTGGTGGAGGGCGGGGTGCACGGCCTTTTCCTGCTCGGCTCGACCTCGGAGGCCGCGTATCTGACCGACCTGCAGCGCATGCTGGTGATGGAGGCGGTCGTGGGTCATCTCGGCGGTCAGCTGCCGGTGCTGGCCGGGGCGATCGACATGACCACGCCCCGGGTGCTGGACAACGTCCGGGGCGCCACCGCGGCGGGCGCCCAGGCGGTCGTCGTCACCGCGCCCTTCTACACCCGCACCCATCCGGCGGAGATCGCCCGCCACTACCGCCGGGTCGCGGCGGTCAGCAGCGTCCCGGTCATCGCCTACGACATCCCGGTCGCCGTGCACACCAAGCTGCCCGCCGAGCTGATCCTGGAACTCGCCGCCGACGGGGTGCTGGCGGGCCTGAAGGACTCCAGCGGTGACCTGGGCGCCTTCCGCCAGGTCGTCACCGGCGCCCGGAACCTCACCGACACCACCGGCTTCAGCGTGCTCACCGGCTCGGAGCTCGTCGTCGACGCGGCCCTCGCGCTGGGCGCCGACGGGGCCGTGCCGGGCCTCGCCAACGTCGACCCGCACGGCTACGTCCGCCTCTACCGGCTGTGCCGGTCGGAAGACTGGGACGGGGCGCGGGCCGAACAGGACCGGCTGTGCGCCCTGTTCGGCATGGTGCGCGTCGGCGACCCGGCCCGGATGGGCGGCAGCTCGTCGGCGCTCGGCGCGTTCAAGGCGGCGCTCCGTCTGAGGGGCGTCATCGACTGCCCGGCGACGGCCGAGCCGCAGATCCCGCTGTCCGCGGAGGAGGTCGAGCGGGTGGGGAAGTACCTGGCGGGCGCCGGGCTCCTCTAGGTCCTGTCGTCAAATCCCCGCCTGCGCGGCGATTTGACGACAGGACCTGGCAGGGGCTCACCAGAAGTCGCGGGCGGGCAGCCGTCGGAACTCGATCGTGTCGTACGTTCCCGTCACCCCCGTCTCGTACAGGATGCCCACCGTCTCGGGGTCCACCTGGACGAGGTCGGAGTAGGCGGCCTTCTGCGCGGACAGCGTCAGCACCTTGGCGAAGGTCTCCCCGCCGTCGGTGCTGCGCCACAGGGCCATCTCCCGGCGGGCCGTGGGCACGGACGGGCCGGAGAACAGCAGCGGGGCCTTCGGGCCCCGGAGCTGGAGGACGGAGGCCTCGACGACGGGGACGTCGTTCAGGGTGGGCTGGGCGGCGTAGGGGCGGTCCAGGGTCTCGGCGCCGTCGCTGGAGTAGGTGTCGAGGCGGTTGCCGGGGCCGGTGCCGTTCTGGTCACGGGAACCGAAGTACAGCCTGCCGTCCGGGAGCTGGGCGGCCGTGCTCTCGTTGGAGTTCTCCACGCCGTCGTAGGAGTCGTCGACGAAGCCCAGCCGCCAGGTGCGGCCGCCGTCGTCGCTGTAGATCGCGTGGCCGCCGTAGTACTTGGCCTCCTGGCCGGTGTCGGGAGAGCCGGCGGGCGGGGCCGCCGAGTGGTTGGCCGGGACGACCAGGCGCCCTCGGTACGGGCCCCGGGTGAGCGCGACGGCGTGCCCCGGGCCGGTCGCGTACCAGCGCCAGTCCTCCGGCTTCACCCCGGCCGTGATGTCCCGCGGGGGCGTGAACCGGCGGCCGTCGTCCGAACTGCGCTGGACGAACACCCGGCGGCTCTGTTCCGGGGTGACCTCGCCGCGCATGATCTGCGCCTCGGTCACGGCACCGCTGTTGTAGGAGGTGACCAGCACGACCGCACCGGTGCGCGGGTCGACCACCGGCGCCGGGTTGCCCCGGGTGTTCCCGTCCCCGGCGGCGACCACCCGCAGCGGGCCCCAGGTGCAGCCGCCGTCGGTGGAGCGCCTCAGGACGACATCGATGTCACCGGTGTCGCCCGCACTGTTGTGTCTGCCCTCGGCGAAGGCGAGGAGGGTGCCCTTTCTGGTGGTGACGGCGGCGGGGATCCGATAGGTGTCGTAACCGCCCTCCCCGGAGACGTACGGCACCGAGGAGGCACATCCCTCACCGGCATGGGCGGCCTGTGTGACGGCGAGCGGAGCGAGGAGAACGGCGGTGGCGAGGAGGGTGCGGCTCAGGAGTGTCATCCCTCTCCCTTACGGAGCGGCGTCCCACGCGGGACGGTGACCGTTGTCGGTCACATGCTCCCCGGCGACACCCGTTCCGACTCCCGACGCGCCTCGCCGTCAGCCGTTCCCCGGAACGATCAGGCCCGACTCGTACGCCACGACGACGAGTTGCGCCCTGTCCCTCGCGCCCAGCTTGCCCATGATGCGGCTGACGTGGGTCTTGGCCGTCAGGGGGCTCAGGCCCAGGGCCTCGGCGATCTCGGTGTTGTTGAGGCCCCGAGCCACCAGGGCCAGGACCTCGCGCTCCCGGTCGGAGAGGCATTCCGGTCCGGCCGTGGACGGCGCCGACGGGCTGCGCAGGAAGCGTTCGATCAGCCGGGCCGTGGGGCCCGGGGAGAGCAGGGCCTCACCCGCGGCCACCGTGCGGATGGCGTCGAGGAGTTCGGCCGGACGGGTGTCCTTCACCAGGAAGCCGGAGGCGCCGGCGCGCAGCGCCTCCACGATGTTCTCGTCGGTGTCGTAGGTGGTCAGGACGAGGACCCGCACCCCCGCCAGGTCCTCGGCCTCGGCGATGAGCCGGGTGGCCTCGATGCCGTCGAGGTCGGGCATGCGGATGTCCATGACGACGAGGTCGGCACGCTCCTGGCGGGCCAGCTCCACGGCCTCCCGGCCGGTGCCGGCCTGCCCGACGACCTCCATGTCCTGCGCGGATTCGACGAGCATGGCGAAGGCGGCCCGGACGAGGGTCTGGTCGTCGGCGAGCAGAACGCGGATGGGACTCATCCGGCTCCCTCCAGGGGCAGTTCCGCGGTCACCTCGAAGCCCTCCCCCTCCGCCCGGGGCCCGGCCTCCAGCGTCCCGCCCACGCTGCGCGCCCGTTCCCGCATCCCGGCCAGGCCGAAGCCGGGGATGCCGTCCGCCGCGCCCGTGCCGTCGTCGGTCACCCGGACCCGCAGGGCGCGGTCCAGCTCGTCCACGCTCACCCGTACGGACAGGTCGTCCCGCCCGCCGTGCCGCACCGCGTTGGTGAGCGCCTCCTGCACGATGCGGTAGGCGGCCGCGCCGACGGCGGGCGGCACCTCGTCGACCCGCACCGTCAGCTCCACCTGCGCCCCCGCGGCCCGCGCGGTCACCGCGAGGTCGGGCAGCCCGTGCAGGCCGGGCAGCGGGCCGCGGGTGTCCGGCGAGCCGTGGTCGCCGTCGCGCAGGACCTCCAGGGTCGTACGGATCTCACCGCGGGCCGTGCGGCAGGTCTCGGCGATGTCGTCGAGGGCCTTGGCGACGGCCTCGCGGTCCAGCCGCGTCGGGTCGGCGGCGAGGACATGCGCGGCGACCGAGGTCTGGACGCCGATCAGGGTGATGCTGTGGGCGAGGAGGTCGTGCAGGTCGCGGGCGATGCGCAGGCGCTCCTCGGCCACCCGGCGGCGGGCCTCCTCCTCACGGGTGCGCTCGGCGCGCTCGGCCCGCTCCAGGGCGGCGGACACGTTCTCCCGGTGGACACGGATGTAGCTGCCGATGACGAGCATCGCGATCACCCACCCGGTGATGCGCATGCTCTCGGCGACCCCGGCGATACCGTCGTTGATCTTCAGGATCACCATGAGCCCGATGACGCCGGCCCCGATCAGCAGGGTGCGCCGGAGGTTCCGGGTCTCGGCCACGGTGTAGAGCGCGGCCATCGAGGCGGCGGTGGGCGCGGAGTGGTTGAAGTCGAGTTCGTGGTACGTCACGATCAGCCCGATCGCGACACACAGCACCGCCATCGGCGCCCGCCGCCGCCACACCAGCGGCACATGGGCCGAGAGCAGCAGGGTCCAGCCGAGCGCGTCCGGGTCCCGCCCGCTGCCGAGGCCGGCGGCGGCGAGGACGGACGCGACGACGGCCAGGCCGGCCGCGAGGCTCGCGTCCTGCCGCAGGACGTCGCGGGGCGCGAGCCCGAGGGCGGCGCGGATCCGCCGACCGGGACCCGGCCGGGCGTCGATGAGGGTTGCCTGCACGAGGTTCATCTTCCGGTAGGCGGGCGCCCCCGCCGCGGGCAGGGGCGCCCGGTGCTTCGGCTCACCGGCTCGGTGCTTCAGCTCACCAGCTCCGGCGCGGGTCGCGGCCGTACCGGGTCCGGTGTCCGCGACAGCCGCCCCGGCCACCACACCCGCCGCCCCAGCGCCACGCTCGCGCTGGTCACCAGGTAGGTCCGGACGAGGAAGGTGTCCAGCAGCACGCCGACCGAGATGACGAAGCCGAGCTCGACGAGCGGGACCAGGCCCATGTTGGTGAGCACCGCGAAGGTGGCCGCGAGGACGAGCCCCGCGGAGGCGATCACCCCGCCGGTGGTGCGCAGCGCGGTCAGCGCGGCAGCGTCAGGTTCGGCGCCGTTCAGCGACTCCTCCCGCATGCGGTGCATGAGGAAGATGCCGTAGTCGACGCCGAGGGCGACCAGGAACACGAAGGACAGCAGTCCGAGGCCGGGGTCCGTGCCGTGGAGGCCGAGCAGCGGCTCGAAGACCAGCCCGCCGATGCCGAGCGCCGCACCCCACACCGCGACCACGGCGGTCACCAGGATCAGCGGCGCGACCAGGGAGCGCAGCAGGGCGACGAGGATCAGCAGGACGGAGAGGAGGACGACCGGCACGACGACCAGCCGGTCGCGGGCGTTGGTGTCCTCCAGGTCGATCTGCTGGGCGCTGGGTCCGCCGACGTAGGAGCCCTTGAGGGCGTGCCGGAGCTCCTTGATGGTGGCGGTCTCGGCCGCCGACTGGGGCGGCGCGGCGGCAATCACGGAGATCTCGGTCCAGCCCCCGCCGGTGCGGCCCCGCTGTGCGCCCGCGACTCCGTGCGTGTCGCGGACCGCTGCCAGGGTGGCGCCGGTCCGGTCCGCCGGGGTGATGACGTCGATGGGCTGGCCGGACCGCTCGGGGTAGGCCTTGGCGAGGGTCTCCATGGCGACGACGGAGTCGGGCTTGTCGACGAAGGTGTCCTGCTGTTTGACCGTGCCGGGCAGGTTCAGGGCGCCCAGCGCGAGCGCGCCGAGCAGGACGGCTCCCGCGGCCAGGACGGTGCGCGGGCGGCGCCCGGCGGAGCTGCCCATCGCGGCGAACAGCGACCGGCGGGCCTTGGGCGTGCTGCCGTAGGCGGGCACCAGCGGCCAGAACACCCGGCGGCCCAGCAGGACGAGGACGGCGGGCAGGAGGGTCAGCATGGCGGCCAGGGCGCACAGCACCCCGACGGTGCCGAGCGGGCCCATACCGCGGCTGGAGTTGAGGTCGGCGGCGAGCAGGCACAGCAGTCCGGCGGCCACCGTGCCGGAGGAGGCGAGCACGGCGGGCCCGCAGCCCCGCAGCGCGGCCCGCATCGCGTCGTACGCCCGCTCGTGGCGCCGCAGCTCCTCCCGGTACCGGGAGACGAGCAGCAGGGCGTAGTCGGTGCCGGCGCCGAAGACGAGGATGGTCATCACGCCGGAGCTCTGGCCCGAGACGGTGGTGCCGAAGGCCTGGTTGAGGCCGTAGGCCACCCCCATGGACAGGAAGTCGGCGGTGCCGGCGACGACCAGCGGGACCAGCCACAGCAGCGGGCTGCGGTAGATGAGGATCAGCAGGACGGCGACGACGGCGACCGTGGTGTAGAGCAGCGGGCCGCCGAGCGACTGGTAGACCTCGCCCGCGTCCGTGGCCGTCGCGCTCGGGCCGCCGACGTCGACCGTCAGTCCGTCCCGGTCGTGGGCGACCCGGCGGACGTCCTCGACGAGGGCGTCGCGCTTCTTCTCGTCGGTGCCGGGCTCGTTGCTGTTCACCGGGTACATGAGGGTGGTGCCGTCCTTGGACGGGATCCCCCGCGGGGTGCCGGTCAGCGTGTGCTGCCGGGCGATCGTGACGATCTGCTGCCCCGCCGTGGCCTTGTCGGCGGCGGTGAGGCCGCCGTCGCGGTGGTAGACGAGGACCAGTTCGGTGGTCTCGCCGCCCGGCAGGCGGTCCTGGATCTTCGCGACCTGGGTGGAGTCGGCGCTCGCCGGCAGATAGTCGGTGACCCGGTTGCGCTGTACGCCGGCGAGTTCCGAGGCGAACGGCGAGGCGACGGCCAGGACGCCGATCCACAGCGCGAGCAGCAGCCACGGGATGGCGCGTCGTCGTGTGCTTGTCGTTTCTGCGGCCCCCATGGTGACGGGCTCTCCCTCCGGCGCGGATGTCTGGGTGTGCTGTCCAGACTTCCGGCGCCGGGGGCGGGATTCGTCGCGCGGGAGGGCGAGTTCGGGGCTACTGCCACGGGTGACCGGGGGGCCCGATTACTCCCCGGGGAGTATCAGGAGGGCGTACGCGCCGCCGCGAGGAGCCGGGTGACGTCGTCCGCGCAGATGGTGAGGGCACCGCCGATGGTGGTGAGGACGTCGCGCTCGGCGGGCGTGTAGGGCCCGTCGGCGAGGGCGATGCGGGCGGCCTGGAGGAGGACCGACTCACGGCCGGCGGGGGCGAGGTGCGGGGCCAGCGGGTCGAGGGACTCGTGCAGCTCTATGGCCAGGCCGGCACCGCACGGCTGGTCGTAGAGCCGCCCGGTGTCGGCGGCGAGGGCCTCGACGAGCGCGCTGAGCTGTTCCTCGGTGCAGTCCTCGAAGCCGGCGGCGCGGACCGCTCCGGCGGCGGCGTCCAGGGACGTACGGGCGCAGGTACCGCCCGCGGCCAGGACGGCCAGGGCGACGGTGTGCACGGCGTCGCGGAGCATCGCGGAGAAGCGGGAGGTGGTCGGATGGTCGAGGACGTCGGTGCCGAAGTGGCGGCGGCAGGCCGCGCACTCGACGACCGGTCCGGTCGCCCCGCGCGGCAGCACCGGCACGCCGAGGAAGGTGAAGCGGCGCCGGCCGGTGAGCCGCTGATAGTTGCGGTCCCCTCCGCACCCGGGGCAGAAGAAATCGCCGTCTCCCACGGGTGTCCACGCGGTGCGGGTCCCCAGAATGCGCACAGGCCTGGTGGCACGGTCGTCTCGTCCCCGTACTGGCAGCACGTCGCACCTCCGTAACGCCGCGGCAACATCGCCGCGCTGGCGTGATGTTAGCCACATTGTCGAGGTGGAGTCAGTACCCCGTACGAGACCTGTCCGTGACCTCCACGTTCCCATGGCTGAGAAACGATGCTGCCCCGACCGCCACACGCAGCGGTCGGGGCAGCGAAATGCCCGGTCAGACGGGGTCAGCGGGCCGCGCGGTTGACGGCGGACACGACTGCCTTGAGCGACGCACGCGTCGTGTTCGCGTCGATGCCGATGCCCCACAGAACCTTGTCGTCGATCGCGCACTCGATGTACGAGGCGGCCTGCGCGGAGGCGCCCTCGCTCATCGTGTGCTCCTGGTAGTCCAGCAGTCGTACGTCGATGCCGATGGACTGCAGGGCGTCGAAGAAGGCCGAGATCGGACCGTTGCCGGTACCGGTCAGGACGGTGTCCACGCCGTCGACCGTCGCCTCGACGGTGAGGGTGTCCACGCCGTCGGTGTCCGTCGTCGACTGGCCGGTGCGGACCTGGATGCGGCCCCAGGCGTTGTCCGGGTTCGGCAGGTACTCGTCCTGGAAGACCGACCAGATGTCGGCGGCCGTGACCTCGCCGCCCTCGGCGTCCGTCTTGGCCTGGATGAGCTTCGAGAACTCGATCTGCATCCGGCGCGGCAGGTCCAGCTTGTGGTCGTTCTTCAGGACGTACGCGATACCGCCCTTGCCGGACTGCGAGTTGACCCGGATGACGGCCTCGTAGGAGCGGCCGACGTCCTTCGGGTCGATCGGCAGGTACGGGACCGCCCACTCGATGTCGTCGACGGTGACGCCCTTGGCCGCGGCGTCGGCCTCCATGGCGTCGAAGCCCTTCTTGATGGCGTCCTGGTGGGAGCCGGAGAAGGACGTGTAGACCAGGTCGCCCACGTACGGGTGGCGCGGGTGGACCTCCATCTGGTTGCAGTACTCCCACGTACGACGGATCTCGTCGATGTCGGAGAAGTCGATCTGCGGGTCGACGCCCTGCGAGAACAGGTTCATGCCCAGGGTGACCAGGTCGACGTTGCCGGTGCGCTCGCCCTGGCCGAACAGACAGCCCTCGACGCGGTCGGCGCCGGCCATCAGGGCCAGCTCGGCGGCGGCGACGGCCGTACCGCGGTCGTTGTGCGGGTGGACGGACAGGCAGACGTGCTCGCGGCGGGACAGGTTGCGGCCCATCCACTCGAAGCGGTCGGCGTGGGTGGAGGGCGTGGAGCGCTCGACGGTGGCGGGCAGGTTCAGGATGATCTCGCGGCCCGGGCCGGGCTGCCAGACGTCCATGACCGCTTCGCAGACCTCCAGGGCGAAGTCCAGCTCGGTGTCGGTGAAGATCTCGGGGCTGTACTGGTAGCCGAACTCCGTCTCGGGGCCCAGCAGCTTCTCGGCGTACTCCATCACCAGGCGGGTGCCGTCGACGGCGATCTGCTTGATCTCGTCCTTGGAGCCGCGGAAGACGACCCGGCGGAAGACCGGGGCGGTGGCGTTGTAGAGGTGGACGGTGGCGCGCTTGGCGCCCTTCAGGGACTCCACCGTCCGCTCGATCAGGTCCTCGCGGGCCTGGGTCAGTACGGAGATCGTGACGTCGTCCGGGATCGCGCCCTCTTCCTCGATGATCGAGCGCACGAAGTCGAAGTCGGTCTGGCCGGAGGCCGGGAAGCCGACCTCGATCTCCTTGTAGCCCATCTTGACCAGCTGGTCGAACATCCGGCGCTTGCGCTCGGGCGACATGGGGTCGATCAGGGCCTGGTTGCCGTCACGCAGGTCGGTGGAGAGCCAGCGGGGGGCGGCGGTGATCCGCGTCTCGGGCCAGGTACGGTCCGGAATTGCGACCTGCTCGTACCGGCCGTACTTGTGGATCGGCATGGAACTGGGCTGCTGGCGGTTCGCCATGATTGCGTGGGCTCCTCGAGAAGTCCGGTGTGTCCGGTGTCCGGAAGGACGGCCGACGACGCAACACCAAGCTCCGCGGGGAGGGAGTCGGCCTTTGACTACAGGCCCTCGCCGCGGCAGCTAAGGAGAAGCAGCCCGAAACGCATGATGCTCCGCAGCCTAGCCGAGCCGCGCCGGGTGCGCGGGCCTGTTTCAGTATGCGGGACTCGGGGTGCAAATAGGACAAAACGTGCTCCATACCACTTCACTACGGAACCTGGGGGGTCTTGTCACCACATTTCACCAATCATGGTTGCGGGTAGTGACAGAGGCATAACTGAGTGCAAGGGTGCCGGGCATGACCACCAACGGGGGCTTCGAGCCCGTTTTCTGCACGATCGTGCCACCGCACGTCCTCGACAAGCTCGCCCAGACCGAGGACCCCGCGATCGCCCGTCCCGCCCGCCGCACCCTGGAGCGCGACGCCTTCGAGCGCACCCGCCGGCGGCTGACCACCGTCATCGGCGCACCGTCCGTCGCCCTGCCGGCCGCGGCCGAGGCCGGCAAGCCGCACCGCACCATCTGCGACCTCCACCACGGCACGGACCTGCCCGGCAAGAAGGTCCGCGCGGAGGGCGCCGACCCGGTCAAGGACGCCACCGTCAACCGCGCCTACGACGGCCTCGGTGCCACCTTCGAGCTGTATCTGAAGGCCTTCGAGCGCGACTCGATCGACGCCAACGGACTGCCGCTGGACGCCACCGTCCACTACGACAAGGACTACAACAACGCCTTCTGGAACGGCGAGCAGATGGTGTTCGGCGACGGGGACGGGGAGATCTTCCTCGACTTCACCATCCCGATCGACGTCATCGGCCACGAGCTCACCCACGGCGTCACCCAGTACACGGCCAACCTCACCTACTTCGGCCAGCCCGGCGCCCTCAACGAGTCGGTCTCCGACGTCTTCGGCTCGCTGATCAAGCAGTACTCGCTGGGCCAGACCGCCGCGGAGGCCGACTGGCTGATCGGCGCGGGTCTGCTCGCCCCGCGTGTCACCGGCACCGCACTGCGCTCGATGAAGGCCCCGGGCACGGCGTACGACGACGACGTCCTCGGCAAGGACCCGCAGCCCGCGACGATGGACGACTTCGTCCGCACCGGCCGGGACAACGGCGGCGTCCACATCAATTCGGGCATCCCCAACCACGCCTTCTACCTGCTCGCCACCGCCCTCGGCGGCAACGCCTGGGAGCGGGCCGGACAGATCTGGTACGACGTACTGACGAGCGGCCGCCTGAAGAAGGACGCCCTGTTCGCGGACTTCGCCACACTGACCGTCTCGGCGGCGCGGGCTCGCTACGGCACGGGCGAGGAACTGGACGCCGTCACCAAGGCCTGGGAGCAGGTCGGGGTGCGCACTCTCTAGATCCGTACTAGACAGAGACCCATGCGTATTCAGGTGAGTCGCACGGGCGGATTCGCGGGCATCGAGCGGCATGCCGAGGTGGACACCTCGGGACGGCCCGACGCACCCGAGTGGGAGGCCCTGGCCGGGCAGGCACTCGCCGCCGGCCAGGGCACACCGCCGCTCGGGGTGCCGGACGGCTTCAGCTACGCGATCACGGTCGACGGCAAGACCGTGTACGCGGCGGATCCCCGCCTGACGCAGGAACAGCGCAAGCTGATCACGTGGGTGCTGAAGGAAGGGGCGTGAACCGCCGGGGTCTTTGACTGCGGGTTCACGCCGGGGCGTTGACTTCCGTTACCGGCGGTAAGGATGATCGCGCCCATGGCGACGAACCCGATACCTCAGTTCCCGGCCGGTTTCCTGTGGGGCGTGTCGACCTCGGCCCATCAGATCGAGGGGGCGGTGGACGAGCGCGAGCGGTCCGTGTGGGACGCGTTCACGGCAGAGCCGGGACGGGTGAAGGACGGCTCGACGGCGACGGTGGCCTGCGACCACTGCCACCGCTACCGCGAGGACGTGGCGCTCCTGGCCGGCCTGGGCGTGGACGCGTACCGCTTCTCCATCTCCTGGCCGCGGGTGAACTCCCCGAACGGCCTCGACTTCTACGACCGCCTGGTGGACGAGCTGTGCGCGGCGGGCGTACGCCCCGTCCCGACCCTCTTCCACTGGGACCTGCCGGTTCAGTACGACTGGCTGGACCGGGACACGGCGGCACGCTTCGCCGAGTACGTCTCGGTGGTCGCCGCCCGGCTCGGCGACCGCGTCACCAAGTGGATCACCCTCAACGAACCCGCGGAACACACCCTGCTGGGCCACGCCATCGGCGCCCACGCCCCCGGCAAGCAGCTGCTCTTCGACGCGCTCCCGGTGGCCCATCACCAGCTCCTGGCCCACGGCCTCGCGGTACGGGCGCTGCGCGCGGCCGGGGCGGCGGACATCGGCATCGCCAACTCGCACGGACCGGCATGGCCCGCCTCGCAGGAGCCGGCCGACCTGGAGGCGGCCGGCTTCTACGACCTGCTGCTCAACCGTCTGTTCGCCGAGCCGCTCATCCTCGGTGAATACCCGGACGGAATGGGCGAGTTGATGCCCGGCGACGTTCAGTCGGACCTGAAGGCGATCGCCGAGCCGGTCGACTGGTACGGCATCAACTACTACGCCCCGACGAAGGTGGGCGCCCCGCAGGGCACCGACACCGAGTTCGGCGGTCTGACGATCCCCTCCGAACTCCCCTTCTCCGTCCGGGAGATCGAGGGCCGCCCGGTGACCGACTTCGGCTGGCCCGTCGTCCCCGAGGGCCTCACGGAGCTGCTCACCGGCTTCCGCGACCGCTACGGCGACCGGCTGCCGCCCGTCGTCATCACCGAGAACGGCTGCTCGTACGAGGGCATCGACGACCAGGACCGGATCGCCTACCTGGACGGCCATGTGCGGGCGCTGCACCGGGCGGTGGAGGCCGGGGTGGACGTGCGCGGCTACTTCGTCTGGTCGCTGCTCGACAACTTCGAGTGGGCGGAGGGGTACGCGCGCCGCTTCGGCCTCGTCCACGTCGACTACGAGACACAGCGACGGACCCCGAAGGCCTCGTACCGCTGGTTCCAGGAGGTGCTGCGGGCGCAGAGACAGGGGGCGGGGGGATGACGACGACCCGTCCGCCGGCCGCCCTCGCCGAGCCGGTCGAGCGGGTCGGCCGGGGCTGGACGGCGGCGCTCTCGCTGGCCAACGCGGCGATATGGGTGGGCTGGTTCGGCCCGCTGCAGATCCTGCTCGCCTCCCAGGCCAAGGACTTCGCGCCCGGCTCCGGCATGTCCAAGGAGACGATGCTGGCGTGGGTCACGGGCGTGGGCGCGGTCGTGTCCCTGGTCGCCAACCCGGTCTTCGGCGCGCTGTCCGACCGGACGACGTCGCGCCGGGGCCGCCGCACGCCGTGGATCGTGGCCGGGACGGTGGGCGGTGCGCTGTCGCTGCTGCTGCTCGCGGGCGCGGGCGGGGTGTGGACGATGGCGCTGGGCTGGTGCCTGGTCCAGCTGACGCTCAACGCGGCCTTCGCGGCGGTCACGGCGGCGGTGCCGGACCGGGTGCCCCGGCTGCAACGGGGTGCGGTGGGCGGCTGGTTGGGGGCGGCGCAGATCCTCGGCGTGGTCGGCGGGACGGGCCTGGCGACGGCGGCGGGCGGGATCGGCGCCGGGTATGCGGCGTGCGCGGTGTTCACGGCGGTGGGCGTGCTGCCGTACGTCCTGCGCTACGAGGATCTGCGGCTGGCGGACGAGGACCGGCCGCCCTGGGACCGGCGGGGCTTCCTCGCGGGCTTCTGGCTGAGTCCGCGCCGCCACCCCGACCTCGGCTGGGCCTGGCTGACCCGCTTCCTGATCAACCTGAGCAACTCCCTGGTCCTGCTCTACCTCCTGTACTACGTGCGCGACCGCCTCCTCCCCCAAGATCTCGACTCCGCTCGAGCAGGGGGGACCCCCATCCACGACCCCGCCGAGGGCGTGCTGATCCTGACGGCGGTGAACGGCCTGACCCTGCTGGGCACGGTCGTGGTCGGCGGGGTCTGGTCGGACCGGGTGGGCCGGCGCAAGCCGTTCGTGCTCTGGTCGGGCGCACTGATGGCGGTGGCGACGGGGCTGCTGTCGGGGTGGCAGACCTGGCCGGGCGCGATCGTGGCGGCGGCTGTCCTGGGCATCGGCTTCGGCGTGTTCACCTCGGTCGACTTCGCGCTGATGACGGACGTCCTGCCGAAGGCGCTGGACCGGGGCAAGGACCTGGGGGTCATCAATGTGGCCAACGCCCTCCCCCAGGTCGCGGCCCCCGCCCTCGCCGCGCCGATCGTGACGTACCTGGGCGGCTACCGGGTGCTGTACCTGGTGGCGGCGGTGATCGGGCTGGTGGGGGCGGGGCTGGTGGGCCGGATACGGGGGGTGGACTAGCCGCGGGTCACGTCACCTGGAACCCCAGGCGTCTAGAACCCCAGGCGTCGCAGCTGCTTCGGGTCCCGCTGCCAGTCCTTGGCCACCTTGACGTGGAGGTCCAGGAAGACGGGTGTGCCGAGCAGGGCCTCGATGTGCTTGCGGGACTTCATGCCGACCTCCTTCAGGCGCTTGCCCTTCGGGCCGATGATGATGCCCTTCTGGCTGGGGCGCTCGATGTAGAGGTTGGCGTGGATGTCGAGGAGGGGGCGGTCCGCGGGGCGGTCCTCGCGCGGGAGCATCTCCTCCACGACCACCGCGATGGAGTGCGGCAGCTCGTCACGGACGCCCTCCAGGGCGGCCTCGCGGATCAGTTCCGCGATCATGACCTGCTCGGGCTCGTCCGTGAGGTCGCCCTCGGGGTAGAGCGCCGGGCCCTCCGGAAGCAGCGGGACGAGCAGGTCGGCCAGCAGGCCCACCTGCTTGTCGCCGACCGCCGACACCGGGACGATCTCCGCCCACTCGAAGCCCAGCTCCTTGCCGAGCTGGTCGATCGCGATCAGCTGCTCGGCGAGGGCCTTGGAGTCCACCAGGTCGGTCTTGGTGACGACGGCGACCTTCGGGGTCTTCCGGATCCCGGCCAGCTCCTTGGCGATGAAGCGGTCACCGGGGCCGATCTTCTCGTTCGCCGGAAGGCAGAAGCCGATCACGTCGACCTCGGCCCAAGTGGTGCGGACCACGTCGTTGAGGCGCTCTCCGAGCAGTGTGCGCGGCTTGTGCAGACCGGGGGTGTCCACCAGGATCAGCTGGGCGTCGGGCCGGTGCACGATGCCGCGCACCGTGTGCCGCGTCGTCTGCGGCTGGTTCGCGGTGATCGCCACCTTCTTCCCGACCAGAGCGTTCGTGAGGGTGGACTTGCCCGCGTTGGGGCGGCCCACGAAGCAGGCGAAGCCGGCGCGGTGGACGGCCTCGGCCGACTGCTCGGATGACTGGGTGCGAACGCTCATGCCGCCCATTCTCCCTGATCCACAACGCCGGGCCGCACCGTGAGGTTCCGGAAACCCCCCGGCAACGAAACGTCACCGAAACACACCCGTACGCAACCGGAAACGCGTACCCGGGAATCTCTGACGAGCCCCCGCACCGTTGGAGACGACCGTGACCCTCGCCGCAGCGAACGCAGACACGGGTGACACCGCCTGGCTGCTCGCCGCCACCGCCCTGGTACTGCTGATGACCCCGGGCCTGGCCCTCTTCTACGGCGGCATGGTCCGCACGAAGAGCGTGCTCAACATGCTGATGATGAGCTTCGTGTCGATCGCCCTGGTCACGGTGGTGTGGCTGGCGGCCGGCTACTCCCTCGCCTTCGGCGACGACGTCGGCGGCGGCCTCATCGGCGGGCTCGATCACGCGGGTATGAGCGGTCTCGGCCCGGACAGCGTCCAGGGCACGGTCCCCACCCTTCTCTTCGCCACCTTCCAGCTCACCTTCGCGATCGTCACGGCGGCGCTGATCAGCGGTGCGATCGCCGACCGGGCGAACTTCGGCGCGTGGTTGATCTTCGTACCCGTCTGGGCGCTGCTCGTATACGTTCCCGTCACCCACTGGGTCTGGGGCCCCGGCGGCTGGATCCTGCACCGCCTCGGCGCCCTCGATTTCGCGGGCGGCCTGCCCGTCGAAATCGCCTCCGGCGCCTCCGGCCTCGCGCTGTGCCTGGTGCTCGGCCCGCGCCTGGGGTTCAAGAAGGACGCCATGCGGCCGCACAACCTGCCCATGGTCGTCCTCGGGGCCGGTCTGCTCTGGTTCGGCTGGTTCGGCTTCAACGCGGGATCGGCCCTGGGGGCCAACGGCCTTGCGGCCGCCGTCTTCCTCAACACCCTCGCCGCGGGCTGCACCGGCCTGCTCGGCTGGCTCTTCGTCGAGCAGCGGCGCGACGGCCACCCGACCACGCTCGGCGCGGCCTCCGGTGCCGTGGCCGGTCTGGTCGCCATCACCCCGTCCTGCGGCTCGGTCTCCCTGCTCGGCGCCCTGGTCGTCGGCCTCGCCGCCGGTGCCGTCTGCTCCTACGCGGTGAGCTGGAAGTTCAGGCTGAACTACGACGACTCCCTGGACGTCGTCGGCGTCCACCTGGTCGGTGGCATCATCGGCACCCTGCTGATCGGCGTCTTCGCGGAGAAGGCGATGACCGGCGGCACGGAGGGCCTCCTCTACGGCGGCGGGCTCGCCCAGCTCGGCAGGCAACTGGTGGCGGTGGTGGCCGTGGCCGCGTACGCGTTCGGCGTGACGTACGGCATCGGCAAGGCCCTCGACAAGGTCATCGGCCTGCGCGCGAGCGAGGACCAGGAGCACACCGGCCTGGACCTTACGGTGCACGCCGAGACGGCTTACGATCACGGGGTCCTGGGCCACGGAGCCCCGGTCGCCCACTCCGTCGTCCCCACCGCCCAGAAGGTCACCCCCCAGGCATGAAGCTCATCACCGCGATCGTCAAGCCGTACCGGCTCGACGAGGTCAAGACCGCCCTTCAGGAGCTCGGCGTGCACGGCCTGACCGTGACCGAGGCGAGCGGGTACGGCCGCCAGCGCGGCCACACCGAGGTGTACCGCGGCGCCGAGTACCGCGTCGACCTGGTGCCCAAGGTCCGCATCGAGGTCGTCGTGGAGGACGCCGACGCGGAGGCCGTCATCGACGCGATCGTCAAGGCCGCGCAGACGGGGAAGATCGGGGACGGGAAGGTGTGGGCCGTGCCCGTCGAGACGGTCGTACGGGTACGGACCGGCGAGCGCGGCCCCGACGCGCTCTGACCAGCAGCGCCCCGCCGACCACCCCCGCGGCGAACGCCACCGCCACCACCAGCCACGGCAGCGCGAAGAACGACGCGCTCGCCGACTCCCGGGTGCCCGTGGCGCTCGCGGTGAGCGTGATGTCCCCCCAGTCGAGCTGGGGCGCGTCCCGCCACGGCTCGGTGAGCCGGACCCGCTGCCCCGGCAGCAGCTCGGAGGGGATCCGGCTCAGGTCGCGCGCCAGGAGCGTACGGCCGAACAGTCCCCGGGCGCGGAGCTCCACCTTCGGGTCGAGGGTGACGTTGCCGGTGTTGTGCAGGGTGTAGGAGATCGTCGCGCCGCTGTCGCCGAGGCCGGGGACGAGCGGCTGGTGGTGCGTGACGTGCATGTTCTCGACGGAGATCGCGGGCAGCGTGGGCCCGCTCACCCGCAGGTAAACCCGGGCGCCGACGGCCCGCTGCACCCCCAGCGCCAGTGCACCCGAGCCGGGATCGATCCTCCCCCAAGCTCTCGACTTCGCTCGAGCAGGGTGCACCCCCATGTCGAGCGCCACGATCGCGCCCGGATGGTCGCCCGGTTCGGCGCCCTGCGGAACGTGCAGGGTGAAGGGCACGGTGACCGTCTTGTGGCCCGGCACGGTGATCCGGGAATTCGCGGGCTTCGCCCATGCGCCGACCCCCCGCATCCGCTCCTTCACCGTCCGCACGGCGAAGCCTCCGTCACGGGCGGTGTTGTAGGCGTCGGCCGCGTAGAGCCGGAAGGTGAGCGGTTTGCCGGTCTTGTTGGCGACGGCCACCTTGTCGGTGATCGTCTGCCCGGGGTCGGCGGAGAGATAGAAGTAGGGCCGGGCGGCGAGCTGGGAGGCGACGGGGTAGACGGACCAGCTGCCGTTGTCGGCGGCGTGCGCGGGCCCGGCCGTCAGCCCGCAGAACAGGCCGATGAGGCTCAGGAGGAGGACATACGGCTTGCGCATGGGTGCGGACCCCCCACGGGCGGAGTCGGGACGGCGGTCGGGCGGGTGCGGCCCGGTGCGGTCGGGCGCCCGGCCACCGAGGGAGGGCGGATCAGCTGAGCGTGAGGGTCAGGACGCCGGAGTACGAGCCCGGAGGCGTGAACGCCGGTACGTCCAGGGAGAGTCCGGCATCCACGGTGAACTCACCACCGGTGACCGTGCCGTTGGGGGTCGACGCGAGCGTCGCTCCGGAACCGCCCACCGCGCCCGCCGAACCGGCCTTGCAGGTGCTCGGGCTGCCCGCCTTGGTCGCGCAGGCGGGGGTCCAGCTCAGCTTCCCGGCGTCGATCTTGGCGCCGGGACCGGTGAAGTCGGTGACCTTGCCGGTCAGGGACCAGCCCGCGGGCCCGCCGCGGAAGTCCTTGACGGTCACCGTCCGCAGGGCGCCCGTGGAGGCTCCGCCCTTGCCGAAGTCGACCGCCGAGAGTGCGACGGAGTCCCCGGCCTGGGACATGGACAGGGTTCCCGCCTTGACGGTGGTGGTCAGCTTCTGGCTGCCGTCGGGGACGGGCGTGGTGTCGTTCACGACGTAGGCGGCGGGACCGGCGCCCTTGTCCGGGTTCCACGAGCCGCCCTCGTACGCCACGATCCCGGTCGTCGTCTTGTCGTTGACGGTGATCGTGCCGCTGAAGGAGCCCTGGGCGGTCGCGGTCGCGGTCGCCTTGTCCGCCGTCAGGGTGTCACCGGAGCGGCCGGCCAGGGTGACCGTGGCGCCCGGCGTGAAGTTGCTGCCGCTGACGGTGACACCGGCACCGGGGTTGCCGGATGCCGAACTCAGCGAGATCGCCCGCGTGTTGGTGGGCGTTCCGGAGGTCGCCGTGACGGTCTCCGACACCGGTGCGGGCGGCGTGATGACCGTGCACGGGGTGTCCAGCTCGAGGATGTAGCTGGTGTGGATGTTGTAGTCGCCGGGCGAGAGGGTGATCGCGCCGGGCGTGGTGACGGTGAACGTCCCGGTCATGGAGAAGGACGGGAAGGTGCCCTTGCCCGGCACCGGGGTGTTCTTCTTCGGACCGGCGACCGTGACGGAACCGGTCTGCGCCCCGCCGAGGGTGACCTTGCCGGTCGGGGTCATGATGTCGGCCGGCAGGGCGATGTCGGTGGGGTTGCTGGCGGCGGGTGTGACGACCGTGTAGGTCACGGTGACCGTGTCGCCCACCTTGGGACTGGTGTTGTCCACCGAGACGCTTGCGGTGGTGGTGCCGTCGATCGGCGGGATGCCCGCGACCGCGGGCGGGATGCAGTGCGTGGCGAAGTCCACGTTCGTGCCCACGGCACCGGCCGGGCAGGCCAGCGCTCCGCCCGCGGTGACCGCGAGCGCGGTCGCCCCGAACAGTGACGCCCAGCGCCACCGTCGGGATCTTCGGACTGTCGAACCCATGGGATGCCCCCTCCTGAGGGTTGCGGGCGCAGCGGCTCGTCTGCGCCGACAGGGGGCCATTGATGTGCAGGTCCCGTGAGAAGTCAATGGAGATGCCGCAGAGAACTGACGGTTCATCAGTTTCTGCGGCATCCGGAACGGACCGCTCAGTCGAAGACGAACGGACCAGGCGACTGGTTCGCCGTCGCCGTGCAGGTGATCGTGATGCCGAAGACGGTCATCTGCAGCGAGCCGCCGTGCGCCTCCAGGCTGTCACCGGAGGCCACGGTGCCACTGAGCGGGCCGACGCTGACGGGGCTCCCGGCCGCCATGGCCGGGTTCTTCTTCCCGCTGAAGACGGTGGTGCCGCCACTCGCCTTCACCAGGGTGAGCTTGGACGTGATCGAGTCGGCCGACACGGCGAGCGGTGCGGTGACCGCGCTGGACGTGAGGGTGATGGTGGCCGAGGTGCCGCTCTGGGTGGCGGTGAGCGTGGCCGCCCCGCCGCCGAAGACACCGCAGTCCGCGGTGATGGTCGCCGACTGGGGGGTGACGGCGACCGCGGTGGGTGCGAACGCGAGGCCGGTGACCGCGAGGGCCCCGACCGTCAGTGCCGCTCCGGTTCCTAAGCGCTTGCCTCTCATGGGGAATCCGGCTCCCTTCCCGTGCGGGAATGCCATGTGGGGATGGACGGGATGCCTGTCTCAGGTGGGTGCGGACACACTGAAAGGCTCGGACCTGACGGCCCGTCGGAACTTACGTTCCCATTGATGCGCGAGAGGCAAGCGACGACAAGGATGAATTCCGGACTACTCCGGTACGGGAGTCAGCCGGCCTGGACCGTTGTCCGGACCGTGCCGTCCGGCCCGGCCACCAGCACCGGCGTCCCGGCCCCGCCGAGGTCCCGTACCGCCGCCAGATCCTCCGCCGAGGCACTGTCCGCCGACGTGACGACAGCCGCCGCCTCCAGCGACTTCGCCCCGGACGCCACCGCCATCGCCACCGCCGTCTGCAGAGCACTGAGCTTCAGCGAGTCGAGGGCAACGGTCCCCGCGACATACGTACGGCCCGTCTCGTCCCGTACGGCCGCGCCCTCGGGCACGTCATTGCGGGCCCGTGCGGATCGGGCCAGGGTGACGATCTTGCGGTCCTCGGGGTCAAGCGCGTTGCTGTCGGTCATGCTCCGAGCATACGGAGCGCAGCCCCGCTCACCCCGCCACGGGGTACATCGCCCCGCGCCTGCCCTCCGGCGAGGCCAGCCACTCCAGCTTCGCCGCGGTGCCCGCCTCGTCCAGCGGGGTGTGCAGCACGATCGTCAGGTCGGGCCGGGCGGGCACCTTCATCGCCGTCGACTCCACCACCAGCAGCCCGACCACCGGATGGTCCAGCTCCTTGCGGATCTGCCCGGCGTCCTCGATGTCCCGCTCCGCCCACATCACCGCGAACTCGGGGCTCGCGCCCTTCAGCTCCGCCAGCAGCTCCTGGAAGCCCTCGTCCTCGGGGCGGGCCGAGGAGGCCGCCCGGAACTGCGCGACGACCGTGCGCGCGTTCCGTTCCCAGCTCTTGGCCCGGGACCGGTAGAGCGGGTCGGTGAAGAAGTCGACCACGCAGTTCTGCGTGATGTCCGGACGCATGCCGAGCACCATCGCGGCGGCGTCGTTGTACATCACGCAGTTGTAGTACATGTCCATGATGTGGGCCGGATACGGCATCCATGTGTCGATCAGCCGCCGCAGCCCGTCGCACATGTCCCGCTTCTCCGGCGCCACTTCGGGGGCGGGCGGGTTCAGCCCGGCGAGCACGTACAGATGCCGGCGCTCGGCGTTGCTCAGCCGCAGCACGCGCGCGACGGAGTCGAGCACCTGCGGGGAGACCGAGATGTCCCGCCCCTGCTCGAGCCACTGGTACCAGGACGCGCCCACCCCGGCGAGCACGGCGACCTCCTCGCGGCGCAGTCCGGGTGTACGGCGCCGGGCCCCGCCGTCCGGCAGACCCGCCTGAGCCGGAGTCACCCGGGCCCGGCGGCTCATCAGGAACTCCCGCAGTTCACGCAGCCGATGGCTCTTCGGCGCATCCTCAGCCACGAATCGATCCCCCTCGAAGTGTCCGGTGGTGCCACCACCACCATAAGTTCCGACTCCCCACGCTTGTTCCGATCGCCGGAAGCTCCTGTCATGGCGATCGACACCACCACCTCGTCCACCGCTCCCGCAGAAGACCCGCTCGGCACCCCCCGGTTGTCGATGCGCGACAAACTCGTCCTCTTCGTCCTGTGCGCGGCCCAGTTCATGGTCGCCCTGGACTTCTCCGTGCTGAACGTGGCCCTGCCCGACCTCGGCAAGGACCTCGGCATGAGCCGGTCCGCGCTGCAGTGGGCGGTCACCGCCTTCGCACTCCCTTCGGGCGGCTTCCTGCTTCTGTTCGGCCGCATCGGCGACCTGTACGGCCGCCGGAAGCTGTTCCTGACCGGCCTGGCCCTCTTCGGCGCGGCCTCGCTGCTCGCCACGTTCGCCTGGGACCCGGCGTCCTTCCTGGCCGGGCGGGCGCTGCAGGGCCTGGGCGCGGCGGCGATCGTGCCGACGGGCATGTCCCTGCTCACCACCACCTTCCCGGAGGGCCCGGCGCGCGACCGGGCGCTGGGCATCTCGGGCACGCTGCTGTCACTCGGCTTCACGGTCGGCATGATCGCGGGCGGCCTGCTGACCGACTCCCTCGGCTGGCGCTCCACGATGGGCCTGCTCTCGGTGTTCGCGCTGCTCGTGCTGCCGCTGGCGCCCGGTCTGCTGCCCGAGTCCCGCACCCCGGACCGCCCGCGCCTGGACGTGCCCGGCGCGATCACCGTGACCGGCGGTCTGCTCTCGCTGATCTACGCCCTGTCCACGGCCGCCGACCGGGGTTTCGGCCACGCCGAGGTGATCGCCGCGCTGGTCGGGGGCGTTGTGCTGCTGGCCGCCTTCACCGCCGTCGAGTCCCGCGCGCAGACGCCGCTGGTCTCGCTCCCGATGCTGCGCCGCCGCACGGTGGCGTGGGGCAACGTGGGCGGTCTGGTCACCTTCTCGATGATGTCGGCGGTCATCTTCGTCCTGACCCTGTATCTGCAGGAGACCCTGCGTCTGTCGGCCTTCGAGACGGGACTGGTCTTCGGCGTCCAGGGCGTCCTGTCGGCGGTCGCGGGCACCTACGCCCCGAAGGTCATCGGCCGCTTCGGCGCCCGCCGCACCCTGGTCGGCTCGCTCGCCGGTCAGGGCGTGCTGATCGCCGCCCTCCTCGGCGTGAACGCGCACACCTGGTCGGTGTGGCTCGCCACGGTCGCCGTCTCGCTGGCCAGCATGTGCCACCTGGGCGCGATCATCTCGTACGGCCTGACGGTCACCTCGGGCGTCCCGGACGAGG
This sequence comes from Streptomyces herbicida, assembly GCF_032656585.1. Classification (NCBI taxonomy): domain Bacteria; kingdom Bacillati; phylum Actinomycetota; class Actinomycetes; order Kitasatosporales; family Streptomycetaceae; genus Streptomyces; species Streptomyces herbicida. The sequence continues at coordinate 196,988 of NZ_JAUYWJ010000016.1, forward strand.
AACAGGGCCTGGCCACCGGCCTGGTCACCTCGACCCAGCAGGTCGGCATCACCGTGGGCATCCCGCTGCTCGGCGTGCTGGCGACGACCTCGGACGACCTGCTGTCCGGTGTGCACACGGTGCTGGCCCTCGACGCGGCGATCGTGCTGGCGGCGGCGGTGCTGGTCGGGCTCGGGCTGCGCGGCCGCGGGGCCTCAGGGGCGGTCGAGACGGAGCCGGTCGGCGCGCGGTAGTCCGGCCACGACCAGGTCGTACGAATCCTCGATGAGCTCCCGGACCAGACGGTCCGGGAGTTCGCCGTCGACGGTGACCGTGTTCCAGTGCCGCTTGTTCATGTGATAGCCGGGGGCGATCAGGCCCTCGTACTCACCGCGCAGCCGGACCGCGTCCTCCGGGTCGCACTTGAGGTTGACCGTGAGGGGCCGCTCCTCCAGCGAGCTCAGGGCGAACATCTTGCCCCGGACCTTGAAGACCGAGACCCCCGGGCTGAACGGGAAGTCCTCCACCACCGCGTTGAACGACAGACAGAAGGTGCGCAGCTCCTCGGGTGTCACTCGGACTCCTCTTCCTGCTCCGCCGGCTGTCCCACCGGCTGCACCAGCACGGTCACGATCTTGTTCCGGCGGCCGGCGGCGGCTTCCGCCGTCAGGCGCAGCTTCCGTCCGTCGGGGAGCTCGACCTCGGCCGAGGCGCCGGCGATGGGCACCCGGCCCAGCGCCTTGGCCAGCAGTCCGCCGACGGTCTCCACGTCCTCGTCGTCGTACTCCTCGAGGCCGTACAGCTCACCGAGGTCGGTGATGTCGAGGCGGGCGGTGACCCGGTAGCAGTCGTCGCCGAGCTCCTCGACGGGCGGGAGTTCACGGTCGTACTCGTCGGTGATCTCGCCGACGATCTCCTCGAGGATGTCCTCGATGGTGACGATGCCCGCGGTCCCGCCGTACTCGTCGATGACGACGGCGACGTGGTTGCGTTCCTTCTGCATCTCGCGCAGCAGGTCGCCGGCGTTCTTGGTGTCGGGCACGAAGAACGCCGGCCGCATGGCCGTGGACACCAGGTCGTTCTCGGCGTCCCGGCTGATGTGCGTCTTGCGGACCAGGTCCTTCAGATACACGATCCCGACGATGTCGTCCTCGCTCTCCCCGGTGACCGGGATGCGCGAGAAGCCCGAGCGCAGGGCGAGGGTGAGGGCCTGGCGGATGGTCTTGTAGCGCTCGATGACGACCAGGTCGGTCCGGGGGACCATGACCTCCCGGACGAGCGTGTCACCGAGTTCGAAGACCGAGTGCACCATGCGGCGCTCCTCGTCCTCGATCAGGGACTCCTGCTCGGCGAGGTCGACCAGCGCGCGCAGCTCCGCCTCGGAGGCGAAGGGACCGCGGCGGAAGCCCTTGCCGGGGGTCAGGGCATTGCCGATGAGGATCAGGAGCGGGGGGATCGGGCCCATGATCCTGGCCAGCGGCAGCAGTACGTACGCCGCCGCCGTCGCCGTGTTCAGCGGGTGCTGGCGGCCGATGGTGCGCGGGGAGACGCCGACGGCGACGTACGACACGAGGACCATGACGCCGATCGCGGCGAGCAGCGCCTGCCAGGTCACGTCGATCTCCTGGAGGCAGGCGTAGGTCACCAGCGCCGCGGCCGCCATCTCGCAGGTGACGCGGACCAGCAGCGCCACGTTGAGATAGCGGGTCGGGTCGGCGGCGACCTGGGCCAGCCGGGCGCTGCCCCGGCGGCCCGACTTCACCGCCTCCTCCGCGCGGAAGCTGGAGACGCGCGCGATACCGGCCTCGGCGCAGGCGGCGAGCCAGGCGACGACGACGAGGGCGATCGCGCCGATGACGATCTGCGGACTCATCGGGGCCGCTTACGAGACCGTCGGCGCCGGGGACGGGCCGGTCAGGCCCTTCTCGTGGCGCCAGCCGTCCACGATGGCGGCCTGCAGGCCGAACATCTCGGCCTTCTCGTCGGGCTCCTCGTGGTCGTAGCCGAGCAGGTGCAGCACGCCATGGACGGTGAGCAGTTGGAGCTCCTCGTCCATGGAGTGCTGCGTGGGCGCCTCGGCCCCCTGCTTGGCGGCGACCTCGGGGCAGAGCACGATGTCGCCGAGGAGTCCCTGCGGGGGCTCCTCCTCGTCCTTGGACGGCGGCCGCAGCTCGTCCATCGGGAAGGACATGACATCGGTCGGGCCGGGCAGGTCCATCCACTGGATATGGAGCTGCTCCATGGCGTCGGCGTCCACGACGATCACCGAGAGCTCGGAGAGCGGGTGGATGCGCATCCGCGCGAGCGCGTAGCGGGCGATGTCGAGGATCGCCTGCTCGTCGACCTCGGTGCCGGACTCGTTGTTGACGTCGATCGACATGGTGGCGCCGTGTCTCTACTTCCCCTTGTGCCCGGACCTGCCCCGGCCGCCCTTGTGGGTGCCGTTCTCGGTGCCGTGCTTGCTGTCGTACAACTCGTACGCGTCGACGATACGGCCCACCAGCTTGTGCCGTACGACATCGTGGGACGACAGCCGGGAGAAGTGGACGTCCTCGAGGCCTTCGAGGATCTCCTGCACCTGCCGCAGACCGCTCTTCGTGCCGTTCGGCAGGTCGACCTGCGTCACGTCACCGGTGATCACGATCTTCGAGTCGAAGCCGAGGCGGGTGAGGAACATCTTCATCTGCTCGGGGCTCGTGTTCTGGGCCTCGTCCAGAATGATGAAGGCGTCGTTGAGCGTGCGTCCGCGCATATAGGCGAGCGGCGCGACCTCGATCGTCCCGGCCGCCATCAGGCGCGGGATGGAGTCCGGGTCGAGCATGTCGTGCAGCGCGTCGTACAGCGGGCGCAGATAGGGGTCGATCTTCTCGTAGAGCGTGCCGGGCAGGAAGCCCAGCCGCTCGCCGGCCTCGACCGCGGGGCGGGTCAGGATGATGCGGTTGACCTGCTTGGACTGCAGGGCCTGCACCGCCTTGGCCATGGCGAGGTAGGTCTTGCCGGTACCGGCGGGGCCGATGCCGAAGACGATCGTGTGCTTGTCGATCGCGTCGACGTAGCGCTTCTGGTTGAGCGTCTTGGGGCGGATCGTGCGGCCGCGCGAGGACAGGATGTTCTGTGTGAGCACCTGGGCCGGGGTCTCCTCCGGGCCCTCCCCGTTCTCGCTCGCCCGCAGCATCGCGATCGAGCGTTCCACTGCGTCCTCCGTCATCGGCTGCCCCGTGCGGAGCACCAGCATCATCTCGTCGAACAGGCGCTGGATGAGGGCGACTTCACCGGAATCGCCGACCGCGCTGATCTCATTGCCCCGGACGTGGATGTCGGCCCCCGGGAAGGCCTTCTCGATCACGCGCAGGAGGGAGTCGCCGGAACCCAGCACGGTGACCATCGGGTGCTGGGCGGGGACCGTGAACTGTGCTCTCGCCTGTCCCTGCGCGGGGGTGTGAGCTGTGGGTGTCTGAGTCATGGGCCGGCGCTGTAGGCCTGCGGTTCCTCCTCGTCACGGCCGCGTAGCTGAGGGCGGCCTCGCGATTCCAAGGGTACGACGGGGTACTGACAACGCCGTAGGGCTTTTCGGCGTCCGGCTGTGCAGCCGTGAGCCCTGCATGCGCTCCCGGGCGCGTGGGCAGAATGCGCCGTGTCACGCCGCACGTGGTCGTGGGCCACGTCACCCAGGGCCACCTGTCCGAAGAAAGCAGGTCGGCCGCCATGTTGCTGCGTCTGCCCACGTCCGTGCCCGAAGCGCAGGGGTCTCTGGCCGAGGGGGCGATACCCATCGGCGGCGCCACGCTGGTGTGGGCGGCCTGGCAGCGGGACGGTTTCCCCGAGCAGGCGGTGTCGCTGCGCAAGGTTCCCGAGGCGCGGGTGATCGGGGCCGAGGAGGTGGGCGGGGCGGTGCTGCTGCACCAGGTCGACGAGCGGGTGCCGGAGGTGCTGTGGCGGGCGGCGGCCGGGGTGGGTACGGGTGCGGTGCGCCGGACCGCGACAGTCGGTGGCAACCTCGTCGGCAGCACGTTGCGCGACCTGCTGCCCGCGGCTCTCGTGCTGGACGCGCGTGCCGTGGTACTGGCGACGGACGGTACCTATGAGACCGACCTCACCGAGGTCCTGGCGAAGCGGCCGGTCCTGCTGAAGCTCCGCTGGCGCACGCCCCTGGCCAGCGGCTACCGCAAGCTGCCCGGCGAGGCGGGCGGTGCGCCCCCTCACATCGTCGCGGTCGCCGCACACCCCACCGAACTCCGCGTCGCCGTCCGCGACGGCTACGAGGTGCTCTCCGAGACCCTGCCCCGCGACGCCACCCCCGCCCAACTCCTCGACGCCCTGAGCCACACCCCCCTGGACGCCCTGCCCGACCCGGCCCGCGAAGCCCTCCGGGACCAGATCACGACGGTCCTGTCCCAGGCGTCGGACCACTGACCTGCGGGGAGCTGGTTGGCAACGGGGGGCGGGGAAGCAGCGAGCCGATGCGGGACCGACCCGCGCCCGGGACGACGGCCGTGTACTCGGCACCCTCGACAGCCGAAGGAGCCGGGAACCGAGCAGCCGCTCGCGCGCGCAACCCCCCGGACCGGGGCCCGTCCGCCACGGCTGCCCCGCGCTTGGCGGGAGCCCGAGGCGGAACAGGCCCTCGGTGACGCGGGCCACCCCACCACGGCAGGGAAGCCACCAGGATCCGGAACCAAGAAGCGGTGCCCACCTGCGCGGGGGCGCCTCATCGACGGGTGCCGAGGAAGCAGCGAGCCCAGGCGGGACCGACCCACGACCGGCACGACAGCCGCAGGCTCGGCACCCGACGGCACGACCCACGCCACCACCCGCGCACGGCGGCAAGGAAGCCGACGGAGCCGGGAACCGGGCAGCCGCTCGCGCGCGCATCCCTGCCCAGGACCGGCCCCAGCCCACCACCGCTGCCCCCGCCCACGACCAGCTCCCGGGGTGCAACACCGACGGGTCCGATCCTCGGCGACCGGCCCACGCCACCGCCGCGGCGCGCGCCCTTCGGGGCCCGGGAGCCGTGCCGTTCGCGGGAGCCGGGGCTCAGGTCGGGCGGCGGAAGCCGATTGTCGGGACCGCTCTGCGTCGGGGCCAGGGTCGGAGCGGTTCCTCCGGGACCAGGTGCTCCAGGAATGCGTAGCGGCGCAGCGCGGCCGGGTTCTGGCCCTCCACCGACTGGACCCGGCGCCACCATGCCCCGATCTCCGACCATCCGGGGGCCGAGAGCGAGCCGCCGAACTCCTGGACGGACAGCGCGGCCGTCAGCCCGGCGAACGCGAGGCGGTCGGCCAGCGGCCACCCGGCCAGGGTCCCGGTGACGAAGCCCGCGACGAACACGTCCCCGGCGCCGGTCGGGTCGAGGGCCTCGACGGCGATCGCGGGCACCTCGGCGGCCTCCCCGGTCCGCCGGTCCACGGCGTAGGCGCCCTCCGCGCCCAGGGTGACCACCGCCAGCGGTACGAACTCGGTGAGGGCGTGGGCCGCCGCGCGCGGGCAAACGGCGCCCGTGTAGCGCATGGCCTCCTCGGCGTTCGGCAGGAACGCCTCGCAGTGCGCCAGGTCGACGAGGCCGGACAGATCCCAGGTGCCCGTGTCGTCCCAGCCGACGTCCGCGAAGATCCTCGTACCCTCGCTCGCGGCCTGCGCGATCCAGGGGGCGCTCTTGCCCGGCGTCAGGGACGCGACCGCGGCACGCGCGTGTGGCGGGCAGTCCGGGGCGGGCTCCTCGGGGGGCGGCTCGTGGCCGTGCGAGACCATCGTGCGCTCGCCCTCGTACGCCATCGAGACCGTGACCGGGGAGTGCCAGCCGGGGACCGTGCGCGACGGGGACAGATCGATGCCCTCGCCCCGGGCGAGCGCGTCCCAGCAGTAGTCGCCGTAGTGGTCGTCTCCGAAGGCCGCCGCGAGGGACGTTTTCAGGCCGAGGCGGGCCAGGGCCGTCGCCATGTTCGCCACACCTCCCGGGCTCGAGCCCATGCCCCGCGCCCAGGACTCGGTCCCGCGCACGGGAGCCGAGTCGAGGCCGGTGAAGATGATGTCCAGGAAGACGGTGCCCGTGAGGTAGACGTCCCAGGGCGGGTCGTCCGACATGCGCAGGACGGCCAGCGGATCGACCTGGGCCGGACTGTGCTGCGGGTCTCCGAGGTGCTCCGGTTCCTCCCCGGCAAACGCGTTGGACGCGGTCACGGTGCGCTCCCTGACTGGTGCGGATCTGGCCAGTGTGCACCACGTCACGGACAGCACGGCGGCTCTCGCAGCGGAGCCCCTCGTACGGAGACCGGCCGCCCTACCAACGCGGCATAGTCGGCGTCACCCACCCCGGTTCGGCCACCCGCATCGCCGCCGCGTCGTCCCGGTCCCTGAGCGACCCGTCGTTCCCCGCCCACCTGCGGTGCAGGACGGCCAGCCGGTCACGGTCCAGTTCGACACCGAGGCCGGGGGCGTCGGAGACGGCGATCCGGCCGCCGGAGAAGGTGAGCCGCTCGGTCAGGACGTCCTCCGACTGCCAGGGGTAGTGGGAGTCGCAGGCGTGGTGGAGCCGGGGCACGGTCGAGGCGACGTGGGTCATCGCGGCCAGGCTGATCCCCAGGTGGGTGTTGGAGTGCATGGACACCCCGACGCCGAAGGTGTCGCAGATCGCCGCGAGGTGCTGGGTGTTGCGCAGCCCGCCCCAGTAGTGGTGGTCGGAGAGCACCACCTGCACGGCGTCGCGTGTGAACGCCTCCCTGATCTCGGCGAAGGTCGTCACGCACATGTTGGTGGCCAGCGGCACGTCGGTCCCCGCGGACACCTCGGCCATTGCCGGGGTGCCGAGCGCCGGGTCCTCCAGGTACTCGAGGACGTCCCCGAGTTCCTTCGCGACGCTGAGCGAGGTCGCCACGGACCAGGCGCCGTTGGGGTCGAGGCGCAGCGGGTGCCCGGGAAACGCCTCGGCCAGCGCGCGTACGGCGGCGATCTCCTCGTCGGGCGGGAAGACACCGCCCTTGAGCTTGAAGGAGGTGAAGCCGTAGCGGTCCTTGAACGTCCGTGCCTGCTCGACGACTCCGGCCGGGTCGAGCGCGGCACCCCAGTCGTCCGCCTCGGCCGGCCCGCCCGCCGGATGGGCCGCCCACTTGTAGAAGAGGTAGGCGCTGTACTCGACCGAGTCCCGCACCCTGCCGCCGAGCAGCGCATGCACCGGCAGGCCGAGCGCCCTGCCCTGGGCGTCCAGGCAGGCGACCTCGAAGGCGGAGAGGACGGAGAGCCTGAGTTTGTCGGCGGTCTGGACGCCACGCAGCCCGCCGACGTCGACGGCGTCCTCGACCCGGGAGTCGTCGACGGCGACGTCGAGGGTGAACAGGCCGTTCACATCGGTGACCGTGCGGCCGACCAGCCGGTCCGCGAGCGGACGGGCCAGCTCCAGGTACTTGGTGTCGCCGTAGGTCTCGCCGAGCCCGGTGGTCCCGTCGGCCGTCACCACCTCCACGATCAGCCGGGGGGTGTACGGCTGGTGCACGCCCTGTGTGTTCAGCAGCGGCGGGTCGGCGACCAGGATGGGCGTCAGCCGTACCTCGGTGATGGTCAGGTCACGGGTCACAGGGCGGCTCCTACGAGGTCGAGTCCGGTGATGAGCAGGGTCTTGAGTCCGGCGAGGTCGTCGGGTGACGGCTCGGTGAGCGGGGCGCGGACAGGGCCCACCGGGCGCCCGCGCAGCCGGGCCGCCGCCTTCACCAGGGACACCGCGTATCCGGGCACGTGGTCGCGGAGTTCGACGAACGGGACGTAGAACTCGCGCAGCAGCTTGTCGACGGTGCCGTGGTCGCCGTCCCGCAGGGCGGCGAAGAAGGCGTCCGCGATCTCGGGGGCGAAGGCGTGCACGGCGGAGGAGTAGGCGGGGACACCGACGGCGGCGTAGGAGCGGGCCTGGATCTCGGCGGTGGCGGCGCCGTTGAAGAACAGGAAGCCGTCGGGGGCGGCGAGGGTGAGCCGCTGGAGGCGGTCGAGGTCGCTGTGGCCGTCCTTGAGGCCGATGACCCCGGGGATCTCCGCGATCCGTTTGAACGCCGGTACGCCGTAAGCCACTTGGCCTCGCTGGTAGGCGACGATCGGCAACCGGGTGCGGGCGGCCAGCTGCTCCAGCTGGGCGGCCAGGCCGTCCTGCGGGGCGGCGAGGAGGTAGTGCGGGAGGACGAGCAGCGCGTCGGCACCGGCCTCCTCGGCGATCCGGGCGAATCTGGCGGCCTGCGCCCAGCCGTACCCGGTCCCGGCCACCACGGGCACCCGGCCCGCCGCCTCCTCGACCGCGATCTCGACGACCCGCCGGTATTCGTCCTCGTCCAGCGAGAAGAACTCGCCGGTGCCGCAGGCGGGGAAGACGGCGCCGGGCGCCGTGGCGAGCTGCGCCGCGACATGGGCGCGGAAGCCTTCGGGGTCGAGGGAGCCGTCGTCGTGGAAGGCCGTGAGCGGGAAGGACAGCACGCCGTTCGCCATACCGTCCCGCAGCCTCCGCGCCACGGTCTCCGTCTGCGTGTCACCGGCCACCCGCGCCATCTCCCCATGTAGATGCCATCCAAGTATGAGAATCGAGATTAGATACGCGAACAACAGTCGTCAACGGCACCCCCGCCGCCCCCTTCGCCCGCCGACCCCCACTTACGATCGGCGCATGTCCGACACAGCAGGCGTCCGAGAGGTGAAGTCCGCTGCGCGCACGGTCGAGCTGCTGGAGCTGCTCGCGGCCCGCGGCGACCGCCCGGCGCGGCTGCAGGAGCTGGCGGACGGGCTCGGCGTCCCGCGCAGCTCCATGTACGCCCTGCTCCAGACCCTGATCACCCGGGGCTGGGTGCGCACGGACGTCACCGGTTCGCTCTACGGCATCGGCATCCGCGCTCTGCTCACCGGCACCGGCTATCTCGACTCCGACCCGCGCGTCCGCGTCGTACGCCCATATCTCGACGAGGCGTCCGAGGCGCTCGGCGAGACGATCCACCTGGGGCGGCTCGACGGCCGGGACGTGGCCTATCTGGCCACCCGGGAGTCGCACGAGTATGTACGCACCATCAGCCGGGTCGGACGCCGGCTGCCCGCGCACGCCGGCGCGCTCGGCAAGGCGCTGCTTGCGGAACGCCCCGACGCCGAGCTGCCCGAGGGCCCGTACGAGGCACTCACCCCCAGCTCCCGCACCACCCGGCAGGCCCTGGCCGCGGACCTCGCCGAAGTCCGGTCTCGCGGCTACTCGGTCGACCGCGAGGAGGGAGTCCTTGGCATCGTCGGCTTCGGCTTCGCCCTGCGCTACGACTCCCCCGCGCGGGACGCCGTCAGCTGCTCGGTGCCGGTGGCCCGGCTGACGCCCGCGCACGAGGAGCGGATCGTGGCCGTCATGCGGGAGATCAGGGCGAAGATCGAGGCGACGGCACCGGGGACGGCGGGCGCCCCGCACTGGCGATAGCGGCCACCTCTACCCGCCTTCCCTCACCCCAAACAGAAGGTGACCCACATCACACCCGACGCGCTTTTTTCCCCAACCGCCTGATTGATACAACTTGCTCGCGCGTTCCTGTCCGTCGACGGTCGTCGCCCACCCCCCTTTCTGAGCCGCTCCTTTCGCATGCCCCGGGAACGCCCGTGTCCGCCCCCCGCACCACTGCCTGGCCCCTCGTCGCCCTTTTCACGGCCGGGTACCTCGCTCCGTATCTGCTGCCCACCGCCGTCGGCAGACTCGACACGGGGCTGCCCCTCTCCCCCACCCAAGCCGGTGCCATCGGCAGTGCCCTGCTGCTGAGTTCGGCGGCCGCGGGCTTCCTGCTGGCATCCAGGGTCGACCGGATCGGGGCACGCACGCTCGCCCGCGCCGGACTCCTGCTCGCCGTCCTCGGCTACGGCGGGGCCGCCCTCACCACGCTCGTACCGGCCGTCGTCCTCGGCGCGCTCGTCGGCGGGTTCGGCTCGGGTACGGTCACCGCGGTCGCCGCCACCGGCATCGCCGCGATGGGGGCGCCCCCTGCTCGAGCGGAGTCGAGAGCTTGGGGGAACGACCCGCACCGCACCTCCACCCTGGGCCTGCTCGGCGTCTCCGCGCTCGCGGGCGCCGTCTATCTGACGGTCCCGCACCTCGGCGCGGGCCACGGACAGCCCCTGGCCGCGATCGCGCTCACCGCGCTGGCCGTGTGGCCGCTCACCGGCCGGCTGCCCCTCCGTACGGCACCCGTGCGCACCCTGCACGACAGGATGCCGCTTCCCCACCGGCGCTCCGGCCTGGTCCTGGTCGCCGCCATGCCGTGCTGGTCCCTCGTGCAGAACTCCCTGTGGGGCGTCAGCGGCCGTATCGGCCTCTCCCAGGCGCACCTCACGGAGGTCACCGTCGGCGTGGTCTTCGCGGTCGCGCTCGGCGCCGCGCTGATCGGGGTGGTGGGCGCGGGGGCGCTCGGCCCGCGGCTGGGTCTGGCGACACCCATCGGTGCCGGTACGGCGCTGATCGCGGTCTGCATCGCGCTCAGCGCGTCCGCGACCGACCTCATGACCTTCGCGGCGGGCGAGATCGCCTGGAACGTGCTCTATCCGATCGTGCTGTCGTACATGATCGGCCTCGCCGCCTCCCTGGACCCGCGCGGCCGCTGGGCGGTCCTGGTCGGCTCGGCCGCCTCAGTGGGCACGGCGGCGGGACCGCTGACCGGGAGCGTGCTGTCGGCGCAGGCGGGGTTCCCCGTCATGGGCGCGATGCTCGCCGCCGGTCTGCTCGTGATCGCCGTACCGCTGACGGCCGTGGCTCTCAAGCGCCGGCCCGTCGCGGCCCGTCCGGCATGCGAGGACGCGGTCGTGCAGATCGAGATCCCGGCTTACGAGAACTCGTACGCATCCACCGCGGCGATATAACGCGCTCGCCGCTCCTCGTCGTCCTCCAGGAAGGACGCGAGGAAGGAGTTGCGGGCCAGCTCGCGCATCTGCTCCTTGGTCAGCCCGAGGGCGTCGCGCACGGCGTGGTAGTTGTCGGCGACGTAGCCGCCGAAGTAGGCGGGGTCGTCGGAGTTGACCGTGCACAGCAGCCCGGCCTCGATCATCGCGCGCAGCGGGTGCTCCGGCAGGACGTCGACGGCCCGCAGCCGGACGTTGGAGAGCGGGCAGAGGGTGAGCGGGATCCGCTCCCGCACCAGCCGCTCCACCAGCGCCGGGTCCTCCATGCAGCGCAGGCCGTGGTCGACGCGCTCGACGCCGAGCGCGTCCAGGGCCTCGGTGATGTACGCGGGCGGCCCTTCCTCGCCCGCGTGCGCCACGCGCCGCAGCCCGAGCTCGGCGGCGGCCTTGTACACCTCGCGGAACTTGACCGGCGGGTGGCCGACCTCGGCCGAGTCGAGGCCGACACCGGTGATCCGGTCGAGGTACGGCCGGGCCGCCTCCAGCGTCTCCAGCGCCGAGTCGGCCGACTCGTCCCGCAGGAAGCACATGATCAGCCGGGTGGAGACGCCATGCCCTTCCTCGCTGCACCCGAGCGCCCGCCACAGCCCCTCGACGACCGTGCCCATGGAGACACCCCGGGCGATGTGCGCCTGCGGGTCGAAGAAGATCTCCGCGTGCCGCACACCCTGCGCGGCGGCCCGGGCGAGGTACTCGTTCGCGAGGTCCTCGAAGTCCTGCTCGGTACGCAGGACGGCCATGAGCTCGTAGTACAGGTTCAGGAAGGACTGAAGGTCCTCGAACTGATACGCCTTGCGGAGCTCGTCCGTGTCCGCGTACGGCAGCCGGACGCCGTTGCGGCCGGCGAGCCGGAACGCCAGCTCGGGCTCCAGGGTGCCTTCGATGTGGAGGTGCAGTTCTGCTTTCGGGAGGGGCATCGAAGCATCGTAAGCGGGATCTATCGGCGCTTCGGGACCGGCACTCGCAGAAGATCGTGCGCCACCGTCAGCTCGCCCTCGAACCCGGCCGCCCGCGCCTGCCGCTCGAACTCCTCCGGTTCGGAGTAGCGCTGGCTGAAGTGGGTGAGCACGAGGTGCCGCACACCCGCGTCCCGGGCCGCACCCGCCGCCTGGCCCGCCGTCAGATGCCCGTGCTCGACGGCGAGTTCCAGGTCCTCGTCGAGGAAGGTGGACTCGATGACGAGCATGTCGCAGCCCTCGGCGAGCGCATGCACCCCGTCGCACAGCCTCGTGTCCATGACGAACGCGAACCGCTGCCCGCGCCGCACCTCGCTGACGTCGTCGAGGCTCACACCCCGGAGGACTCCCTCGCGCTGGATCCGCCCGACGTCCGGCCCCTTGATCCCGTGCTCGGCGAGCCGCTCGGGCAGCATGCGGCGCCCGTCGGGCTCGACGAGCCGGTAGCCGTAGGACTCGACGGGATGGGACAGCTTCCGGGCCTCCAGCGTGTACGACGCGGTCACCGCGAGCTCCCCGTCGGCGTCCACCGGCGCCTCGATGAGCTCGACCGTCTCCCGGTAGGCGGTCGCGTACCGCAGCCGCGCGAAGAAGCGCTGCCCGGAGCGCGGATAGTGGGCGGTGACCGGGTGCGGCACCTTGTCGAGGTTGATCCGCTGGATGACACCGGCCAGGCCCAGCGAGTGGTCCCCGTGGAAGTGCGTGACGCAGATCCGGTTCAGGTCGTGCGCGGCGACCCCGGCACGCAGCATCTGGCGCTGCGTGCCCTCGCCGGGGTCGAACAGGATGCCCTCGCCGTCCCAGCGCAGCAGATAGCCGTTGTGGTTGCGGTGCCGGGTCGGGACCTGGCTGGCGGTGCCGAGGACCACCAATTCACGTACGGACACAGTGACTTATCCGGGGGGCCACTGCATGCCACGGCCGCCGAGGACGTGCGCGTGGGCGTGCCAGACGGTCTGGCCGGCGCCGCTGCCGGTGTTGAAGACGACGCGGTAGCTCTCCAGCTTGTCCTCGTCGGCGACCACCTGGGCCTCGCGCAGTATGTCCGCGGCGATGGCCGGTTCGGCCGCGGCGAGTTCGGCCGCGTTCTTGTAGTGCACCCTGGGGATCACCAGGACGTGGGTGGGTGCCTGTGGGTTGATGTCCCGGAAGGCGACGGTCGTCTCCGTCTCACGGACGATCGTCGCCGGGATGTGCCCTTCGACGATCTTGCAGAACAGGCAGTCGTCCTGCGGCTCCCCTGCCATTCGGTTCCCTCCGGGGGTTCGGCGGTCGCGGTACCGGGTGGCATCGTATCGTCGTCGGCCGACGGGCCGTCCGTGGCTTGGCGCGCGGCCCTAGCCGGGCAGGCCCGGCGGAGTCTTGGCCGGCCGCTCCTCCAGTGCCGCCAGCGCCAAGCGGATCGCCTCGTCCAACTGGGGGTCCCTGCCCGCCGCCCAGTCCTGTGGGCGTTGGGGTACCTCCACGTCCGGGTCCACCCCGTGGTTCTCCACTCCCCAGCCGTAACCCTCCAGCCAGAACGCGTACTTGGGCTGGGTGATCAGCGTCCCGTCGACCAGGTGGTAGCGGCTGTCGATGCCGATCACGCCGCCCCAGGTGCGCATGCCGACCACCGGGCCGATGCCGAGCGCGCGGATCGCCGCGTTGACGATGTCGCCGTCGGAGCCGGAGAACTCGTCGGCGACGGCGACGACGGGGCCCCGGGGCGCGTCCTGGGGGTAGCTGTAGGGCCGCAGCCCGCGCGGCAGGACCCAGCCGACGATCCGCCGGGCCAGCTTCTCCACGACGAGCTGGGAGGTGTGGCCGCCCCGGTTCTCCCGGACGTCGACGACGAGCCCCTCGCGGGCCACCTCGACGCGCAGGTCCCGGTGGATCTGGGCCCAGCCGGGGGCCTGCATGTCGGGCACGTGCAGATAGCCGAGCCGGCCCCCGGAGCGCTCGTGGACGTAGGCGCGCCGGCCGGTGACCCAGTCGTGGTAGCGCAGCGGCTCCTCGTCGGCGATGGGGACCACGACCGCGTGCCGCAGATCGCCGCCGCCCGAGGGCGAGATGGTGAGCTCGACCGGCTGTCCCGCCGTACCGACGAGCAGCGGCCCCGGCCCGGTCACCGGGTCGACCGGGTGGCCGCCGACGGCGACGACCGCGTCCCCGGCGCGCACGGCGACGCCGGGCGCGGCGAGCGGGGAGTGGGCCTCGGGGTCGGAGGTCTCCGAGGGCAGGATCCGGTCGATGCGCCAACTGCCGTCCGGGTGACGGGAGATGTCGGCACCGAGCAGGCCCTGCCGGGCCACGTCGTCGTATCCGCCGCGCGGCTGGACGTACGCGTGCGAGGTACCGAGTTCGCCCTGCACCTCCCACAGCAGGTCGACGAGGTCGTCATGGGTGGCGATACGGCCGAGCAGCGGGCGGTAGCGGGCGAGGACGCCGTCCCAGTCGACCCCGCTCAGATCGGGCCGCCAGAAGTGGTCGCGCATGATGCGCCCGGCCTCGTCGTACATCTGGCGCCACTCGGCGGCCGGGTCGACGGTCTGCCGTACCCGGGCGAGGTCGACCGTGACGCTGGTGTCGCCGTCGTCGTCGTGGGCGGCGCGCCGGTCGCTGGGTACGACCCGGAGCCGGCCGTCGCTCCACAGCAGGACGCGCTTGCCGTCGCCGCTCACCTCGAAGTGGTCGGCGTCGGCGGCGAGATGCTCGATGCGCCGCTGGGCGAGGTCGTAGCGCTCCAGCTCGGTCTTGGGGTCGGGGGCGTCGGGGGTGGCCCGGGAGACGCCGAGGACGCCCTGCACCGGGTGGCGCAGCCACAGCACGCCGTCCTTGGCCGCGCGCAGATTGGAGTAGCGGGCGGCCTCGACCGGGAAGGGGACGACCCGCTCGGCAAGTCCTTCGAGGTCGACGCGAGTGGTCGGGGTGCCCTCGCTGTCGGGGGTCTCGTCCTTGTCCGGGGTCTCGAAGGGGCGGCCGTGCCGCTGCGGGCCGAACGGGGACGGTGTGGTCGCGGCGAGGGTGATCAGATGAGGGCGGTCGCCGACGACGAAGGCCAGGTCGAAGACGTGCTCGTCGTAGACCGGGTCGAAGGAGCGGTTGGACAGGAAGGCGAGGTGCTTGCCGTCGAGGGTGAACGCGGGCGCGTAGTCCTGGAAGCGCAGCGGGGTCGCCTCGGTGACCGACAGGTCGGTGGTGTGGGCGAGCTTGAGCTGGGACAGGGGGCGCGGGCCGGGGTGCGACCAGGCGAGCCAGGCCGAGTCGGGCGAGAAGGCCAGCCCGGACACCTCGCCGTCGGCGCTGCGGTCGACCTCGCGCACCTCGCCGGTCTCCCGCTCGACGAGCAGCATCCGCCCGTCATGCGCGGCGACGGCGGCCCGGCTGCCGTCGGGCGCCATGGCCAGCTCCAGGACCCGGCCGAGCTGTCCCGCGGCGAGCCGTCTGGGGATCGCGCCGGGCGCGAGTCCGGTCGCAGGGGCGAACTCCAGGGCGTCGTCGCCCTCGGCGTCGGTCACCCACACCACCCATTCCTCGCCGTCGGCGCGGAAGGTGCGCGGCAGCCGGGCCCGTACGCCGGGCTTGGCCGCCAGTGCGCGGGCGGGACCGGAGCGGTGGGTGATCCAGTGGATCGCGCCCCGCACGGAGACGGCACTGCCGCGCGCGCCGTGGTCGGGGGACGCGGCCCCGAACCACCGGGACGCGTCCACCGGGTACGGCTGCAGGTCGACGCGCGGGCCGCCCAGCCGGACGTCCAGCCTGCGCGGCTCGGCGCTCTCCAGGTCGTCGAGCAGCCACAGTTCACCGGCGCTGGAGTAGACGACCCGGCTGCCGTCGGTGGCGGCGTGCCGGGCGTAGAAGCCTCCCCCACTCTCGGCTTCGCTCGAGTGGGAAGTGCCGCCAAGGGGGGTGTGCCGCCGCAGCCCGGAGCCGTCGGCGAGGGAGGAGTACAGCGCACCGGTGCCCTCGTGGTCGGACAGGAACGCGATCCGGTCCCCCACCCACAGCGGGTACTCGAGGTTCCCGTCCAGCTCCTCGTGCAGCCGTGCGAACTCGCCGGTGCCGCCCGCGTCGATCCACAACTTGCCCGCCGTACCGCCCCGGTACCGCTTCCACCAGGCGGCCTCGCGGCCCATCGGCGCGGACAGCAGCACGGTGCGCGGCCCGAAGGCGACGTCGCCGACGGGACCGTAGGGCAGGGTGCCGGCCGGTCCGCCGTCGAGCGGGACGGCGTGTGCCCAGGAACGGCGCAGGCTGGGCTGGCCGTGGGTGGTGAGTGCGAGGACCTGACCTTCGGGGGTCCAGCCGCGTACCTGGGTCCGCCAACTGCCCCAGTGCGTGAGCCGCTTTGCCGGGCCGCCGGTGACCGGGGCGATGTGTGCCTCGGGGGCGCCGTCCCTGGTCGAGGTCCAGGCGACGGTCCTGCCGTCGGGCGAGATGCGCGGATGGGACACCGGCACGTTGTCGGCGCTGACGCGCCAGGCCCGGCCGCCGTCGAGGGGCGCGAGCCAGACGTCGTCCTCGGCGGTGAAGGCGACCAAGTCGCCGTGCAGGTGAGGGAATCGGAAATACGCCGTTGATCCTGCCGATCGTGCCGATCCGGCCGATCGTGTCGAACCCGCCGAACCCGTCGATGTGGACTCAGTCACCCGATCACCATATGCAGCGGGCGGAGTCGGTGAATCCCTTTCCGATCACTTGCCCTCGACGGGCCAGCAGGTCGGGTCGCCCTTGCACCAGATGGTCCGGGTGACGGTGACGGTGGGAACGGGCTGGTGCCCGTCCGAGGGCCGGTAGGTGACGGGCGGGGTGTACGTCGGTCCGGGCTTCGCGTCGCAGTTGCCGAGGCCCTTGACGTGGAACCACTCCTTGCCGCCGACCTTGGCGACGAGGTCTCCGCGCACGCACGCGCCGTCGACGGCCTTGGTGACCTTGCCGGTGACGGTGATCTTCCGGCCGTCGTTCGTCTTTCCCTGGCAGTCGACGGAGACGACGGTGGACTCGGTGGGCGAGGGCGTCTTCCCGGGCGTGTATCCCTTGTTGCCATTGCCGTAGTTGCCCGTGCAGGTGAGCCAGCGCACGTCGGCGTGCTGCCGTTCCAGCTCCGCGGTCGCGGTCTTGTCGGTGGTGTACGCCACCGACGCCGTACTCAGATCACCCGGCTGACAGGCCACGGCGCCGCCCACGGCCACCACCGCGAGCCCTGCCACGGCCGCCACCCGCGTCCCGCGCGGCCGACGCCAAATCCTCCTCAATGCCCCCATGGAGGGCAGCCTCCCACCGACACCGGCGTCGCGGAAGAGCACAAACGGCCACTCAAGTGTTCGCGCACGTCACCGTCGAGTGGCACACGGCTCACCCAACCTGAGCGGATGCGCAGCGACCGCAGGCTCAGAAGGCTCGTCGTCGAGGGGGCGGTCTACCGGTGGACCGTCCGGCACCGGCACACGGACGGCGAGGACTGCCGCGAAGTGCTGACGCTGTACCGGGACGGGGTCCCGACCCGGATCGTCTTCCGGGCGGGCGAGGGGCGCATCGTCTCCGCCGGAGCGTACTGGCACTCGGGATGCGTGGCCGAGGCCGGCGGCGTCCCGCTCAACCTGCACGAACCCGGTGTCGTACGCGCCTTCGTCGACGAGGCCCGGCGGCGTGGGACGCTGCCGGGCCCCGCGGAGCTGGACGGCTGGGAGCTCTGCTCCGCCGTGGTGGTCAGCTGCGCAGCAGCAGCCACTCCTGGAGCTCCACCAGGTTGCCCTCCGGGTCCTTGAGGTGGGCGACACGCATCCGGTCGGTCATGGGGGCCGGGCCGTGGATCAGGACGGCTCCGCGAGAGGTGATCTCCTCGCAGTACGCGTCGAGGTCGTCGACGCGCAGGACCACCAGGGAGCGGTGACCGGTGGCCGTCTCGCCCAGTTCACCCAGCACCGAGGCCATCATCGAGCGGTCCTGGAGCGCGATCCCGGCGGAGCCGGAGTGCGGGCTGAACTTCTCGTACGGGCCCCCGGTCGCGCCGGACTGCGGCTTGAGACCGAGGACTTCGGCGTAGAAGCGGTAGCAGGCGGCGAAGTCGGTGACGAGCAGCCGGACCTGTGCGAGTTCCACGGTGTCTCCCCCTGGTGTCAGGACCAGCGGCCGGTACGGCCCAGGAGGAGGGCCGCCGCCGCGGTCCCGGCGGTCGATGTACGCAGCACGGTACGCCCCAGGACGTACGCCTTGGCGCCGGCCTCTTCGAAGAGCCCCAACTCCTCCCTGGTGACGCCTCCTTCGGGCCCCACGACCAGCACGATCTCGCCCTCGGCGGGGAGTTCGGCGGTGGCGAGCGGTGCACTGAGGTGCTCGAAGTCGGAGTGGAGCACGGCGGCGAAGTCGGCTTTGGCGAGAAGTGCGGCAACCTGCTTGGTGGTCGCCGCGTCCGCGACCTCGGGGAAGCGGACCCGGCGGGACTGCTTGCCGGCCTCACGGGCGGTGGCCCGCCACTTGCCGAGCGCCTTGAGCCCGCGGTCGCCCTTCCACTGGGTGATGCAGCGGGCGGCCTGCCAGGGCACGATCGCGTCGACGCCGACCTCGGTCATGGTCTCGACGGCGACCTCCCCGCGGTCGCCCTTGGGGAGGGCCTGGACGACGGTGATCCGGGGCGACTGCGCCGGCTCCTCGTCCACGGAGCTCATATGGACGATCAGCCGGTCCTTGCCCTCGGTGCCGATCACATCGCACACCGCGTAGCGTCCGGCGCCGTCGGTGAGGACGACCTCCTCGCCGGGCTGGAGCCGCTTCACGGAGACCGCGTGCCGTCCCTCGGGGCCGTCCAGGACGTACTGCCCGCCGCCGCCCGCGCGGAAGTGCTCGACGACGAAGACCGGGGCCGTCATCGCGAGCCACCCCTGGTCGGCAGCGCTGTCCCGGCCTCGGCGAGTTCGGCCGCCAGCACCTCCACCAGCTGTCCGGCCGGCAGGTCCCGGGCCATCCGGTGCCCCTGGCCCGCCCACAGCGCCATGCCCTGCGCGTCACCGGCCTTGGCGGCCGCCTTGCGCAGCGGCGCGGTCAGATGGTGGACCTCCGGGTAGGCGGCGGGGGCGTACGGCCCGTGTTCGCGCATGAAGCGGTTGACCAGGCCGCGGGCCGGGCGGCCGGAGAACGCGCGGGTCAGCTCCGTACGGGCGAAGAGCGGGTTGGTCAGCGCCTGCTTGTGCAGGGCGTTCGCGCCGGACTCGGTGGTGGCGAGGAACGCGGTGCCGAGCTGGGCCGCGCTCGCGCCCGCCGCGAGGGCGGCGGCGATCTGGCCGCCGCGCATGATGCCGCCGGCGGCGACGATCGGGATGTCCACGGTCTCGCGGATCTGCGCCACGAGGGAGAGCAGTCCGATGCCGGAGCCGTCGTTCTCCGGGATGTCACGGTGGGTGCCCTGGTGGCCGCCGGCCTCAACGCCCTGCGCGATCACCGCGTCGGCGCCGGCCCGCTGCACGGCGAGGGCCTCCTCGGCGGTGGTCGCGGTGACCAGGGTGAGGGTTCCCGCGCGGCGGAAGGACTCCAGCACGTCACGGGTCGGGACGCCGAAGTGGAAGGAGACCACCGGCACCGGGTTGTCGAGGAGCACGGCGAGCTTGACGTCGTAGCCGTCGTCGCGGCCGCTGTCCGGGTCACCGAGCTCGATCTCGTACCAGGCGGCCTCGCCGGCCAGCTGGTGGGCGTAGACCTCCACGGCCGACGGGTCGGCATACTCCGGCTGCGGCATGAAGAGGTTCACGCCGAAGGGGCGGTTCGTGAGCCCGCGCAGCTGTTTGATCTCCTGGTACAGGCCGTCGGCGGTCTTGTACCCGGCGGCGAGGAACCCCAGACCGCCCGCCTCGGACACGGCAGCGGCGAGCTGCGGGACGGAGACACCGCCCGCCATGGGGGCCTGCACGATCGGATGGGGGAAGAGATCGGTCAGTGCGGAGGACATGACGGCATGTTGTCACGTCCTCCGATCAAGTCCGAATCCGGCCTTCCCTTGGCATAAGCCATCGGCATGCGGCCGGATCAGCGACCGTTGAAGGCGTCCTTCAGCCGGGAGAACAGTCCCTGCCGACCCGGCTGACCGTGCCTTCCCGGGGGCCGACCCGCGGACCCCCGGTCGACCCGTCAGCGACCGTTGAAGGCGTCCTTGAGTCGCGAGAACAACCCCTGCTGACCCGGCTGGAACTGGCCCTGAGGCCGCTCCTCGCCGCGCAGCTTGGCCAGCTCACGCAGCAGGCGCTCCTGCTCGGGGTCCAGCTTGGTCGGGGTCTGGACCTCGACATGGACCACGAGGTCGCCCCGGCCGCCGCCGCGCAGATGCGTGACGCCCCGGCCGTGCATCGGGATCGACTGGCCGGACTGGGTGCCCGGGCGGATGTCGACCTCTTCGAGACCGTCCAGGGTCTCCAGCGGGACCTTGGTGCCGAGCGACGCCGCCGTCATCGGGATCGTCACCGTGCAGTGCAGATCGTCGCCGCGCCGCTGGAACATGGGGTGCGGCAGCTCGTGGATCTCGACGTACAGGTCGCCGGCGGGACCGCCGCCGGGCCCGACCTCGCCCTCACCGGCGAGCTGGATGCGCGTGCCGTTGTCGACACCGGCCGGGATCTTGACCGTGAGCGTGCGACGGGACCGCACGCGGCCGTCACCGGCGCACTCCGGGCACGGGGTGGGCACCACGGTGCCGAAGCCCTGGCACTGGGGGCACGGGCGGGACGTCATGACCTGGCCCAGGAAGGACCGGGTCACCTGCGACACCTCACCGCGGCCGCGGCACATGTCACACGTCTGGGCGGTGGTGCCCGGCGCCGCGCCCTCACCGTTGCAGGTGTTGCAGACGACGGCCGTGTCGACCTGGATGTCCTTCGTCGTACCGAAGGCCGCCTCGTCGAGCTCGACGTCGATACGGATCATCGCGTCCTGGCCGCGGCGGGTACGCGAGCGCGGCCCGCGCTGCGACGCCGTGCCGAAGAACGCGTCCATGATGTCGGAGAAGTTGCCGAAGCCACCGGCCCCGAAGCCGCCCGCACCGGCCCCGCCGGCCTGTGAGAGCGGGTCCCCGCCGAGGTCGTAGACCTGCTTCTTCTGCGGGTCCGACAGCACCTCGTAAGCGGCGTTGATCTCCTTGAACCGCTCCTGGGTCTTCGGATCCGGATTGACGTCCGGGTGCAGCTCGCGCGCGAGCCGACGGAAGGCCTTCTTGATCTCTTCCTGCGACGCGTCGCGACGCACGCCGAGCACGGCGTAGTAGTCCGTGGCCACTTACGACTCCGCCAGGATCTGTCCGACGTAACGTGCCACTGCGCGTACCGCTCCCATCGTTCCCGGGTAATCCATGCGGGTCGGTCCGACCACGCCGAGCTTGGCGACTGCCTCGCCGCCCGAACCGTAACCGACCGACACGACGGACGTGGAGTTGAGTCCCTCATGGGCGATCTCGTGGCCGATGCGCACGGTCACACCCGGATCCTTCGCCTCGCCAAGGAGCTTGAGGAGCACGACCTGCTCCTCCAGTGCCTCCAGGACGGGCCGGATCGTGAGGGGAAAGTCATGTCCGAAGCGGGTGAGATTGGCGGTGCCGCCGATCATCAGCCGCTCCTCGTTCTCCTCGACGAGCGTCTCCAGCAGGGTGGAGAGCACCGTCGAGACCGTGCCTCGGTCCTCGACCTCGAAGGCGTCCGGCAGGTCCTCGACCAGCTGGGGCACGTCCGTGAAACGACGGCCCGCGACCCGGCTGTTCAGCCGCGCCCGCAGATCCGCCAGGGACGATTCCCCGAAGGGTGCCGGGCAGTCGACCATCCGCTGCTCGACCCGGCCGGTGTCCGTGATCAGCACCAGCATCACCCGCGCGGGCGCGAGCGACAGCAGCTCCACGTGCCGCACGGTCGAGCGGGTCAGGGAGGGGTACTGCACGACGGCGACCTGCCGGGTGAGCTGGGCGAGCAGCCGGACCGTGCGTGCCACGACGTCGTCGAGGTCGACGGCGCCGTCGAGGAAGTTCTGGATCGCCCGCCGTTCGGGGGCGCTCATCGGCTTGACGCCGGCGAGTTTGTCGACGAACAGCCGGTAGCCCTTGTCCGTCGGGATCCGCCCCGCGCTGGTGTGCGGCTGGGCGATGAAGCCCTCGTCCTCCAGGGCAGCCATGTCGTTGCGGACGGTGGCCGGGGACACGCCGAGGTTGTGCCGCTCCGTGAGCGCCTTGGAACCGACCGGCTCCTCCGTGCCGACATAGTCCTGGACGATGGCGCGCAGCACTTGGAGCCTGCGTTCGCTCAGCATTCGCGCACACCTCCAGAAATGTCGTGATCTTGACGCCCTGCCTGGCACTCTGCTCGTCCGAGTGCCAGAGTTCCCCGGCCCAGTGTACGGCGGTGGGGTACGCCCCGGGCAAGGCCGGTCATGCGCCTTCGTGCCCGTGGTGGCCGTCACGGCTAGCGTCGCCGTATGACGGTGACTTGGGAAGAGCTGGGGTGGGAGCGGGTGGCCGCCGGGGTGGGCAGGTGCCGGCTGCCGGGCTGGGACTGCACGGCGGGGCTGGTTCTCGGTGAGGGTACGGCGCTGGTGGTGGACGCCGGGTCGAGCCTCGGGGAGGGCGCGTGGTTGCGTGCGCGGGCGCAGGAGCTCGCCGGTCACCGTGTGACCCATCTCGCGCTCACCCACCCCCACTTCGACCATGTCTTCGGCGCGGCGGCGTTCGCGGGCGCGGAGGTGTTCGCCGCGGTCGGCACGGACGCGGTGTTCGCGTACGAGCGGGAGGAACTCCGCCTGGACGCGGTCCGCAACGGGCTGCCCGCCCCGGAGGCGGAGGAGGCGGCCGACGCCCTCGTCCTGCCCCGCCATCTGGTCTCCGGCGAGTGGACGCTGGACCTGGGCGAGGGCCGCCAGGCGCTGCTGGCGAACGTCGGCCCGGGCCACACGGCCCATGACCTGGCGGTCCTGGTTCCGGGCGACCCCGAGGTGGTGTTCTGCGGCGACCTCGTCGAGGAGTCCGGCGAGCCCCAGGCCGGCCCCGACGCCGTACCGTCGCAGTGGCCCGCGGCCCTCGACCGGCTGCTCGCCCTGGGCGGCGAGGACGCGCTGTACGTGCCCGGTCACGGATCGTTGGTCGACGCCGGCTTCGTCCGACGGCAGCGCGACGAGCTGGCGGCGCGGTTCGGCGTGTCGTGAGCGGGGGTCCGGCGGTTCTCCTATCGTCATCCGAATGCGCCAGTACTCGCCGGATCTGACCCCGCCCTGGAAGAAGCCCAAGCCGGTCCCGGAGGTCCCGGCGGACCCCGGTCTGGTGGTGGAGGAGCCCGGCACCGGCTTCTGCGGTGCGGTGATCCGCTGCGAGGCGGGCACGGTGACCCTGGAGGACCGCTTCGGCAAGCACCGGGTGTTCCCGCTGGAGCCGCGCGGCTTCCTGCTGGAGGGCAGGGTGGTGACGCTGGTGAGACCTTCGGCCGCCCCGGTCCGTCCCACCCGTACCGCTTCCGGCTCGGTCGCCGTCCCCGGCGCACGCGCGCGTGTCGCCCGCGCCGGTCGCATCTACGTCGAGGGCCGGCACGACGCCGAGCTGGTCGAGAAGGTCTGGGGTGACGACCTGCGCGTCGAGGGCGTGGTCGTGGAGTACCTGGAGGGCGTGGACGACCTGCCGTCGATCGTCGCGGACTTCGCCCCGGGCCCGGACGCGCGGCTGGGCGTGCTCGTGGACCACTTGGTGCCGGGCACGAAGGAGTGGCGCATCGCGGAGTCGGTGACCAGCGAACACGCGCTGGTGGTCGGCCACCCGTACATCGACATCTGGGAGGCGGTGAAGCCGGCCTCGCTGGGGATTCCGGGATGGCCGCGCGTGCCGCACGGGCAGGACTGGAAGACGGGCGTGTGCCGGGCACTGGGGTGGCCGGAGAACACGGGGGCTGCTTGGCAGGGGATTCTGGGGCGGGTGCGGTCCTACAAGGACCTGGAGCCGGAGTTGCTGGGGAGGGTGGAGGAACTGATCGACTTCGTCACGGCCAGCGGTGAGGCTTGACGCCCTTGTAGGTGCCGAATTCGGTGGCCACGCTCGTCCACAGCGGTCATCTCCGTGGCCCTCCACATCCGCCGCGTCCTTTTGGCGGCAGCCTACGAACCAGGTTAGGGACCGAACCCGCGTTCCGCGGCGATTCGCTCGCCGGAGTGATCAGTCCACCAGATCCCGCACCACCGCATCCGCGAGCAGCCTCCCCCGCAACGTCAGCACCGCACGCCCCTCCTCGTACGGCCCCTCCTGCAGCAGCCCGTCCGCCAGCGCCCGGCGCGAAGCCGCGAGCCCCTCCTCCCGCAGCAGCTCCAGCGGCGCCCCTTCCCGCAGCCGCAGTTCCAGCAGGATCCGCTCCACCCGGCGGTCCTCGTCCGACAGCAGCTCCCGGCCCGCGCCCGGCGTCCGCCCCGACGCCAGGGCCGCCGCGTACGCCCCCGGGTGCTTCACGTTCCACCAGCGGACGCCTCCGACGTGGCTGTGGGCGCCCGGACCCGCGCCCCACCAGTCGGCCCCGCGCCAGTACAGCTCGTTGTGCAGGCAGCGGCCCGATTCCGAGGTGGCCCAGTTGGACACCTCGTACCAGTCGAAGCCCGCCGCCGACAGGGCCTCCTCGGCGATCAGATAGCGGTCCGCGTGGACGTCGTCGTCCGTCATCGGGACCTCGCCCCGGCGGATGCGGCGGGCCAGCTGCGTGCCCTCCTCGACGATCAGGGCATAGGCGCTGACGTGGTCCGGCCCGGCGCCGATCGCCGCTTCCAGCGACGCCCGCCAGTCGTCGTCCGACTCGCCGGGCGTGCCGTAGATCAGGTCCAGGTTCACATGCTCGAAGCCCACGGCCCTCGCCTCCGCCACGCAGGCCTCGGGGCGACCGGGGGTGTGCGTCCGGTCGAGCACGCGCAGCACATGCTGCTTCGCGCTCTGCATGCCGAAGGAGACGCGGTTGAAGCCGCCCTCGCGGAGTGCGGCCAGATAGGCCGGGTCGACCGACTCCGGGTTCGCCTCCGTCGTGACCTCCGCATCGGACGCCAGACCGAACTCGTCACGGATCGCCCCCAGCATCCGTACGAGATCGTCCGCGGCCAGCAGCGTCGGCGTACCGCCCCCGACGAACACCGTGCGGACCTCGCGCGGGTCGTCGCCCAGCACCTTGCGGGCCAGCCGGATCTCGTCGATCAGCGTGTCCGCGTAGTTGTCGCGGGAGGCGAGGACGCCGCCCGTGCCGCGCAGCTCGGTCGCGGTGTAGGTGTTGAAGTCGCAGTAGCCGCAGCGGGTCGCGCAGTACGGAACGTGCAGATAGAAGCCGAGGGGCCGGTCGGCGGCCCCGGCGAGCGCGGACGCGGGCAGCGCACCGTCGGCGGGGACGGTCTCGCCGTCGGGGAGTGCGGAAGGCATGTCCTCCATTGTCCCGTACGACGACGGTTACTCCGCCTGGAGCACCAGCAGCGCCAGATCGTCCTCCGGCGCGCCGCCGCCGAACTCGTGCACCAGCCGTCTGATCCGCTCCGCGATCAGCTCGGCGCTCAGCCCCATGCAGCCGGACAGCGCCTGCGCGAGCCCGTCGCCGTCGTCGAACTGGCGCGTGCCGGAGCGCCGCTCGGTCACCCCGTCGGTGACGCAGAGCAGGCTGTCGCCGGAGCGCAGCGCGATGGTCTCGCTGGTGTACGTGGCGTCCTCGACGACCCCGAGGAGGGTCTGCGGCTGCGCGGCCGTACGGACCTTCCCGTCGGGCCCGAGGAGCAGCGGCAGCGGGTGTCCGGCGGAGGCGAGGGTGCAGCGGACGCCGCCGGCGAAGGGGACGAGTTCGCCGTAGAGGAGGGAGAGAAAGCGGGTCTGCGGGCCGTCCCCCGGGTTCATGGGACGGCCCCCGGCGGCCGCCAGCGCGCGGGCCGCCGCGTCCGCGGCCTCCGTGGCGTCGTCGAGGAGGAGCTGGTTGAGGCGGTCGAGGACGTCGGCGACCCGGTAGCCCTCGCGGGCGAGGAGCCGCAGCCAGGGGCGGGCCAGCCCGATCACGACCGCGGCCTCGGGGCCCTTGCCCTGCACGTCGCCGACGGCGAAGCACCAGCGCCCGTCACCCGCCGGGAACAGGTCGTAGAAGTCGCCGCTCGGGCCGCCCTTGTCGCACGGCTCGTAGACCAGCGCACTGCGCAGCCCGGGGATCTCGGCGACCGCGCCTGGCAGCAGCCCGCGCTGCAGGACGGCGCTGATGGTGGCCTGGCGGGCGTACTGGCGTGCCGCGCCGATGGCGAGGGCCACCCGGCGGCCGAGGTCCTCGACGAGCCCGGTGATCTCGTCCGGGAAGCGCAGCAGCCCGCACCGCCCGATGACCAGCGTGCCCAGCGGGCGGCCACCCGCGATCAGCCGGTACGCGAGCGCCGTGCCGTCGATGCCCTGCGGCCCGAGCGCGTCACCGGGCCAGGGGTACGGCTCGGGCCCGGACCTGAGCCCGTCGCGGGGGCGCGGCGGGTCCTTCTCCAGTGCCCGGCGCAGGTCCTCGATGCGGTTCTCGCTGCTGTGCCAGACCCGGGCGAGGCGTGGTCCCGCCGCACCGGTGCCGTCCGCCCAGCCCCCGCGGACGGTCGACTCGTCCTCCAGCCACACCGCGCACCAGTCGGCGAGCCGCGGCACGATCAGCTGCCCGGTGAGCGCGGCGACCAGGTTCTCGTCGAGCTGCCCGGCGAGCAGGTCGGAGGCCTCGGCGAGGAAGGACAGGGCGCCACGGCCCAGCCAGTCCCGGTCCCGCTCGGCCCGCTGCGGCTCGGGCGCCAGGATCTCGGCGACCTTCAGCCCGCGTTCCAGGGCGCACTCCCCCGCGTACGCCTCGATCTCGTCGGCGGCCGCGGTGCCCTCGGCGGGCAGCCGCGCCCACACCGTCTTGGCGCCGGTGCGGTAGCTGACGCCCCAGGACTCGGCCAGCGTGGCGACCAGGCGCAGGCCGCGGCCGTACTCCGGTGTCTCGTACGGCGAGTCGCCACCGTGCTCGCGTGGCGCGCGCGAGGGGTGGTGGTCGCAGACCTCGATGACGAGCGCCCCGGTGTCCTCCAGTCGGCAGGTCAGTTCGACCTCGGTGCCCGCGTGCACGACGGCGTTGGTGACGAGTTCGCTGACCGCGACCATGGCGTCGTCGGCGAGCCGCTCGGAGTGCACGAGCCCGAGCTCGGTCCACTCGGTGAGGGCCGAGCGCATCAGTCCGCGGGCGGAGCCCGGGGCGAGGGGGCTTCCGGGCAGGGTGGTGCGCACCTCCGTGCACTCCCCCGCGCTGGGATGCACAGGCGCACCACGGCCATGGGCAACGGTCTCCCGTTGCGTCGGTATGGCCCCCATCTACAGCTCCCGGAGCAGTTCGGACGAATACGCCTCGGTCGATGCGGACAGAGTGACAGACTGACTGCGCCCATAAGCGCCGAGTTACCGAAGTGGGCCGCCATGAGTGAGAACAGTGCTACGCGTGTGCTCGAAGAAGGACAGAAAGCGGAACAACTCCGAGCATCCGTACTGCGCCCTCTGCTCGCCGCGATGACCGCGCTGCGGGACGGCGACTTCGCCAAGGTGCCGGAAACCGGTCACGGCATCGACGCCGAACTCGCCGCGGTCTTCAACCAGATCGTGGACCGGAGCCTGCACTTCAACTCCGAACTGCGGCGCGTGAAGCGGGAGCTGGCGCGGCACGGCCGGCTCGACGAGCGGCTCTCGGCCAGCCCGGGCCAGGGCTCGTGGACGTCCCGGGTCAACGACGTGAACCAGATCCTGGACGCCCTGGTGGCCCCGGTGGCCAATGCCACGCGGGTCCTGGACGCGGTGGCCGGGGGCGATCTGACCCAGCGGGTCGACCTGCACGACGGAACCCGGCAGTTGCGCGGTGACCTGCGGCGGCTCGGCACCGCCGTGAACAAGATGGTCGACCAGCTCTCCCTGTTCACCGGCGAGGTGACCCGGGTGGCCCGCGAGGTCGGCACCGAGGGCCGGCTCGGCGGGCGGGCCAAGGTGCAGGGCCTGTCGGGCAGTTGGCGGGCCGTGACCGAGGCGGTCAACACGATGGCGTCCCGGCTGACCGCCCAGGTCCGCGACATCGCCGTGGTGACCACGGCGGTGGCCCGCGGCGACCTGACCCGTACGGTCACGGTGGAGGCGACCGGCGAGCTGCTGGAGCTGAAGCTCACCGTCAACACGATGGTGGACCAGCTCTCCGCCTTCGCCGACGAGGTCACCCGCGTGGCCCGCGAGGTCGGCACCGAGGGGCAGCTGGGCGGGCGCGCGCAGGTGCGCGGGGTCAGCGGGGTCTGGAAGGACCTCACCGACAACGTCAACTTCATGGCCTCGAACCTGACTTCGCAGGTCCGCAACATCGCCCAGGTGACGACGGCCGTCGCCAACGGTGATCTGAGCCAGAAGATCATGGTCGACGCGCAGGGCGAGATCCTGGAGCTGAAGTCGACCATCAACACGATGGTGGACCAGCTCTCCGCCTTCGCCGACGAGGTCACCCGCGTGGCCCGCGAGGTCGGCACCGAGGGCAACCTCGGCGGACGCGCTCAGGTGCGGGGCGTCTCCGGGGTCTGGAAGGACCTCACCGACAACGTCAACTTCATGGCGGACAACCTGACTTCGCAGGTCCGCAACATCGCCCTCGTCTCGACGGCCGTCGCCCAGGGCGACCTCGGCAAGAAGATCACGGTGGAGGCGAAGGGCGAGATCCTGGAGCTGAAGTCCACGATCAACACGATGGTGGACCAGCTCTCCGCCTTCGCCGACGAGGTCACCCGCGTGGCCCGCGAGGTCGGCACCGAGGGCAACCTCGGCGGTCAGGCCCAGGTGCGGGGCGTCAGCGGGGTCTGGAAGGACCTCACCGACAACGTCAACTTCATGGCGCTGAACCTGACTTCGCAGGTGCGCAACATCGCCCAGGTGACGACGGCCGTCGCCAACGGCGACCTGTCCAAGAAGATCACGGTCGACGCGCGCGGCGAGATCCTGGAGCTGAAGGACACCGTCAACACGATGGTGGAGCAACTGCGCGCCTTCGCCGACGAGGTGACGAGGGTGGCGCGCGAGGTCGGCACCGACGGCCGTCTCGGCGGCCGGGCCCAGGTGCTGGGGGTCTCCGGCGTCTGGCGCGATCTGACGGACAACGTCAACTACATGGCGGACAACCTCACTTCGCAGGTCCGCAACATCGCCCAGGTGGCGACGGCGGTGGCCTCGGGCGACCTGTCGAAGAAGATCGACGTGGACGCGCGCGGCGAGATCCTGGAGCTGAAGACCACCATCAACACGATGGTGGACACGCTGTCCTCCTTCTCCTCCGAGGTGACGCGCGTGGCCCGCGAGGTGGGCAGCGAGGGGCAACTCGGCGGTCAGGCCCGGGTCGAGGGCGTGTACGGCACCTGGAAGCGCCTGACGACGAACGTGAACGAGCTCGCCCTGAACCTGACCACCCAGGTCCGCGCGATCGCCGAGGTCGCCTCCGCCGTGGCGCAGGGCGACATGTCCCGCTCGATCACCGTGGAGGCGCGCGGCGAGGTCGCCGAGCTGAAGGACAACATCAACCTGATGGTGGCCAACCTGCGCGAGACGACCCGCGCGAAGGACTGGCTGGAGTCCAATCTGGCCCGGCTGGCCGCGCTGATGCAGGGCCACCGCGATCTGATGGAGGTCGCCGATCTGATCCTGCGCGAGCTGACACCGCTGGTGAACGCCCAGTACGGCGCGTTCTTCCTGGCCGACCCCGACGAGGACGGCTCCTCGCTGCGTACGGCCGTCCCGGCGAAGGGGCTTGCCTTCATCGCCGGATACGGCTCCGCGCAGGGCGCCACGGTCGAGACGGGCGGCCTCCCGGTGCACGGTCTGGTCCGCCAGGCGGCCCGGGAGAAGAAGCGGATCCTGGTGGAGGAGGCCCCGCCCGACTACATCAAGATCAACAGCGGGCTCGGGGAGGCGGCGCCCACGACGATCGTCATCATCCCGATCCTGTTCGAGGACAAGCTCCTCGGCGTGATCGAACTGGCCTCCTTCTCCCGCTTCTCCGACGTACACCTCGCGTTCTTCGACCAGTTCGTGAACACCATCGGCGTCGCCATCAACACGATCATCGCCAACTCCCGCACCGAGTCCCTGCTCGGCGAGTCCCAGCGCCTGGCGATGCAGCTCCAGGAGCGCTCGGACGAACTCCAGAAACAACAGGCGGAGTTGCAGCGCTCCAACGCGGAACTGGAGGAGAAGGCAGCGTTGCTCGCGACGTCGTCCCAGTACAAGTCGGAATTCCTGGCGAACATGTCGCACGAGCTGCGTACGCCGCTCAACTCGCTGCTCATCCTGGCGCGGCTGCTCTCCGACAACCCGGACGGCCATCTCTCCGAGCAGGAGGTGCAGTTCGCCACGACGATCCACCGCTCGGGCTCGGACCTGCTCCAGCTGATCAACGACATCCTGGACCTGTCGAAGATCGAGGCCGGCCGGATGGACGTACGCCCGAAACGGCTGCCGCTCATCAAGCTGCTCGACTACGTCCACGCGACCTTCCGTCCGCTCACCCTGGACCGGGGGCTCGCCTTCGAGGTGGCGGTCGGCGAGGACGTGCCGCGGGTGATGTACTCCGACGAGCAGCGCCTGCAGCAGATCCTGCGCAATCTGCTGTCCAACGCGATCAAGTTCACCGCGACGGGCCGGGTGGAGCTGCGGGTGAGCCGGGTGAAGGACCCCGAGCACCACTACGTCCGCGACAGCGACGAGGTGGTCGCCTTCGCCGTCTCCGACACGGGCATCGGGATCGCCGCCGAGAAACTCCCGGTGATCTTCGAGGCGTTCCAGCAGGCCGACGGCACGACCAACCGCAAGTACGGCGGCACCGGCCTGGGCCTGTCCATCAGCCGGGAGATCGCGGGCCTGCTGGGCGGCCGTATCGTCGCGGAGAGCGAGCCGGGCAAGGGCTCCACCTTCACGCTGTACGTCCCGGTCGTCAGCCCCGGCCACGCCGCGACCGGGCCGGTGCCCGAGGACCGTACGACCCTGCCCATCCCCGCGCAGCCGGCCGCCGAGCCCTTCCCGGCGGCCCACGACACCGAGGACTCCTGGCCCGCGCCCACCAAGCTGGAGGCGTGGAAGACGGGCCGCGCGGGGCAGGTGCTGCCCGGCCGGCGTGTGCTGATCGTGGACGACGACATCCGCAACGTGTTCGCGCTCACCCATGTGCTGGGCCGCGTCGGCATGCCGGTGCTCTATGCGGAGAACGGCCGGGAAGGCATCGAGACGCTCGAGCGCAACCCGGACGTCGAGCTGGTCCTGATGGACATCATGATGCCGGAGATGGACGGCTACGAGACCATCTCCTCCATCCGCCGCACGCCGCGCTGGGCCGGGCTGCCGATCGTCGCGCTGACGGCGAAGGCGATGCCCGGAGACCGGGAGAAGTCGATCGCGCGGGGCGCCAACGACTACGTACCCAAGCCGGTGGACGTCGACCGGCTGCTCACCGTCGTGTGCGCGCTCCTGGACCCCGAGAGCACGGGGGGCGAGGAGCCGGAGGGACGCGCCGGTGAACACGACGACGAGCCGGCCGCAGAGGAACGGACCGAGTGAGGCAACGTCACCATGAGCGCTGAGGCAACGACCGGCGAGCGGGCCGGCATCCTCCTCGTGGACGACATGGAGGACAACCTGATCGCGCTGGAGGCCGTCCTGGGCTCCCTCAACCAGCCGCTCGTGCGGGCACGGTCGGGCGAGGAAGCGATGAAGGCACTGCTGCGCCGCCGGTTCGCCCTCGTCCTCATGGACATCCGGATGCCGGGCATGGACGGCTTCGAGACGGCCGCGAACATCAAGCGGCTCGACCAGACCAAGGACATCCCGATCATCTTCCTGACCGGCGCGGACGACGACGCGGGCTACGCCTTCCGCGGCTACGCCACGGGCGCCGCCGACTACCTGACGAAGCCGTTCGACCCCTGGGTACTGCGCGCCAAGGTCTCCGTCTTCCTGGACCTCCACCGCAAGAACCGCCAGCTGGAACACCTGCTCGCCCAGGAACAGTCCCATTGCGCCCAGGTGACCACCCACCTGAACATCCTGGAAAAGCTGCTGGCGGCGGACCCGGTGAACCTTCCGGAGGCTCGGGGGCGGGTGCAGCAGCTGCAGCAGCTGGTGGAGTCCGTACGACGGCAGGGGCGGGCCCGCTAGACAGCGGGGGCGGGGCCCGTCAGGACCCCGCCCCTCGGCCGGGTAACCGGTCAGCCCTCGCGCGTCCCCGCGTACATCTCGTCGATCAGGTGCTTGTACTCGCGCTCCACCACCGGGCGCTTGAGCTTGAGGCTCGGGGTGATTTCGCCGTGTTCCACGTCCAGGTCGCGCGGGAGGAGGCGGAACTTCTTGATGGTCTGCCAGCGCTGCAGACCCTCGTTGAGCTGCTTGACGTAGCCCTCGACCAGCTCGATGGTGGCGGGGGCGGCGACGACCTCGGCGTACGACTTGCCCGCCAGGCCGTTCTCCTTGGCCCAGTCGAGGATGGCGATCTCGTCGAGGGCGATGAGCGCGGTGCAGAAGTTCCGGTCGGCGCCGTGCACGAGGATGTTGGAGACGTACGGGCACACGCCCTTGAACTGGCCCTCGACCTCGGCCGGCGCGATGTACTTGCCGCCGGACGTCTTGATCAGGTCCTTCTTGCGGTCGGTGATGCGCAGATAGCCGTCGGGGGACAGCTCGCCGATGTCACCGGTGTGGAACCAGCCGTCCGCCTCCAGGACCTCGGCGGTCTTCTCCGGCAGCCCGTGGTAGCCCTGCATGATGCCGGGGCCGCGCAGCAGGATCTCGCCGTCGTCCGCGATGCGCACCTCGCAGCCGGGCAGCGGCTTGCCGACCGTGCCGGTGCGGTAGGCCTCGCCGGGGTTGACGAAGGAGGCCGCGGAGGACTCGGTGAGGCCGTAGCCCTCCAGGATGTGCACACCGGCGCCGGCGAAGAAGTAGCCGATCTCGGGGGCGAGCGCGGCGGAGCCGGAGACACAGGCCCGCAGCCGGCCGCCGAAGGCCTCGCGCAGCTTGGAGTAGACGAGGGCGTCCGCGACCTTGTGCTTGGCGCCGAGGCCGAAGGGCACGGAGTGCGCGCCCGTGCGCCGGAAGTTGTCCTGGCTGACCTTGGCGTACTCGCGGGCGACCTCGGCGGCCCACTGGAAGATCTTGTACTTGGCTGGGCCGCCGGCCCGGGCCTTGGCCGCGACGCCGTTGTAGACCTTCTCGAAGATGCGCGGCACGGCCGCCATGTACGTCGGCTGGACCACCGGCAGGTTCTCGATGATCTTGTCGACCCGGCCGTCGACCGCGGTGACGTGCCCGACCTCGATCTGGCCGGAGGTGAGCACCTTGCCGAAGACGTGGGCCAGCGGCAGCCACAGGTACTGCACGTCCTCGGTGCCGACGAGCCCTGTCGCGGCGATCGCCTTCGCCATGTACGACCAGTTGTCCTGCGGGAGGCGGACGCCCTTGGGGCGGCCCGTGGTGCCGGAGGTGTAGATGAGGGTGGCGAGCTGGTCCTTCGTGATCGCCGCCACCCGCTCCTTGATCAGCTCGGGGTGCTTCTCCAGATACGCGGCACCGCGCTGCTCCAGCTCGGTGAGGGTGAGCACCCAGTCGCCGGTCTCGACGCCGGCCGGGTCGATGACGACCACATGGGTGAGCTCGGGCAGCTCGCCGCGCTTCTCCACCGCCTTGGCGAGCTGCGCCGCGTCCTCCGCGATCAGCACCCGGCTCTCGGAGTCGGAGAGGATGAACGCCGACTCGTCGGCGTTGGTCTGCGGGTAGACGGTCGTGGTGGCCGCACCGGCGCACAGGATGCCGAGGTCCGCGAGGATCCACTCGACGCGGGTCGATGAGGCGAGCGCGACGCGCTGCTCGGACTGCACGCCCAGCTCGATGAGACCGGCCGCGATGGCGTAGACCCGCTCGGCGGCCTGTCCCCAGCTCAGCGACTTCCACTCGTCGGGGCCCTGGCCGGAGGCGGCCGGTACCGGGTAGCGGTAGGCCTCCGCGTCCGGTGTGGCCGCCACGCGGTCCAGGAAAAGAGTCGCCACGGACGGCGGACGGTTCTCGATCAGGGTCTGTGTGTCGCTCACGACATCCTCCGGGGCCCGCGACAGTGCGGCTGGCTCAGTGCGGCTGGGTTAACTCACGGGTGTGGTTTCGCGCCGTTGTTTAACTCGCGAGTAACTATCGAGCAGAGATCAGAGTAGAGCCCGACCGGCCGGTTCGTAAGGGGCGGCGGCCTGTCACTTCCTCCAGAGAGTGACCGCTCGCACGCGAAGAGGCCCGCCGCACTTTCGTACGACGGACCCCCCTTGTACCCCATTTGCCGGGACGACCGGCGCTTACTGCGGGTAACCGCGATTACTTCTTGCCCTTGGCCGACCCCGCGCTGTCATCGCTGGAGAGGACGGCGATGAAGGCCTCCTGCGGAACCTCCACGGAACCCACCATCTTCATCCGCTTCTTGCCTTCCTTCTGCTTCTCCAGCAGCTTCCGCTTACGGGAGATGTCACCGCCGTAGCACTTGGCGAGGACGTCCTTGCGGATGGCGCGGATGGTCTCTCGGGCGATGACCCGGGAGCCGATGGCGGCCTGGATGGGCACCTCGAAGGCCTGCCGCGGGATGAGCTCGCGCAGCTTGGCGACGAGCCGCACCCCGTACGCATACGCGGCGTCCTTGTGGGTGATCGCCGAGAAGGCGTCCACCTTGTCGCCGTGCAGCAGGATGTCGACCTTGACCAGACTGGAGGTCTGCTCGCCGGTGGGCTCGTAGTCCAGCGACGCGTAACCACGCGTCTTCGACTTCAGCTGGTCGAAGAAGTCGAAGACGATCTCGGCGAGCGGGAGGGTGTAGCGGATCTCGACCCGGTCCTCGGAGAGGTAGTCCATCCCGAGGAGGGTGCCGCGCCTGGTCTGGCACAGCTCCATGATCGAGCCGATGAACTCGGTCGGCGCCAGGATCGTGGCCCGCACGACCGGCTCGTACACCTCGCCGATCTTGCCTTCGGGGAATTCGCTCGGGTTGGTGACGATGTGCTCGCTGCGGTCCTCCATGACCACGCGGTAGACCACGTTGGGCGCGGTGGCGATCAGGTCGAGCCCGAACTCGCGCTCCAGTCGCTCGCGGATCACGTCGAGGTGCAGCAGGCCGAGGAAGCCGACGCGGAAGCCGAAGCCGAGGGCCGCCGAGGTCTCCGGCTCGTACACCAGCGCGGCGTCGTTGAGCTGCAGCTTGTCCAGGGCCTCGCGCAGCTCGGGGTAGTCCGAGCCGTCCAGCGGATACAGGCCGGAGAAGACCATGGGCTTGGGGTCCTTGTACCCGCCCAGGGCTTCGGTGGCGCCCTTGACCTGGCTGGTGACGGTATCACCGACCTTGGACTGGCGGACGTCCTTCACACCCGTGATCAGATAGCCCACCTCGCCGACGCCGAGGCCGTCGGCCGACAGCATCTCGGGCGAGTTGGTGCCGATCTCCAGCAGCTCGTGCGTGGCGCCCGTGGACATCATCCTGATCCGCTCACGCTTGTTGAGCTGACCGTCGATGACACGGACGTACGTGACCACGCCCCGGTACGAGTCGTACACGGAGTCGAAGATCATCGCCCGGGCGGGCGCGTCCTTCACCCCGACCGGCGCCGGGATGTCCCGGACCACCCTGTCGAGCAGCGCGTCGACGCCGAGACCGGTCTTGGCGGAGACCCGCAGCACGTCGTCGGGGTCGCAGCCGACCAGGTTGGCCAGCTCCTCGGCGAACTTCTCGGGCTGTGCGGCCGGCAGATCGATCTTGTTCAGTACGGGGATGATCGTGAGGTCGTTCTCCATCGCCAGGTAGAGGTTGGCGAGGGTCTGGGCCTCGATCCCCTGGGCGGCGTCGACGAGGAGGACGGTCCCCTCACAGGCCGCGAGCGACCGCGAGACCTCGTACGTGAAGTCGACGTGCCCCGGGGTGTCGATCATGTTGAGGATGTGGGTCGTGCCCTGGTCGGGGCCCTCGGTCGGGGCCCAGGGCAGACGCACCGCCTGGGACTTGATCGTGATGCCGCGCTCGCGCTCGATGTCCATCCGGTCGAGGTACTGAGCACGCATCTGCCGCTGCTCGACCACACCGGTCAGCTGGAGCATCCGGTCGGCGAGCGTGGACTTGCCGTGGTCGATGTGCGCGATGATGCAGAAGTTGCGGATCAGAGCCGGGTCGGTACGGCTCGGCTCGGGCACATTGTTAGGGGTCGCGGGCACGCAGGGTCCTGTCTCTTGAGGCGCCTTATGCCTCGGGTCGGATCGATACGTAGTCTCCATGGTCCCACGGGCGCGGACCGGCGACCGGTTTGGGCCGCTCGGGGAGCCGCTGGTAGTCTGGGTGGCTGTGCCTCATGCCCTCTCAGCGCGAGGCACTTCTTCAAGAAATCATCGGTACGGGTCCCGTGCGGCCCCGTACCAGAACCTGAAAAGGCTCATTCGTGGCGAACATCAAGTCCCAGATCAAGCGGATCAAGACCAACGAGAAGGCTCGGCTGCGCAACAAGGCCGTCAAGTCCTCCCTGAAGACCGCGATCCGAAAGGCCCGCGAGGCCGCTGCCGCGGGTGACGTCGAGAAGGCCACCGAGTACCAGCGCGCTGCCGCGCGTCAGCTCGACAAGGCCGTCTCGAAGGGCGTCATCCACAAGAACCAGGCCGCCAACAAGAAGTCGGCGCTGGCTTCCAAGGTCGCTTCCCTCAAGGGCTGAGTCAAACTCCGACTTGACCGCCGGAAGGACCCAGAGCGGGCCCTCTCTCATCCGCTCCCGTCCGGCAGCCCGAGCTCATACGCGGCCTGCGTTCGCCACGCGGGTATGAGCTCACCAGCTTGATCCGAAGGCCCCGCCACCTCGCCCTTCCCCGGGGCGGGCGGCGGGGCCTTCGTCATGCGCGGGTCGCTCGCGCGGCGTTGACGAGTGGCACAGGGGCGGGTGAGCGGGGGCGGTGCGCCCCCGCCGGGGGCGTCCCCGGAGCCTCTCCGGGAGCGGGGCACGGCGAGTGGGCGAGGAAAGCGGCGTGCCCGCGCTGTCAGCGCCCCCGCGAGCGGGCGGCCGCGAGCGGACAACGGGGGCGGGGCGTCCTCGCCTTCGGCGTCCCCGGGAGCGGGTCGGCGTCCCCTGGAGCGGGCTGCCGTCGCGACCGGCACGACCGCATTCGCCGGCGCGGCCGGACCTTCGGCGTGCGCGGCGCGGGACGGGATCGCTCGCGCGGGGGTGCCGAGCGGACAACGGGGGCGGGGTGTCCTCGCCTTCGGCGTCCCCGGGAGCGGGTCGCGGCGAGTGGAGCCGAGAAGCACCGCGTGCCGAGGCAGCGCGTGGTCCCGCCGTCAGCGTCCCCTGGAGCGGGCTGCCCTCGCGATCGTCACGACCGCCTTCGCCGGCGCGGCCGGACCTTCGGCGTGCGCGGCGCGGGACGGGATCGCTCGCGCGGCGTCGAGGAGTGCCCCGGGAGTGGGTCAGACGGGCGGAATGCCCCCGCCGGGGCCGCGTCCGGGGCGTCTCCGGGCGTGCGCACGGCGAGTGGACCGATGAGGCACCGCGTGCCGAGGCAGCGCCTGGTCCCGCCGTCAGCGTCCCCTGGAGCGGGCTGCCCTCGTGACCGGCACGACCGCATTCGCCGGCGCGGCCGGGCCTTCGGCGTGCGCGGCGCGGGACGGGATCGCTCGCGCGGGGGTGCCGAGCGGACAACGGGGGCGGGGTGTCCTCGCCTTCGGCGTCCCCGGGAGCGGGTCGCGGCGAGTGGAGCCGAGAAGCACCGCGTGCCGAGGCAGCGCGTGGTCCCGCCGTCAGCGTCCCCTGGAGCGGGCTGCCCTCGCGATCGTCACGACCGCCTTCTCCAGTGCGTACTCGGGGTCGTCCCCGCCGCCCTTCACGCCCGCGTCGGCCTCGGCCACCGCCCGCAGTGCGAGCGCGACACCGTCCGGTGTCCACCCCCGCATCTGCTGCCGCACCCGGTCGATCTTCCACGGCGGCATGCCCAGCTCCCGTGCGAGATCGGCGGGCCGGCCGCCACGCGCGGACGACAGCTTCCCAATCGCCCGTACCCCCTGGGCCAGCGCGCTCGTGATCAGCACCGGCGCGACCCCGGTGGCCAGCGACCACCGCAGCGCCTCCAGCGCCTCCGCCGTACGCCCCTCGACCGCCCGGTCGGCGACCGTGAAGCTGGACGCCTCGGCTCGCCCGGTGTAGTACCGCCCTACGACGGCCTCGTCGATCGTCCCCTCGACGTCGGCGACGAGCTGAGTCACCGCGGACGCCAGCTCCCGCAGATCGCTCCCGATCGCGTCGACCAGCGCCTGGCACGCCTCGGGCGTGGCCGACCGGCCGAGCCCACGGAACTCGCCGCGCACGAACGCGAGGCGGTCCGCCGGCTTGGTCATCTTCGGGCAGGCCACCTCCCGCGCGCCCGCCTTGCGCGCCGCGTCGAGCAGCCCCTTGCCCTTGGCCCCGCCCGCGTGCAGCAGCACGAGGGTGATCTCCTCCGCGGGCGCCCCGAGATACGCCTTCACGTCCTTGATCGTGTCGGCCGACAGGTCCTGCGCATTGCGTACGACCACGACCTTGCGCTCCGCGAAGAGCGACGGGCTGGTCAGCTCGGCGAGCGTGCCGGGCTGCAGCTGGTCCGGAGTCAGGTCACGTACATCCGTGTCGGCGTCGGCGGCCCTGGCAGCGGCCACCACCCCCTGTACGGCACGGTCGAGCAGGAGGTCCTCCTGGCCCACGGCGAGCGTCACCGGGGCGAGAGGGTCGTCATTTGCAGTCTTCCTGGCCATCGGGACAAGCATCCCACGCACCACTGACAACGGACCCCGCCGCCGACGCGCGGGCGCCTCCCAGGCCTACGGCTCCTCGCGCCAGCCGTCCCACTCCCCCGCAAACGCGTCCAGCTCCGCGGGGTCCAGCCGCTTGCCCTCGTCCCGCAGGACCACGAGCCACTGCGCGTCCTCGGCGTCGTCCTCGCCGGCCAGCGCATCGCGGACGAGGCGCGGTTCCTCATCGACTCCGAAGCGCTCCGCGAGCGCCTCCACCGCTTCCTCGGCCGCGTCGCGGTCGGGCAGCACCAGCACGTGTCTCACATCGCTCACGTGGTCATTCTCCGGCATCCGACGTATGCCTGAATCAGTCGTCCCGATTACGCTTTCGCACCGTCGGCACACCGTCGAGTTCGATCCCGAACCGATCCCGGTACACCCCAAGTACCTCCTCGTCCGTGCCCAGTTCCCGCACCTCCTTCGTCCCGTCGGCCCCCGTCACCGTCAGCGCGCGCCCGCTGATCGTGATCCTCCCTCCGTCCTCCGTCACCCGCGAACAGACCAGCGACTGCGTGAAGTGCGACGCCGGCGAGGTGCTGTGCCACCACGCCCCGGCCGTGAAGTCGCCGAGCACCCGGGGCCTGGTCTCCAGGCGGTACTGGGGCTTCCCGTCCCGCATCACGTCCAGGTCCCCGGCACCGGCCACCTGGGCCGCGCCGTCCGCCCCCGCGGCGTCCGGCCCGGCCTCGGCGATCCGAAACGTCCCGCCGGGATCCATCTGCTCCCCGCGCTCCGCGAAGGCCAGCGGACCGTGGCTGTGCGCCCCGAACCCCACATCGGCGAGCCACTCGCTCCCGTCGACCGCCCGCACCCGCAGCGCGAGATGGTCGTACGGAATCCCGAGCCGCCCCTCGTCCCCGTACACCCGTCCCGCGAGCAGCACGACCTCGAAGCCCAGCGCGGCGAGCAACGCCCCGAAGGAGCCGTTCAGTTCGTAGCAGAAACCACCCCTTCGCGCCCCCACCAGCTTGTCCAGCAGCCGCTTCTCCTCCAGCACGATCTCCTCGCCGAGGTGGATCGACAGGTTCTCGAAGGGCACGGCCCGCAGATGACGCACATGCAGGTCCCGCAGAACCTCGACGGTGGGCCGCTCCGGGCGCTCTGCACCCAGCCGGCGGAGATAGGCATCGACCTGTGCTGTATTCATGCACTCAGTCTCGCGCCACCCGCAGCTCTCCGTCCGTCCCGCCCGCCCCGACGACCGCGAGCGCCCCGTCCCGGTCCGTACGCAGCACCACCGCCCCTCCGGCACGCAGCGCCGCCACGGTGCCGGGCGCGGGGTGGCTGTACGGGTTGTCCGCACCGCACGAGATGAGCGCCACCCGAGGGGCCGCCAGACGTATCAGGTCCGGGTCCTGATAGGCCGAGCCGTGGTGGGCGACCTTCAGCACGTCCACCTCGCCCAGCTCGGCTGCCGTCGGCGACCTCAACAGCGCCTGCTGGGAGGCGGGTTCGAGGTCCCCGAGGAGCAGCAGCCGCAGCCCGGCCGAGCGCACGAGCATTGCCACGCTCGCGTCGTTGGGGCCGTCCGGAGCCGGGGCCGCCGGGCTCGGCGGCGGCCACAGCACCCGCCAGGACAGCGCGCCGGTGCGCCCCTCCTCTCCGGCGACCGCGTGGGTGAGCCGGATGTGCCGCCGCGCCGCCTCCTTCCGTACGAACTCGGCCTGGTCCGCGGGCTCCTCGAAGCCCGTCGTCTCGATCGCGCCCACCGAGCGCCCCCGCAGCACTCCGGGCAGTCCCGTGACGTGATCCGCGTGGAAGTGGGTCAGCACGACCAGCGGGATCCGGGTGATGCCGAGCTCCCGCAGGCAGTGGTCGACCAGCGCCGGATCGGGTCCGGCGTCCACGACCACCCCGCTGCCCTCTCCCGCCGCCAGCACTGTCGCGTCCCCCTGCCCCACGTCGCACATCGCGAACCGCCAGTCCGGTGGCGGCCAGCCCGTGATCACCCGGGTCAGCGGCGCCGGCCGCACCACCACGAGCAAGAGCAGCGCCCCGCACGCAGCGCACCACCAGGGGTGCCGCAGCAACCGCCGGCCGACGCACACCAGGGCCACGGTGACCACGGCGAGCAACAGCGCTCCCGTCCAGCTGGCCGGCCAGTCCACCCCCGCGCCCGGCAGCGCGGACCCGGCCCGGGCCACCCCCGCGATCCATCCGGCAGGCCAACTCGCGCACCAGGCCAGTGCCTTGGCCACCGGCATCGCCACCGGTGCCGAACCGAGCGCCGCGAACCCGAGCACCGTGGCCGGCGCGACCGCCGCCTCGGCGAGCAGATTGCAGGGCACCGCCACCAGGCTCACCCGCGCCGACAGCACGGCGACAACCGGCGCGCACACGGCCTGCGCCGCACCGGCCGCCGCCAGCGCCTCGGCCAACCGCTCGGGCACCCGGCGCCGCCGCAGCGCCGCACTCCAGCCCGGCGCGAGCACGAGCAGCGCGCCGGTGGCCAGCACCGAGAGCAGGAACCCATAACTTCGGGCCAGCCACGGGTCGTACAGCACCAGCAGCAGGACGGCCGTCGCCAGCGCCGGGACCAGCGATCTGCGGCGTCCCGTCGCCAGGGCGAGCAGCGCCACCGATCCGCAGGCCGCGGCCCGCAGCACGCTCGGGTCCGGTCGGCACACGAGGACGAACCCAGTGGTGAGCACGGCCGCGAGGAGCGCGGTGGCCCGCAGCGAGACGCCGAGGCGCGGGGCAAGACCGCGGCGCTCCACGCGCTGGGCCAGACCGGGCGGTCCGAGGAGCAGGGCGAGCAGGATCGTGAGGTTGCTGCCGGAGACGGCGAGCGTGTGCGCCAGGTCCGTCTCCTTGAACGCCTCGTCCAGCTCGGGCGTGATCCGTGAGGTGTCCCCGACGACCAGCCCCGGAAGCAGCGCACGGGCATCCGCCGGCAGCCCGTCGGTGGCCTCGCGCAGCCCCGCCCGCAGCCGTCCCGCCAGCCGCTGCGGCCCGCTCGGCCCCGCCATGATCTCCGGCACCTGCCGCGCCGTGACCCGCAGCACGGCAGCTGTCCGGTCCCCGCCCGCCATCACGGGCGCCAGTCGCGCGCTCACCCGCAGCCGGGTCGTCGGCAGCAGCCCGAGCCAGGCCGAACGCCCCGGGGGCCGGGCCGAGGCGCCCAGGGCCGCCGGCTCCGGTGCCGGGACATCGCCGTCGACGATCACCAGCACCGGTGTCCGCGTCGTCACGGCCGTCCCGTCGGCCTCCTCGATGCGCCGCACCTCCGCGTGGATCAGGACGGCGACCGGGGCCGCGTGATCTCCTCTGATCCGGGGCCTGCTCAGCCAGGGATCGGAGACGAGTTCGACCTCGGCGGTCACGGTGGCGTACTGCCGGGCCAGCCCGGGCACGGGCTCGCGACGCAGATCCGCTCCGTGCAGCCCGGCGGAGACGGCGGCCGCTGCGACACAGAGCAACACCGCTGCCGACGCGGCACGCGGCAGGGGCCCCGCCCGGGCGGACCATGCCCTCGTCGGTGCGGACAGGGCTGTCGCCCCGTCGTCCATGTGGCGTCGTCCACCTGGTCGTCCACGTCTTCCCGACGCCAGGAGGAGGCACGCTGCGATCAGGCATGCGGCCGCAATGGCTGCGGTCCGGGCGGGCGGTGTGTCGAGCGTCAGCGCCGCCGTCGCCCAGGCCGCGAGCGCGGGCGGTACCAGGCGCAGGTCCGTCGGTCCTTCCTGCCTCGGGTGGGCGGCGCCCAGCCGTTTTCCGGAGGCGGCGTGCACGTCCGCCCGGCCGGTGATGATGCGGTCGCCGGACACCTGGCTCATGGCCGCACCAGATTCCGCAGGTCGGCGAAGCGGCGGTCGCCGATGCCGTTGACCTGGCGCAGTTCGTCGACCGAGCGGAAGCCGCCGTGCTGGGTGCGGTAGTCGACGATGTGCTGGGCGAGCACGGGGCCGACGCCGGGCAGGGTGTCGAGCTGTTCCGTGGTGGCCGTGTTGAGGGAGATCGGGGCCGAGGGTCCTTGCGCACCCGCCGTGGAGCCGGCCGGTCCGGAGCCGCTGACACCGCCGGTGCCGGGCCCCGCGGCCGGTGCGGGGCCGCCGACGACGACCTGTTCGCCGTCCACGAGGAAACGTGCGCGGTTGAGGCCCTCGGTGCTGGTGCCGGGACGCACTCCGCCCGCTGCCCGCAGCGCGTCGGCCACCCGTGAACCGGCGGGCAGGCGCTGGATCCCCGGGTCACGGACCTTGCCGCTGACGTCCACCACGATGTCCGTCCCGGCGGCCCCCGGAACGCCCCCGCCGGTGCCGCCGGACCCGGACCGCCCGGCCTGCCGGGCCTGCCCGGCCCCCTCGCTCTTGTCCTCCTTCCGGTACGGAGCCTCCGCCCGTACCACCTGGGGCGCACTGACGGGCTGTGTGCGGCCGGCCCAGAAGTGCTGCACGGCGAGCACCGCGGCGATGCCGAGGAGCACCGCGAGCGCGGCCACGCCCCGCCGTTCCAGGCCGCACCTGACCTGCAGCCACATCGACATCCGCTCACGCAGGGCGAGCCCGGCACGCTCCCTCCAGGCCGGCACCACGCGTTCGTCGCCGGCGTCGGACAGGACGGTGTCGTCTTCGTCCGGGCTCACCCTGCGCACCGGGCCCACCTTTTGCGCCGGGCTCAGCCCGGGCGCCGTACCCGTCACCGTCGCCGTGTCCGCACCCGGCACCGTGTCCGCGCACACCTCCCTCCCCGGCGGCGCCTTTCCCGACTCCCGCCACTGCACGGCGCGTTCGCCGAAGAGCAGTTCCGCTCGGCGGCGCAGTTCCTCCGCCGGTGCGGAGCGGTGCCGGGCTCGGGGGCGGGTGTCGTGGCGGGCCGGTGAACGACGGTGGCGGGTGCGGCCGTCGGAGGCGGGAGCGCGGCCCGGGCCGCTGGTCGCGGACGAGATGCGGGAGCGTGATCGAAGTGCCATGCGACGAGGATCGGACATCCCGTCGATTCGCGATGATCTTGCTCAATATCCGGGGAGCAGCGCCCAGTTGTGGAAAACTCCGGCACTCATACGGGTGAAGCAGCTGTCATCGCGGAGAGACGACGGCGCCCAGCAGCCCGGGTCCCGTGTGTGCCCCGATCACCGCCCCGACCTCGCTCACATGCAGGTCGGCCAGTCCGGGCACCCGGGTCCGCAGCCGGTCGGCGAGGGCCGACGCCC
This sequence comes from Streptomyces herbicida, assembly GCF_032656585.1. NCBI lineage: Bacteria > Bacillati > Actinomycetota > Actinomycetes > Kitasatosporales > Streptomycetaceae > Streptomyces > Streptomyces herbicida. The sequence continues at coordinate 240,763 of NZ_JAUYWJ010000016.1, forward strand.
GGTCCGGGGCGGCGAGATGGTGGACGGCGATGTCGACCTCGGCGGTGCCGGCCCGGTCGGCCACGATCTCCTCCAGCCGGGCGATCGCCTTCGACGCCGTACGCACCTTTTCGAGGAGTTCGATGCGGCCGCCGTCCAGCTGCAGCAGCGGTTTCACGGCGAGCGCGGAGCCCAGCAGGGCCTGGGCGGCGCCGATGCGGCCGCCGCGGCGCAGATAGTCGAGCGTGTCGACGTAGAAGTACGCGGAGGTGCCCGCGGCCCGCTTCTCCGCGGCCGTGACGGCCTCGTCCACGGTGCCGCCCGCCTCGGCCGCCTCGGCAGCGGCGAGCGCGCAGAAGCCGAGCGCCATCGCGACCATCCCGGTGTCCACCACCCGCACCGGCACCGGCGCCTCGCGCGCGGCGACGACCGCCGCGTCGTAGGTGCCCGACAACTCGGCGGAGAGGTGCAGCGAGACGATGCCGGCGGCCCCGGACTCGGCGACCCTGCGGTAGGTCTCAGCGAATACCTGCGGGCCGGGGCGGGAAGTGGTGACCGGCCGCCGCTTCTGCAGTGCCTGGGCGAGGGAGCGGGTCGAGATCTCGGTGCCCTCTTCGAGCGCCTGGTCGCCGAGGACCACGGTCAGGGGCACCGCGGTGATGCCGTGGCGCTCCATCGTCCGCGGCGGCAGGTAGGCCGTTGAATCGGTGACGATCGCGACATGGCGGGACATGAGCTGGAGGTTACCTGGCGTAGTGGCCGAACGGCAGCCCGGCCCCACTCACCTGGGCCGGGACCGGCCGGATCAAGTGGTGCTCTCCGGGCGGGGCTTCTTCTGCCACGGGTAGGAAGGGCGTACGCCGGGCGGGGTGATGGCGGTCCGGGTCGGCTCGTCGGCCGTGCCGGACCCAGGGGCCTCGGGCCAGGTCTGCTGAGCGGTACGGGCGTCGGCGTCGGCGTCGGCCGGAGCCTCGGGCCAGGGAGGGGGCGTGTGCTCGGTGTCCGAGCGGGTCCAGTGCCGCAGTGCGCCGGTCTCGACGTCGATCTGGGCGCTGAGTGCGTCCAGGTCGTCGTCGGCGAAGCGCTGGGCCCGGTCGCGGACCGCCCAGCGCAGGGCGTCGGCAGACTGGGTGATGCGCTCGGTGCGCCGGCGCAGCTCGGGCAGCCGGCCCGCGAGCGTGGCACGGTCCGGCTCGGACTCCATGCGCTTGAGCTCTTCGTCCAGTTCGTGACCGTGCACGCTCAGCCGCTGGAAGAGGCCGAGGGACTCTCTGAGCGACTCGTCCTCGGCCACGCCCGAGTGCAGCGCGTCCTGGGTGGCGCGCATCGAGGTGCGCAGGGTGAGCCGGAGCTGGGCGATCTCGCCGGCGGGGCCGGTCTGGGTGAAGGATTTGGCGCGCAGGGTGTGGTCCTCGACCGTGCGGCGCGCCTGCGTGATCGTGCGGTCGACGCCTCGCTTGGCGGCGCCGATCGCCTTGATCATCGCGTAGGTGCCCAGGACCACGAAGAGCAGGAAGAGCAGGGCGAAGACGGTCAAGAATGCTTCCACGGCGCTCCTCCTCAAGCCCCTCGCGGCACGCGCCGCGCCGCTCTTCGTGCTTCTCCACGGTAAACGCAGCAGGCAGGTCCGGAGTTCCGGAAGAACCCCGAACCTGCCCGTAGGGGACCACCCCGAGGCGCCGGCCGCTCAGGCCGGGACGATGTTCACCAGCTTCGGTGCCCGGACGATCACCTTGCGGATTCCCGCGCCGTCCAGCGCCCGTACGACGTTCTCGTCGGCCAGCGCCACCTTCTCCAGCTCCTCGTCGGAGATGGCCGGCGGGACCTCCAGGCGGGCCTTGACCTTGCCCTTGATCTGCACGACGCAGGTCACGGTCTCGTCCACGACGTACTGCGGGTCGGCGACCGGGAAGTCCTGGTGGACGACCGAGTCGGTGTGGCCCAGCCGGCGCCACAGCTCCTCGGCGATGTGCGGGGCCAGCGGCGCGGCCATCAGCACCAGCGGCTCGGCGACCGAGCGCGGCAGGACGCCGCCCGCCTTGGTCAGGTGGTTGTTCAGCTCGGTGACCTTGGCGATGGCGGTGTTGAAGCGCAGGCCCTCCAGGTCCTGGCGCACGCCGTCGATCGCCTTGTGCAGGGCGCGCAGCGCGTCCTCGTCGGGCTCGGCGTCGGAGACGGTGACCTCGCCGGTCGCCTCGTCGACGATGTTGCGCCACAGCCGCTGCAGCAGCCGGAACTGGCCGACCACCGCGCGGGTGTCCCAGGGGCGGGAGACGTCCAGCGGGCCCATCGCCATCTCGTACAGGCGCAGCGTGTCGGCGCCGTACTCGGCGGCGATCTCGTCCGGAGTCACCGCGTTCTTCAGGGACTTGCCCATCTTGCCCAGCAGACGGGAGACCTTCTCGCCCTCGTAGTAGTAGGCGCCGTCGCGCTCCTCCACCTCGGCGGCCGGCACCGCGATACCGCGGCTGTCGCGGTAGACGTAGGCCTGGATCATGCCCTGGTTGAACAGCTTGTGGAACGGCTCCGCGGAGGAGACGTACCCCAGGTCGTACAGGACCTTGGACCAGAAGCGGGCGTACAGCAGGTGCAGCACGGCGTGCTCGGCACCGCCGACGTACAGGTCGACACCGCCGTGCGGCCGGCCCTCGCGCGGGCCCATCCAGTACTGCTCGATCTCCGGGTCGACCAGCTTCTCGCTGTTGTGCGGGTCCAGGTAGCGCAGCTCGTACCAGCAGGAACCGGCCCAGTTGGGCATGGTGTTGGTCTCGCGGCGGTACTTCTTCGGCCCGTCGCCCAGGTCCAGGGTGACGTTGACCCAGTCCTCGTTGCGGGACAGCGGGGTCTCGGGCTGGGTGTCGGCGTCGTCCGGGTCGAAGGTGCGCGGCGAGTAGTCCTCGACCTCGGGCAGCTCCAGGGGCAGCATCGACTCGGGCAGCGAGCGGGCGATGCCGTCCTCGTCGTAGACGATCGGGAAGGGCTCGCCCCAGTAGCGCTGGCGGCTGAACAGCCAGTCGCGCAGGCGGAAGTTGACGGTGCCCTGGCCGATGCCCTTGCGCTCCAGCCACTCCGTGATGCGCGCCTTGGCGTCGGCGACACCCAGGCCGTCCAGCTTGATGTCGTCGTTGGAGGAGTTGATGATCTTCGCGTCGTACGACGAGAAGGCGTCCTCCCACGTCGAGGTGTCGGTGCCGCGGCCGTCGGTCGGCTCGACGATGCAGCGGATCGGCAGCTCGAAGGCGCGCGCGAACTCGAAGTCGCGCTGGTCGCCCGCCGGGACGGCCATGATCGCGCCGGTGCCGTAGCCCATCAGCACGTAGTCGGCGATGAAGACGGGGATCCGCTCGCCGTTGACCGGGTTGGTGGCGTGCGCGCCGGTGAAGACGCCGGTCTTGTCCTTGGCCTCGGCCTGCCGCTCCACGTCGGACTTGGCACCGGCCTGCGCGCGGTATGCGGCGACCGCCTCGGCCGGGGTCGCGTGGCCGCCGGTCCACACCGTGTGGGTGCCCTCGGGCCAGGCCTGAGGGGTGAACTTCTCGACCAGCGGGTGCTCGGGGGCCAGCACCATGTAGGTCGCGCCGAACAGGGTGTCGGGACGCGTGGTGAAGACCGTGATGTGCTCGCCGTCGATCGGGAAGTCGACGCGGGCGCCCTCGGAGCGGCCGATCCAGTTGCGCTGCTGCAGCTTGATGGCCTCGGGCCAGTCCAGCTCCTCCAGGTCCTCCAGCAGCCGGTCGGCGTAGGCGGTGATGCGCATGTTCCACTGGCGCAGCTTGGCCTTGAAGACCGGGAAGTTGCCGCGCTCGGAGCGGCCGTCGGCGGTGACCTCCTCGTTGGCCAGCACGGTGCCCAGGCCGGGGCACCAGTTGACCGGGGCGTCGGAGGCGTAGGCCAGCCGGTACTCGCCCAGGACGTCGGCGCGCTCGGCGGCGGTCAGCTGGTTCCACGCGCGCCCGTGGTCACCGGGTACGGCGCGCTCGCCGCTCTCGAACTGGGCGATCAGCTCGGAGATCGGGCGGGCCTTGTTCGCCTCGTCGTCGTACCAGGAGTTGAAGATCTGCAGGAAGATCCACTGGGTCCACTTGTAGTAGTCCGGGTCGATCGTCGCGAACGACCGCCGCTTGTCGTGGCCCAGACCCAGCCGGCGCAGCTGGGCCTTCATGTTCTCGATGTTGGCCTCGGTGGACACGCGCGGGTGCGTGCCGGTCTGCACGGCGTACTGCTCGGCCGGCAGGCCGAAGGCGTCGAAGCCCAGGGTGTGCAGGACGTTGTGGCCGGTCATGCGCTGGAACCGGGCGTAGACATCGGTGGCGATGTAGCCCAGGGGGTGACCGACGTGCAGGCCCGCACCCGAGGGGTACGGGAACATGTCCATGATGAACTTCTTGGGCTTGGCGACCAGCCCGGGGGCGCCGGCCAGGTCGCCCTTCGGGTTCGGAGCGGCGTAGGTGCCGTCGGCGTCCCAGAAGTCCTGCCAGCGTGCTTCGATCTCGGCCGCCATGGCAGCCGTGTAGCGGTGCGGCGCGGCCTCCGCTGACGTAGCAGCGGCAGCGGGGTTCGTCTCGCTCATGATCCTCAAAGCTCCATCGGTCGTCTCTGCCTGCGGCGTGTCGTTCTAGAAACGAAAAATCCCCTCACGCAGGAGGGGATGCCGCGCCGATGCCGACCGCCCGGTTCACCCGGCGGTCGGGACTGATCAGCGCGGCCCGCTAAGCAGAAGGCGTACGGCACGCATGGCGTCAGGGTACCGCAGGCGTTGAGCAAGTCGCGACGCTCTTCCGTATGCCTGACTGAGCACAGCAAGCACGGAGGCAAGGTCTGAACCAAGGTCAAAGCTTACTTCGCGTAACACCGCACTAGGGGACATCGCAACAGACGCATTGTCCTTTGATAACAACGCAATAACTCAAACCTCGTACTGATCGGTATGGCGCCGCTTAGAGTTCGGCAGCGGGACCGCTTTCCCGAACTGCTCGGAGTTGCCCCCATGAACCCTCGTCGTAGTAACAGCTCGCTCCCCAAACCCGGCCGGTCGGCCTATGGGGTGGCGTCGGCTGTCGTCCTGCTGCTCATACCCGTGGTGGTACTGAACGGCGGCAGCTGGCTCCAGGACTTCCTCAACTTCGGTGCGGGCGTCCTGTCGCTCGTCAGCCTCACCTGCTCGGTGATCTGGGGCCTGGTCGCCCAGGACCGGCTCATCCTCGACACGCGCCAGCGGATCATTGCCCAAGGCATCCACCGGGTGACCGCCGTCGCCTCGATCGCCTTCCTCCTGGTGCACATCACGATCAAGCTGGCACTGGAGCACACCGTCCTGATCGCCGCGCTGATCCCCTTCAGCCTCGGCGTCTCGGGCAGCGGCGGGCTCATCGGCCTCGGCTCCCTGGCCGGTCTGCTCATGATCTTCGTGGGCGTCACCGGCGCGCTGCGCAACCAGTTCGCGTCCCCCGCACCGGTGGCCGCGCGCTGGCGCGCAATGCACATGCTGGCCTACCCGGCCCTGTGCGCGGCCCTGATCCACGGCCTGTTCGCCGGACGTCCGGCGAAGACGTTCTTCATGGTGTCGTACGAGTTGTGCCTGGTCGGAGTGATGGCGGCCCTCGCCCTGCGCGCCGCGCCGCGCAGCTTCAAGCGCAAGGTCGCCGACCGGATCGTCGCGATCATCGGCAACGAGGAGCGCTCCAGCCTCGAGGGGCTGGACGCAAACCGGGCCCGGATGGCGGAGTCCTCGTCCGGACTGCCGGGCTACGAGAACGAGCGCCCGGCCAGGCCGTCGTTTTCGGACACGGCGGCATCTCCCGCGGCCGCCGGATACGGCGCCGCGCCGGCCCCAGAGCCCGCGTCCGGCTTCGCGGCCGCCTACCGGGCCGTGAAGACACCCTCCTCACGCCCCGAACAGGGCTTCGCCGCCGGCCAGACCGCACGCATGGATCTGCCGCTGGACATGCAGGCCACGGCGGCGATGCCACGCATGGACAGCCCCTCCAGCACGTCGGGCAGCTGGCCGATCCCCTCTCCGCCGCCGGTGGGCGAGGCGCCGCCGTCGGCCTACGACCCGCTCCAGGACACCGGATACAACATCCCGGTCTATGGCAATTCGGGCGGCGCCGGGTATGGCGGAAGTGACGTGTACGACACCGGTGAGACGAACAACCTCTACGGCACGTACAACTCGAACGACACGTACAACAGCGGTCCCGCCAATGAACCATCCCCCGGCAGGTCGTACGACACGCCGGGTTCGGGCGAACCTTGGAACACGCCTTCCGGAGGCTATAGGTGAACGAGGCCCTGCCCGACGTACCAGAAGTCCGTGTGGTCGGACTTCCTCAGCTCACGTCGGGCTTCGACCTTGTCGAAAGGCTCGATCTGCCCATGCACCTGAAGGTGCACGGGCCGCTTGAACCCCTGGGCGGCGAGCAGCTCGCGCAGCTCGCCGAACGGATCAACCTGAAGGGCCGCGGCGGCGCGGGCTTCCCCTTCCACAAGAAGCTGCGCTCGGTCGCCGAAGCGGCGATCAAGCGCGGCGTACGGCCGGTCGTCGTCGTCAACGGAAGCGAGGACGAACCGGCCTGCCGCAAGGACACGGTGCTGATCAACCGTGCCCCGCACCTGATCCTGGACGGCGCGCTGCTGTGCGCCGAGGCGCTGGGTGCCCGCACGCTCGTGGTGGGGGTCACCCGTGAGTCGACCCAGCGCTCCATGGAGGCCGCGCTCGCCGAACGCGGCCTCTCCAACGGCCGCCGGTCGGCACTGAAGGCGTTCGTCCAGCGCAACCCGGTCCGCATGGTCACCGGCGCCGCCGCGTCGCTGATCCGCTCGATCGACGGCGGCCCGGCGATCCCGCCCGGCCGCAAGACCAGCGCCTCGCAGAACGGCGTCGGCGGCGCGCCCACGCTGCTGTCGAACGCCGAGACGTTCGCCCAGCTGGCGATCGCCGCCCGCATCGGCCCGGAGCGCTACGGCAACACCGGCCTGTACGACGAGCCGGGCACCGTCATGCTGACGGTCTCCGGCGCGGTCGCCCGCCCGATGGTGATCGAGGTCCCCACCGGCGTGCCGCTGCGCTACGTCCTCCAGCTGGCCGGGGCCCCGCCGGTGCCGCAGGGCGTGCTGACCGGCGGCTACCACGGCAAGTGGATCGACGCGGCGACGGTCAACGAGGCCATCGTCTCCCGCAACTCCCTGGACGCGGTGGGCGGCGCGCTCGGGGCCGGCGCCATTCTGCCGATCACTCAGGAGACGTGTCCGCTGGGCGAGTCGCTGCGGGTGGCCCAGTGGCTGGCCGACGAGAGCGCGGGACAGTGCGGTCCCTGCTACCTCGGGCTGCCCGCCGCCGCGCGCGGCATGGAGGACATCCTCAACGGCGGCGGACCGGCCGCCCTGGAGGCTCTCAAGCAGGTCGCCAAGAACGTGAAGCGGCGCGGCGCGTGCTCGCACCCGGACGGCTCGGCGATGTTCCTGGAGTCGACCATCAAGGCGTTCACCGACGACCTCGCCGCCCATGTGCTCGGAAACGGCTGCGGAAGGCCCGTGGAGGGCGTTCTGCCGCTCTTCGAGGGAGGCAAGGCCCCGGCGGGCATCCCGGGCGGCGGAGAGCCGGAGGAGGCCGGAGGCAGCCGCCAGAAGATCTACGTGGACTGGACGCTGTGCCGGGGTCACGGCCTGTGCGCGGACATCCTCCCGGAGGTCTTCCAGCTCGGCGCCGACGGCTTCCCGACCGTCGCCCAGGCGAAGGTGCCGCAGTACGCGGAGGCGAAGGCCCTGCGCGCTGTGCGCCGCTGCCCGGCGCTGGCGCTGCGCATCGAGGAGGACACGCGCTCCCAGGCGCCGTCCCGCAACCTTCCGGTCCTCTCCCAGGGTCGCGGTCGCCGCGCCCTCGGCCGCTGAGCACACTCACGGCGGGTCACCCGGCTCGGGTGGCCCGCATTCGTCGTGCCCCGGCCGCCTCCGTACACGACGAAGGCGGGTCATCCGTTCGGATGACCCGCCTTCGAGTTCTGTGGAGCTAAGGAGAATTGAACTCCTGACCTCCTGCATGCCATGCAGGCGCTCTACCAACTGAGCTATAGCCCCGTGCGGCCATGCGGTCGAACCGCATGTTCACCGTGTCGCCCGGCTTCCCCGGCGGCGACGCCAACATTACACGGTCGAAGGGGTGCACCACCAAATCGTTTCCGTTCTGTACGGATTCGGGCGCTAGTGTCGGTCTTCGTGTCCGTGATCGCGATCCCCGGAGCCCGCAGCAGCGCATCGGTCGCCCTGGGGGCGTGCCTCTTCTCCTTCACCGCGTTCTGGGTCGCACAGCGGGCCGCGCACGTGTCGATGATCGACCTGATGGTGTACCGGGCCGAGGGGGCGACCGTCCGCGCGGGCGGCGACCTGTACGCGCTGCGGGCGACCCCCGAGCATCTGCCCACGACGTACCCGCCGTTCGCGGCCCTGCTGTTCACTCCGCTGACGTTCCTGGACGTCCCGCAGCTGCGCGCGACGGCGACGGCCGCGAACCTCGCCCTTGTGGTGGCGTTCGTGTGGCTGTCGCTGAAACTCGTGGGAGCCGCGCGCGTGGAGAGCGTCTGGTGGGTCGCGGCGGCGGCCGTGTGGTGCGAGCCGGTGTGGACGACGCTGCGCTACGGACAGGTCAATCTGCTGCTCGCCGTCCTGGTGCTGTGGGATCTGTCACGCCGTCCGGCCGACGGCCCGGCCCGCTGGGCCGGGGCCGGTTTGGGGCTGGCCGCGGCGGTCAAGCTGACGCCCGCGCTGTTCGCGGTGTTCCTGCTCGCCACCGGCTGCGTGGCGCACCTCAGGGGCGGCGACGGACGCCCCTGGCTGCGGCACGCGCGCGGGGCGGCCGCCGCGTTCGCGGGGGCGACGCTGCTCGCGGCGGCCGTCCTGCCGTACGACTCGTGGCGGTTCTGGACCCGCATGGTCTTCCGCATGAGCCGGGTGGGGCATGCCGAGGAGACCGCCAATCAGGCCCTGCGCGGCGTTCTGGCGCGTCTGCTGCACACACCGGCCCCGGGGGCCCTCTGGGCCACCCTGGCGGCTCTGGTGGCCGTGACAGGGCTGTCGGTGGCGGTCCTGGCGGAGCTGCGGGGCCTACGCGCGTGGGCGGTGGCCGCCTGCGCCGTGACGGCGCTGTTGATCAGCCCGGTGTCGTGGTCGCACCACTGGGTGTGGTGTGTGCCACTGGTACTGCTGCTGTGGACGCGAGGGCACCGGGCGGCCGCCCTGGGCACTGTGCTGGTCTTCTGCTCGTACGCCCTGTGGTGGGTGCCCCACGGCCCCGCGCGGCCCGAACTGCACCAGGGGGGCATCGCGTTGGCGCTGTCCGGCCTCTATGCAGGGGCCGGACTCGTCTTCCTGGCGCTGGCCGGACATCGTTGCCGACGCCCGGCCGGGCTCAGGCCGTGACGAACGAGTAGAACCGCTTGAGCGTGCAGTGCTCCTCGAGGAGCCGGCCGTAGATCGGCTCGCCCTCCAGCTCGCGGTACGTCTCGATCGGGTCGCCTTTTATGATCAGCGCCCGTGCGCATTCCTCGCACCAGTACTGGTAGTCGGGGTTGATCGGCTCCATGTCGCGGACGATCGGCGTTCCGCTCCCGCACCAGTCGCACTTTCGCCTGTGTGCACCCATCGATCAGCTCCAGCTGTGGCCGCAGGCCGTGCACACGTAGGAGATCCCGCCGTTGTCGCCGAGCACTTGGGCCACGTGACCGGAACCGCAGGAAGGGCAGCTGAGACGAGTGGCCGTGTCCCGTGTCAACGTCGCAGCGAGGAGGTGGCCGACCTCCTCGAGGATGCTCGCAGGCATCGCTACTCCCTCCCGTCGGGCCGCGCCCCCTTCCGGCCGTTTGATTCTGCCACGGCCGGACCAATACGGTCAGCGACGCCTCAGTACCAGTCCGGACACGGCACCCACCGAGGCGGTGCCGGCCAGTGCCCACATGCACGCAGAAAGCGCCTCCGCAGAGGTATACGCCGCTGGGGCCCCAAGTGACTCAAGGCGGTTCAAGAACAGTGTGCCGAACGCCGCCACACCGATCAGCTGACCGAGCTGGGTGACCGTCGCGAGCAGCCCGCTGGCGTCCGCCGCGTCCTGCGGCCGCACCGCCGCCAGCGCCCCGGTGAAGGTCGGGCCGAAGGCGAGCGCGAGCCCGACGCCCAGGCCGACGAACGCGACGTACAGCCCGGCTCCGCCGTCGCCGCCGCCCCGAATCGCGAGACCGACACCGGCCACCGAGCCGGCGGTGAGCGCGAAGCCGGCCGGGGCAAGCGCCCGCTGCCAGGAAGCAGGCCAGCGCCGCCAGGTCAGCCCGACCACGCCGAAGACCACCGCGGTCGGCGCGAAGCCGAGACCGGCGCGCAGCGCGCTGTGCCCGAGGCCGCCCTGGAGGTGCAGCGTGAGCGTGAACAGGAATCCGGCGTTGACCGCCATGACGGCCAGGATGCGGAACACCGCCAGGCCCATCCCGGGGTGCCGCAGCACCCGGGGCGCGATCAGCGGGGCGCCGCCGCGCCGGGCCAGCCGGGACTCGTAGCCGCAGAACAGCGCGAAGAGGACCACGGCGGCCGCCAGCGACAGCCACGTCCACAGCGGCCAGTCCTCCTCCTGCCCGAGCACCAGCGGCACCGTCAGCAGCGACACGGAGGAACCGAGCAGCACCAGCCCCGGCAGGTCCAGGCTCCGCGCCGCGCCGGGCCCGGACACTCCGCCCAACGGCAGGACACGCCTGCCGAGCAGCAGCAGTACGGCGCCCACCGGCACGTTCACCAGGAAGACCGGCCGCCAGCCGGTGCCGAGGAGGTCGGCGCTGACCAGCAGCCCGCCGATCGTCTGCCCGGCCGCGGCGCCCACGGCGAGGACGGCCGAGTACGCGCCGAGCGCCCGGACCCGGGCCTCGCCGGTGAAGGTGCGCTGGATCAGGCTGAGCACCTGCGGGATCATCACCGCCGACCCGGCGCCCTGCACCAGCCGGAACACGATCAGCTCGGTGGAGCCCTGGGCCAGGCCGCAGGCGAGTGAGGCGGCGGTGAACAGGGCGAGGCCGACGAGGTGGACGCGGCCGTGGCCGAACCGGTCGCCGAGCCGTGCGCCGGTGATCAGCAGCACCGAGTAGGTGATGGCGTATACGGCGACCACCAGCTGCAAGTCGCTGCCGGGGGCGTGGAGTTCGGAACCGATGGTGGGGGCCGCGACGTTCACGATGAAGACGTCGAGGACCGCCATGAACTGTGCCGTGAGCACGAGCGCGAGCAGCAGCCGGGGCCGGTTGTCAGTGCCGGGTGTTTCACTGATCGCAGGGCCCGGAGCGGGCGTGGGACCCGGTCCCGTTCGGAATGTGGTCGTCATGCCGTCGAGCCTGGCGACGCGCCGATACGGGTGCCGAGAGCCCACCGATGCTGGTACTGACAGCACCTGGCAGGGGACGGACCGGGCGCCGACGATGAAAACGTGACGACGGGGGACGTGACGATGAGGACGACACAGCGCCGCCGGCCGGAGCTGGCCACCTTCCTGCGCAGCAGGCGCGCCCGGGTGACACCGGCCGACGTCGGTATGCCACCGGGGCTGCGCAGGCGCACACCGGGACTGCGCAGGGAGGAAGTCGCCCAGCTCTCCGGCGTGGGTGTGACCTGGTACACATGGCTGGAGCAGGGCCGCCCGATCAACGCGTCCGCGCAGGTCCTGGACGCCGTCGCGCGCACCCTGCGGCTGGATCCGCCGGAGCGGGAGCATCTGTACCGCTTGGCGGAGGTGCCCTTCGACGCGGCCCCGGAGATGCCGACGCGGACGGTCGGACCGGAGGTGCAGGGCATCATCGACGCCCTCGACCCGCTCCTGGCGGTGGTCTACAACTCGCGGTACGACATCCTCGCCGCCAACCCGCCCTACCGGGATCTGTTCGCGGTGCAGGCGACCCTCAGGATCGGTGTGCCGAACGTGCTGTGGTCGCTGTGCACGGTGTCGGAAGAGGCCTGCCCGGTGGTGCACCTCGACCGCGAACTGCCGGTGATGGTGGCCACACTGCGGTCCTCGTACGGCAGACATGTCGGCGAGCCGGCCTGGGAGAACTACATACGCGGACTGTCGGCGGCCAGCCCGTACTTCGCCGAGTTGTGGGCGAGCGGTGCGGTGACGCAACCGGGGCCGCGGGTGAAGACGTTCCGTCACGAGGCGGTGGGAGAACTGCGGATGACCTCGCAGTCGCTGTCGGTGGACGGAATGCCGGAGTGCCGGATCGTGGTCTACACACCGGAGGGCGAAGAGGCCCGCGAGAAGCTCGTGTTGCTCCGGGAACACAGACAGCGGCTGTGGCCGCCGGTGGACGGCGAGGCGGCGGCGATCATCCGTAGGTGGAACGCAGAAGATCCCGCCCCCTGAGGGGACGGGATCCTCATCACCGATCTTTGACAACTCAAAAGAGTGTCGATCCGTGGAGCTAAGGAGAATTGAACTCCTGACCTCCTGCATGCCATGCAGGCGCTCTACCAACTGAGCTATAGCCCCTCACGCCACGCGGCGGAGCCGCATGGTGTTTCGCCCCCACTCGGCGGGGCGAACAAGAAGAACTTTAGCCTGTGACCTGCCGGAAAGTGAAATCCGGGGTCCGGGGCGCTGAGGACGCTCAGTCGTCGTCGCCGAGGACGGGCTCCGGGAGGGTGCCCGCGTTGTGCTCAAGGAGGCGCCAGCCGCGCACGCCCTCGCCGAGGACGGACCAGCAGCAGTTGGAGAGGCCGCCGAGACTCTCCCAGTGGTTGGCCTCGAGGCCGAGCAGACGTCCGATGGTCGTGCGGATGGTGCCGCCGTGGCTGACCACCACGAGGGTGCCGTCCTCGGGCAGCTTCTCGGCGTGCCGCAGCACGACGGGGGCCGCGCGGTCGGCGACCTCGCTCTCCAGTTCGCCGCCACCGCGCCGGACGGGCTCGCCGCGCTTCCACGCGGCGTACTCCTTGCCGTACCGGGTGATGATCTCCTCGTGCGTCAGGCCCTGCCAGACGCCCGCGTAGGTCTCGCGCAGGGCCTCGTCGCGGGCGACCTCGAGACCGGTGAGCTCGGCGAGCTCGGCGGCCGTGTTCACGGCGCGCTGGAGGTCCGAGGAGACGATCACGTCGGGCTTGAGCGAGGCGAGCAGCCGCGCCGCGCGCCGGGCCTGTCCGACGCCCGTCTCGGTGAGCTCGACGTCCGTGGAGCCCTGGAAGCGGCGCTCCACGTTCCAGGCGGTCTGCCCGTGCCGCCACAGGATGATCCGGCGGCCCCGGTCCTTCCTGTCGGTCACCTCGCCCGTAGGGCTCATCACCACTCCCCGTCCAGTTCGGCCGCGTCCTCGGCGGCCTGCAGCTTGGCGTGCTCCTCGGCCTTGCCGCGGGTGGCCTTGGCGTCGGCGGGCAGCTCGAGCTCGGGGCAGTCCTTCCACAGCCGCTCCAGGGCGTAGAAGACGCGCTCCTCGCTGTGCTGCACGTGGACGACGATGTCGACGTAGTCGAGCAGGACCCAACGGGCCTCGCGGTCGCCCTCGCGGCGCACCGGCTTCGCGCCGAGCTCCTTCAGGAGCCGCTCCTCGATCTCGTCGACGATCGACTTGACCTGGCGGTCGTTGGGGGCGGACGCCAGCAGGAAGGCATCCGTGATCGAGAGCACATCGCTGACGTCGTAGGCGATGACGTCGTGGGCGAGCTTGTCGGCGGCCGCCTGGGCGGCGGTGTTGATGAGCTCGATGGAACGGTCGGTGGCGGTCACTGCGTGGCTTTCCGTCGGCGGTCACTAGACATCAAGGGTCTCACGGACCGCCGAGGGCACCCCACGTGATTATCGGATCACGAGGGTGCCCCGGGGCCGTCCTCAGGAGGAGGACGGCGTGTAGTCCTGGCCGAGGACCACCGAGACGCCGGCATTGGAGCTGACCGTGCCCTTCGTCACGGAGCTGGTCGGCAGCCCCAGGGTCTTGGCGACCTCGATGGCGTTCTGCTTGTCGGCGGCGGAGGAGTAGATCACCTTCGAGGTCGCCCGGGTGGTGGACGTCGTACCGGCCTCCAGGAAGGTGAAGCCGCCGTTGAGGAGGACCACACGGGCCTTCTCGGTGTTGTCCTTGACTCCGGTGGCGTTCTGCACGGAGACCCGGACCGCGGAGCCCGCGTCGGGGCTCTTGGCGGTGCCGCCGAGGATGTCCTTGACCACGCTGGCGCTGGTCTGGGCGCTCAGCGTGCCGTCGGTCTGGACGGGCAGCAGGGCCGTCTTGTAGTCGCCGCCCTTGGCGAGGTCGGCGAGCTTGGCGAGGAAGGTGCCCAGGTCCTTGTCGGTCAGAGAGGGGTCGAGGATCTGCGCCAGGGTCTGCACGGTGGTCGTGGCGGCCGTGGCGTCCGAGGACATCTTGCGCAGCACACCCTGCATGACCTGGCCGAACCGCTCCAGCTGGGCGTTCTGGGACTCGCCGGAGACGCGGTAGGTGGCGTAGGCGACGGCCATCTTGCCGCTGAGGGTCTGGTCCTTGCCCTTGTGGACGAGGGGCCCACTGCCCTTCTTCTTCGCGGCCGGGTCGGGCACATCGGCGTTGGTGTCGATGTCGATGTTGCCGACCAGCTCGACGAGGTTCTGCAGATAGGGGGTGTCCAGGCGCCAGGTGCCCTCGATGTTGGTGCCGAGTACGGTGTCGAGCTGGTCCCGGGTCCCGGAGGAGCCGTCGTCGTCGACCGACTTGGCGAGGGTGGTCGTGCCGCCGGCGTCGTCGGTCAGGGCGAGGGAGTTGGGCAGCAGGACGGTCGTGGCCTGCTTGGTGGTGGTGTTGTCGACCAGCAGGGCGGTGGAGGTGCCGCCCTTGCCGGTGTTGTGCAGATGGACGACGATCACGTCGCGGTTCTGGGCGGCCGCGGGGACCGCTGTGCCGGTCTTGGAGCCGGAAGAGGACAGACCTGGCAGCTTCCCGGCGTACCAGAGGTAGCCGGCGCCGCCGACGGCGACCAGCGCGAGGACGACGACCAGGGCAATGCCCCGGCTGCGCGCGCGGCGACGGGCCTCCTCGCGGCGCTCGGTGCGGTTCTCCGTGAACTTCAGCCAGTCGATGACGTCCTCGGAGTTGCCGTCCGGCTCCTCGACGAACGCGAACTGCTCGGTGCGGTAATCGCGTTCGCGGGCGCCCGGGGCTTCCGGTTCCAGCTCCTCGGCGGGTCCGGGCTGCTGCGGGATGTGGGCGGTCTGCTCGGCGACCCGGGGCTGCCGGCCGCTCGCCGCGCTCTGCCCGTAGGGGTCGTACGGGGGTGCCTGGCCGCCGCCGGGGGCGCCGGTGCCGTACGGGTCGTAGGACACCGTCGGCCGCTGTCCGGTGTCGTAGGCGTCGTACGGCGGCACGGGCTGCTGCTGCCCGGTGGCGTAGGGGTCGTACCCGTAGCCCTGTTGCGCGTACGCGTCGTACGTCTGCCGCGGAGCCTGCTGCGCCGGGATCTGGCGGTAGACCGGCTGCCCGTACTCGTCGTAGCCGACGAGTTCGTACTGATCGCCGCCGTAGCCCGCGTCGTATCGGTCGTTCACCGGTGCCCCTCTCGGTTCACTCGCCGCGGTACAGCTCGCGCTTGTCGATGTAGCGCACGACTCCGTCCGGCACCATGTACCAGATGGGGTCGCTCTTGGCGACTCTCGCACGGCAGTCTGTGGAAGAGATGGCCAGCGCGGGAACCTCCACGAGCGAGACACCGCCCTCCGGGAGTCCGGCGTCGCTGAGGTGATGCCCCGGACGAGTGACCCCGATGAAGTGCGCCAGGGAAAACAGCTCCTCGGTGTCGCGCCAGGTCAGGAGCTGGGCGAGGGCGTCCGCGCCGGTGATGAAGAAGAGGTCGGTGTCGGGGTTGAGCGCGCGCAGGTCGCGCAGGGTGTCCACGGTGTACGTGGGGCCGCCCCGGTCGATGTCGATGCGGCTCACCGAGAACTGCGGGTTCTCGGCGGTCGCGATCACCGTCATCAGGTAGCGGTCCTCGGCCGGGGAGACCTTGCGGTGGGTCTTCTGCCAGGGCTGGCCCGTGGGGACGAACACGACCTCGTCCAGGTGGAACTGCGCGGCGACCTCGCTGGCCGCCACGAGGTGCCCGTGGTGGATGGGGTCGAACGTACCGCCCATGACGCCCAGACGGCGCTTGCCCGTGTTCACGGGGCCGTTGCCGGGCCTGTGCTCGGGGCCGTTCACCATGTCGTTCGCCATGTCATTCGCCGGACCGGTAGGCATGTCCTGCTCTCCCATGCGTGCAGACCCTACCGGCCCGGCCTACGGGCCTCGTCCGTCAGACCCCAGGGGGCGGCCCGGTGACGGGCGCCCGGGCTCAGCGGTCGCGGTTGAAGCGGGTGGTGATCCACAGCAGGAGCAGGAGGAGGAGGAAGGCGCCTCCGCCGGTGACGAGGGGGTTGAGGCTGTTGTGGTTGCCGCCCTCCTCGCCCTCGGCGGCGAGGGTGACCAACTGGGCAGCGGTGCTGTGGAAGCTCATCTTCGGCAGGACCTATCCGGTGTGGGCGGGATAAAGATGTCGGCTCATCGTAAGCGGGCGGCCCTGCGCGCCTCGCGCCGACTCCGCCGTTGGGGACGAGCGGGGAACGTTCCCCGCGGCTCAGTCGTCCTTATGTTTGTACCCGCGCAGCAGGAACCAGCCGGTCAGTGCACAACCGAAGAACATCACGATCAGGACGATCCGGAGCAGATTGCCCGCCCCGTGCTGCTGGGCGGCGCTCGCGGCCTCGGTCAGCCAGGCGGCTGCGGGGTGATGCTCCATGACGTGGCTCCTTCGGCTGTACTGCCCGTCCACGGTATCTCCGCCTAGGCTGGGCCCTGCCTTGGGGGCACATAGGGCACACACACGCACATGGGGGATGACATGTCCAGCGACGGTCACGAGCAGAACGGGAACGAGCGCGTACCGAGCAGGCAGCGCCGGCGCTTCCCGGGTATCTCCTCGCGTGCCTACGAGCACCCGGCCGACCGCTCCGCGCTGGTGGCGCTGCGGAAGCTGAGCGGCTTCGACACCGTCTTCAAGGCGCTCAGCGGGCTGCTGCCGGAGCGAAGTCTGCGGCTGCTGTTCCTGTCCGACTCGGTACGCGTGTCGGACCAGCAGTTCTCACATCTGAACGACATGCTGCGGGACGCCTGTTACATCCTGGACCTGGAGAAGGTCCCGCCGATGTACGTCACGCAGGACCCGCAGCCGAACGCGATGTGCATCGGCCTGGACGAGCCGATCATCGTCGTCACCACGGGCCTCGTCGAGCTGCTCGACGAGGAGGAGATGCGGGCGGTCGTCGGCCACGAGGTGGGGCACGCGCTGTCCGGTCACGCGGTGTACCGCACGATCCTGCTGTTCCTGACGAGCCTCGCGCTCAGGATCGCCTGGATACCGATGGGCAACCTCGCGATCATGGCGATCGTGACCGCGCTGCGGGAGTGGTTCCGCAAGTCGGAGCTGTCCGCCGACCGGGCGGGGCTGCTCGTCGGACAGGATCTGCAGGCCTCGATGCGCGGCCTGATGAAGATCGCGGGCGGCAACCATCTGCACGAGATGAACGTGGACGCGTTCCTGCAGCAGGCCGAGGAGTACGAGGCGGGCGGCGACCTGCGCGACTCCGTGCTGAAGATCCTCAACGTGCTGCCCCGCTCCCACCCCTTCACCGCGGTGCGGGCGGCCGAGCTGAAGAAGTGGGCCGGGACCCGCGACTACCAGCGGATCATGGACGGACACTACCCGCGGCGCAGCGAGGACAAGGACACCTCGGTCAGCGACTCGTTCCGTGAGTCGGCGGCGAGCTATGCCAGTGACGTGAAGAGCTCCAAGGACCCGCTGATGAAGCTGGTCACCGACCTCGCCGGCGGGGCCGGGAACCTGGGCGGCCGGGTCAAGCGGGGCTTCGACGGCTTCGCGAGCCCGCCCCCGCCGAAGGCTCCGCCGCAGGACGAGGAGTAACCCTCCGGTCGGCTGCCCCCGGCGCGGGCCGAGCGGACGCGGATCGGCTCGGGCACGGATCGGCTCGGGCACGACCGCTTCGCGTCCCGGCACGGCAGCGCACGGTTGCGCCGGGGAGGCCGACACCACAGGGCGGGCGCGGGCACGGGCCAGGACCGGCACGGCCAGGACGGGCGAAGGGTCTGGGGCACGGTTACGGCCGCGAGCTCACCCGCCGGCTGACGCCGGCGGAGGACCCGGCACGGGTACGGGGACCGGCTCCGCCCCTTCTCAAGCCGTCGGCTCGGCCCCCGTGGCCAGGGTTCCGCAGAGGGCCGTTGCGCTGCCCGTGGCGTAGGGGTTGGTCCCTGCCGGGCCGCCTGCCTTGGCGGTCTGGCCGGCCAGGAGCGGGTTGAGGTGCTTGGTGGAGTCCCCGGCGCAGGAGAGCGGGCCCGCCTGCACATAGGAGACGACCAGCTGGGTCTGGTGCGTGCGCAGGTCGTCGCGGTCGAAGCGGAACGTCAACTCGCGGCGGACGGTGAACAGGGACACCAGGGCCTTGTCGTCGGCGCCGGTCGGCCGGAGCGCATACACGAACGTGTGGTCCGCGGTGACCTCGAGGGTGGACGAGTTGGTCTCGGCGGCTTGCAGCGTGCCCTGGACACGGATCTTGCGGTCGGCCAGCTGTGCGTGGGAGGCGTCGAAGCGAACCAGCCAGCCGGTGGGCGCGTGCCGCCCGTCCGCGGCAGGGTGTTCGAAACTCTGGTCGAACTGGTCGAGTTGGTCGGGGTCGACCAGGACGCGCGCCGGGTGGAACTGGCTGCTGCTGAGCACCTCGGGGTAGAGCGAGGAGCGGACGATGTAGTCCTTCGCCGTGCTTAGGGCGGCCACGACGTCGCCGTCCGAGAAGTGGGCGGTGCGCCGGGAGGCGGGCAGCGGAATCCCCTCGGCGCCGACCGCGTACTGCGCGGCGGGGCTGTGCGCGTACAGGTACTCGGCGTCGGCCGAGCCGGGCACCTTGCCCTGTGGGGAGAGCGGGATGACGGTCATCCGGAGGGCATCGACGGGCTGCCGGGTCTGCGGGGAGCTGTACGGGTGGCGTACGCCCATGTAGATCGCGGTGCCGAAGGCGATGGCGATCAGCAGGACGAGGATCAGCGCCTGCCGGGTCAGCCCCCGGTGCAGGGGCGGGCGACGGCGTACGGCGGGCGCGTGGTCGGCCATGCGCTCCTGCGCGGAGTACTCCTGAAGCCGGGCAGCACGGACGAACGACTCGTCGAAGACGACGGATCGGTACTCGTCCTCGCCACCCACGGGGCCGCCCTCGGGTGTCCCCTCCGGTGGGTCTCCAGGCCCGCCCATACTTTCAGAGTAGGTCTGGAGAGGCTCGGGTAAACGCCCTGGTACACGACAAGTTCTGACAGGTTCTCACCAGGAGGACGACAGGCAGTTCAGGGCGAGCGCGGGATCGCCGAGACGGCCGGCTGGGAGGTGTCGGCGGAAACGGAGGGAGCCGCCGCACTGCCCTGTTCCAGGCCGGTCGAGGCGGGGGGCGGGACCTGGTCCCGGTCGCCCGAGGAGGCGCTGCGGTAGACGGCCGCGAAGGCCAGCGCGACCATGCCGATGCCCATCACGAGCGCGAGCACCCAGGCGACGGGGCGATGCCAGCGGACCTGCCTGCCGTATGTCCCGGGGGCGCCGTAGCCGTCGTCGAGGACCTCGGTGTCGTCCAGGTCGTCGAGGTCGCCGCCACGGCCGAAATCGTGCCCGTCGGGGCCGTACCCGTCGTCGAAGCGTTCGCCGGCGGCGTGCGCCCGGCGCGCCTCGGCCTCGGAGGCCTCGGCTCTTGCCTGGGCGGCGGCCAGGAGGCGCTCGACGGCGGTCGGCTCGTGCACCACGGCCGCTCGTACGAAGGCCTCGTCGAAGACCACGGAGGCGAACTCTTCGTCCGACACCCCGTGGTCGTGGTCGTCGTCGGGCTCCCAGCCGTCCGGGAACGGCGTGCCCCCCACGTCCTCCGGCACGGATCCAGAGTAGACCTGGGGGGTCAATTTGGGCAGACGGTATGGAAATTCATCCGTCTGGTGAGACGCCTCTCACGTGCCCGGGAGGGCGGCTCCGTCAGCGGCGGACGTGGCCGTCGCCGGTGACGATGTACTTGGTGCTGGTCAGCTCCGGCAGACCCATCGGGCCGCGGGCGTGCAGCTTCTGCGTGGAGATGCCGATCTCCGCGCCGAAGCCGAACTGGCCTCCGTCGGTGAAGCGGGTGGACGCGTTCACCGCCACCGTCGTGGAGTCGACCAGCTGGGTGAAACGGCGGGCGGCCTGCTGGGAGGTGGTGACGATCGCCTCGGTGTGGCCGGAGGTCCACAGCCGGATGTGCTCGACCGCCTTGTCGAGGGAGTCGACGACGGCGGCGGCGATGTCGTACGAGAGGTACTCGGTCTCCCAGTCCTCCGGGGTCGCCTCGACCACGGTCGCCTTGGAGTCCTTGGCGTACGCCAGGACGCGTTCGTCGGCGTGCACGGTCACCCCGGCCTCGGCGAGAGCGTCCAGGGCACGCGGCAGGAACTCGGCGGCGATGTCCTGGTGGACCAGGAGGGTCTCGGCGGCGTTGCAGACGCTGACCCGCTGGGCCTTGGAGTTGATCAGGATCTCGACGGCCATGTCGATGTCGGCCCGGGCGTCGACGTAGACGTGGCAGTTGCCGGTGCCGGTCTCGATCACCGGGACGATGGACTCGGAGACGACCGTCTGGATCAGCGAGGCGCCGCCGCGCGGGATCAGCACGTCGACCAGGCCGCGGGCGCGCATGAGCTCGCGCACGCTCTCGCGGCTCTCTCCCGGCACGAGCTGCACGGCGTCGGCGGGCAGCCCGGCACCGCCCACGGCGTCGCGGATCACCCGGACGAGGGCGGTGTTCGACTCGTAGGCGGAGGCCGAGCCGCGCAGCAGGACGGCGTTGCCGGACTTCAGACACAGGGCGGCGGCGTCGACGGTGACGTTCGGGCGGGCCTCGTAGATGATGCCGACGACGCCGAGCGGGACACGGACCTGGCGCAGGTCGATGCCGTTGGGGAGGGTGGAGCCGCGGACCACCTCGCCGACCGGGTCGGGCAGCCCCGCGACGTCCCGCACGTCGGAGGCGATGGCGCGGACCCGCTCGGGCGTCAGGGTGAGCCGGTCGACGATGGCCTCGCTGGTGCCGGCCTCCCGGGCCTTGGCGATGTCCTTGGCATTGGCCTCGACGATCTCGCTCGTACGGACCTCCAGGGCGTCCGCGATGGCGAGCAGCGCGTCGTCCTTCACGGCACGCGGCAGCGGCGCGAGGTCGGCGGCGGCGGCCTTGGCACGGTAGGCGGCCTGGGTGACCGGGGACATGGCGTCGTACGGCGAGAGCGTGGTCATGAGGGAAGGGTAGTGCGCCCGCCGGGGCCGTCCAGCGGTTGTTCCACACCGCGAGACGGGATCAAGAGGGACGAAACGCTTGTAAGCGACCACAAGGCACCCGTAAGGGATCAGAAGGGATGAATCCCCACCGGGGTCGCGGGCGGCGGTCCGTAGCCCTCGGAGACGCGCTGGTGGTAGGTCTCGCGGTCGATGACCTCCAGGCCGACGATCTCCCAGGCGGGGAGCCCGGCGGTCTGGCGGTGCTCGCCCCACAGGCGCAGCGCGACGGCGGCCGCGTCGTGCAGGTCGCGCGCCTCTTCCCAGTAGCGGATCTCCGCGTGGTCGTTGGCGTACCGGCTGGTCAGCAGGAAGGGGTGGTCATGGGCGAGCTGCTCCAGGGCGCGCCGCAGGTCCTTCAGGGGGACTTCCTCCCCCGAGACGCTGAGGGTGACATGCCACAGGCGTGGCAGGTCCTTGGGCTCCTTGTAGGTGTCCCCGGCCGCGACGCTCGTCAGAGCACCACGGGACGCCGCCGCCCCAGGGCGCACTCGTCTCACGACGGCCTCCTTCACGCAGCGACTCGGGAACGTGTTCCTGAGAGAAAGTTGAGCAGGCCGCACGGCTCCGCGGGGCGGTTTTACGGAACGTCCCCCACCGGGGGCGGTCGTTACGCCCCGGTTTACGGGTGGAGGATCACCAGGTCGTCCCTGTGTACGACCTCGCGTTCGTACGACGGCCCCAGTTCCCGGGCCAGTTCCCGTGTCGAACGCCCGATCAGCTGGGGGATCTCCTTGGCGTCGAAGTTGACGAGCCCGCGGGCCACCGCGCGCCCCTCTCCGTCGCGCAGCTCGACCGGGTCGCCGGCGCTGAACTCCCCCTCGACGGCGGCGATTCCGGCCGGCAGCAGCGACTTGCGGCCCTTCACGACCGCGCGCACCGCACCGTCGTCGAGAGTGAGGTGCCCCTGCGGGGTGGAGGCGTGCTGCAGCCACAGCAGGCGGTCGGCGGAGCGCTTGCCGGTGGGGTGGAAGTAGGTGCCGGTGTCCGCGCCGGAGAGGGCGTCGGCCGCGTGGATCGCGCTCGTGAGCACCACGGGGATGCCGGCGGCGGCCGCGATCCGGGCGGCCTCGACCTTGGTGACCATGCCGCCGGTGCCGACACCCGCCTTGCCGGCGTTGCCGATCTCGACGTGGGCGAGGTCCTCGGGCGCCCGAACTTCCGCTATCCGCGAGGTCCCGGGTTTGCTGGGGTCGCCGTCGTACACGCCGTCGACGTCCGAGAGCAGGACCAGCAGGTCGGCGTGGACGAGGTGGGCGACGAGGGCGGCGAGTCGGTCGTTGTCGCCGAAGCGGATCTCGTCGGTGGCGACGGTGTCGTTCTCGTTCACGATCGGGAACGCACCCATCGCGAGCAGCTTGTCGAGGGTGCGGGAGGCGTTGCGGTGGTGGGCGCGGCGGCTCATGTCGTCGGAGGTGAGCAGGACTTGCCCGACGCGGACGCCGTAGCGGGCGAAGGAGGCGGTGTAGCGGGCCACCAGCAGACCCTGGCCGACGCTGGCGGCGGCCTGCTGGCGGGCGAGGTCCCTGGGGCGGCGGCGCAGGCCCAGCGGGGCGAGGCCGGCGGCGATGGCGCCGGAGGAGACGAGGACGATCTCCTTCTCTCCCCCGCTGCGGCTCTTGGCGAGGACGTCGACGAGCGCGTCGACGCGATCGGCGTCCAGGCCGCCCGATGCGGTGGTCAGCGACGAGGAGCCGACCTTGACGACGATCCTGCGGGCCTCGCCCACGGCCTGCCTTGCCCTTGCCACTTACGGTCCGTCCCCTCGCGACACGATACGGCTGTCCGCCTGGCAATCTACGCGAACGGGATGGTGCGTTGCGCATCGGTCCACACACCGGACAGACGTCATGTGATCGTCCGATCACACTGCGCTTACGGCAAAAAGGTTGCGCTGGTTGTGTATGGAAATTAAAGACTGTCAAAACTTAATTTGAACTTTGTGTCACCTAAAGATCGCGGCGCGAAGCGCATCCTCCTCAGATCGGGGAAGAGTCCCTACGACGTCTTCTCTGTCGAAGAGGCCCTCCATCGGGACGTCATCGCCACCAACTCCGGCAACCTGATCTTCAGCGACGCCTCGCACAAGATCCTGGAGACCCCGGCCACGGAGGTGGTCTCCAACGGGATCAGCACCGAGGTGGCGGCGGCATCCCGGATCAACGAGGAGTACGACGCCTTCGTCGTGCCGCTCGCCAACGCGTTCCGGCCCTCCTTCGAGAACGGGCTGCGGCGGCTGACCCGGCTCATCACCCGGCTGAGGATCCCGGTGGTGGTGCTGGGGGTCGGGGCGCAGACCGGGGTGAACTACAACCCGACGCGGCTGCAGCGGATCGAGCCGGCGGTGCGGGAGTTCGTCTCGGCGGTGCTGGACCGCAGTGCGTCGATCGGGGTCCGGGGCGAGTTCACCGAGCAGTACCTGAAGGACATGGGGTTCCGGGACGTCGAGGTGATCGGCTGCCCGTCGCTGTTCATGTACGGGCATCAACTCGGCGTGCACAAGCGGGCGGTGGCGCTGACGCCGGAGTCCCGGATCGCGATCAACGGTTCGCACAGCGCGGTGCGGGCGCAGGGTCTGGACGGGATCATCGACCGCGCCCACGAGCGGTATCCGCGTCTGCGCTTCATCGGGCAGAACCTCAGCGACGCACGGCAGTTGCACTGGCGGGATCTGTCGGACCCGAACGCCCGGGTGACCGCGATGCCGACGCATCCCGACCATCCGATGTACCGGGAGGACAAGGTCCGGGTGTACGTCGACCCCGTCACCTGGATCGACGACCTGCGCTCCTTCGACTTCTCCTTCGGCTCCCGCATCCACGGCAACATCGCGGCGCTGCTCGCCGGTACGCCGGCGACGGTGCTGTGCGGGGACTCGCGGACGCTGGAGCTGTGCCGGTACTTCGACATTCCGCACCGGCGGCTGGACAAGGTCGTCAAGGACCCGGAGAGCGCGGATCCGGCGCGGCTCTACGAAGACGCCGACTTCACCAAGCTGGTGGGCGGTCACCCGGAACGCTTCGAGCGGTTCACGGCGTTCCTGGACAAGAACGGGCTGGAGAACACCTTCACCCACGGGGACGGCGGCGCGGCCTTCGAGGAGCGGATGCGTTCACTTTCGTTCCCGGCGGGGGTCCGCCCCTGGAACGACTCGGACATGGCGTCACTGACCGCGCGGTTCAGCTGGCTGCACACCCGCATCAACGAACTGTCGGTAGACAACGCCCAGTTGAAACGAGACCTGGCCCGCACCCGAACCGGCACCAAGACCACGGCAAGACTGACGCCGGCCACCCCAACCCCCTCGGTCTACCGCCGCGCCCGACGCGCAGTGGGCAGACCGATCCGCAGGGCACTGCAGTCGGGCCGGGATTAGGGCCCGGGCCTCCGGCTGGGACGGCTCGGCTGGGTGCGCCACGAGAGGGGTGGCGGCTGGGCCGGTCGCGGCATGCGTGGCCATACCGGGCCCCGGCGGAGCCGACCCTGGGCGCGGACGGGTTGAGCACGAGGTGGCCAACTGCCGCCGAGCCATACGGTCCGCTGCGGTGGGCTGAGTACGAGGCGGCTGAGACCGGCGGTGGAAGGACCGGGAGGTCGCTGGGGCCGGCGAGTGGAGGGCCGGGAGGCCGCCGCAGGCACCGGCCCCGCGGCAGCGTCACGCTGCCGCCGGGAAGCCCCCCGTCGGCAGGGAGCGCCGTACCTTTCGTATCGCTCGGCGCAGGAAGGAGTTCGCGGAGGCCTCGCGGTAGCCCTCGAAAGCTCGGGCCTCCCGGGGTTCGGCGAGGTAGAGGGAGTCGGGGAGGCCCGCCTCGCGGGAGCGGAAGTGGGGGTAGACGAGGTAGACGCGGGTGCCGCGCTTCTCCAGGATGGCGGCGGCCTGTCTCTTCGCTCTGACGAACTCCACGACGTCCTTGAGGAGTTCGGGTCGGCCGATGGCCACGAGGTGCAGCCGCAGGCGCTCGTGGACGCGGAGCCGGCGGGCGACCTCCGGAGTCCAATAGGCGTCCATCAGCGGCTTGGCCAGCTCGAACTTGTGCCGCCTGACCTCCTCGCTGTCCTTGAGGTACTTGGGGCCGAACTGCGGCAGCAGGGTGATCAGGAAGGGCCGGATCATGAGCGTGTCGCGCTTGGGGCCCGCGGGCACCATCTCGGCGATCAGCTTCATCAGGGCCCGTGCGGAGTCGAAGCGGAGCGTGTAACTGCCGCTCTTCGTGACGTGCTTGCCGTCCTCGCGGCCCACCAGGTAGTAGCAGGGGTAGTCGGCGAGCACGGAGACCCCGTCGGCCCGCAGATACGCCTCCATCGTGAACAGCGCGTCCTCGCCGGTCCACAGGGACTCGTCGAACCGCATCCCGTGCCGTTCGAGCAGCTCGCGGCGGAAGAGCTTCTGGGCGCTCAGGGTGAACTTGATGTTGGACGAGAAGACGTCGGTACGGTCCAGCGTCTTGCCCCACATCGACTTCGGCGGGGTCCGGTTGATCCCCTCGACCTTGCCCAGGACCACATCGGTGCTGTTCTTGTCGGCCATGGCGACCATGCGCTCCAGCGCCTCGGGGCCGAGCCGGTCGTCGGCGTCGAGGAAGAACACGTACCGCCCGGAAGCCTTGCCGAGGCCGACGTTGCGCGGACCGCTCGGACCGCCGGAGTTCTTCTGCCGGATCACGGTGACCCGCATGGCCGCACGGGCCGCGAACTCCTCCAGGCACTCCCCGGTGCCGTCCGTGGAACCGTCGTCGACCGCTATGACCTCGAGACGTCTCGGGTCGATGGTCTGTGCCTCGACCGAAGCCAGACACTCGACCAGGTACGGCATCGCTTCGTACGCCCCGATGATCACAGTCACATCAGGCTGCGTCACGACGGTCACGGTTCCCCCTTGTCAACGGAACATTTCCCCCGAATCGCCTTAATCGCAAATTGTTAGACGGTGGACGGGGTGAAGCGGTTGCTTCACCGCACACATTCCGTGGTCCACATCACATGACGAGCGGATCGACAGGGGCTCTGGCGGGTGACACCGGACAGTACGGACCACCGGTAAGAGATGCTCACCGCCAAGGCGAAGCGGGAGTAAGAGGGAACGGTAAGAGACCTGAACCTGCAGGTCAGAGCGACACCCGGCAACAAAGGGCCCGACCCCGAGGAGTGCTCCTCGGGGCCGGGCCCTGCTTCGCTTCCGCCTGTCCGCGCGGTCGTCGTCCGGTCGGGACGTCAGCCCGCGGTCACACCGTCCGTGTCACCCGTGGACGACAGCCGCTGTCCCGGCAGCACATCCGCGAGTTCGACCTCTTCCGCGGTACCGGCCGCGGCGCGGGCCTCCTGGCCCACGTTGCGGGTCTCGGCCTTGAGGGCGAGGTCCGCCACCGCCGCGTTGAACTGGTCGATGGACTTCGGCTCGTCCGGTCCCAGCAGATAGCGCTTGAGCTCCGTGCGGTCCGCCGCCAGCGGATCGGCCGAGGGGTCGCGGACCGCGTCCAGCAGCCCGCCCAGCTCGCCCGCGCTGTTGGACAGGATCACCGCGGCGCGCACGGCCGTGTTCTGCCGCTTGAACTCCTCCACGCCGAGCTCGGCGGAGTCCGTGACGGCGTAGGGCTTGCCGCTCGCGATGAAGTCGGAGACCACGGACGAGATGTCGGAGACCATCGCGTCGGAGACGTTGAAGCAGTCGTACAGACGCGGCTCGGCGCCGGTGATGACCCGGTGCTCGTACGCGGGGAACGAGCGCCAGTACGCGGCGTTCCACTCGGCGCGCAGCCGGGCGATCTCCTCGTGCTTCTGCACGTCGACCACGCCGTCGCGGCTGGCCTCGGCCTCGTCGCCCTTGTCGCCGCCGGTGCGGGACAGCTCGGCGATACGGGCCTCGATCCGGGTCAGCTCGGCCGTGGCCTGCGCCTGGGCGGCCGCGTCGGCGGCGAAGCGGGAGTCGGCGGCGCGCTCGGCGGCGGCCTTCTCGACCAGGGCCGTGATCCGCCGGTGCGCGGCGCCGGCCTCGGCGCTGACGGTGCCGGTGAAGGGGTGCGGCTTGTACAGGACGCGGACCGGCGGGTCGGCCTTCACCAGCTTGTTCACGATGTTCTCGCCGGCCAGCACGATCGAGGTGTTGCCGGGGTTGCCGTCCCAGCCCTCCCAGGTCGGCGCGTAGAGTACCGTCGGGATGCGACCGTCCGGCACGCCCTGCCACGTCTGGATCGGCGCCAGCTGCGGGCGGCCGACCTCCACGATGTCGTCGTCGCGGACGCCGACGTCGGCGATGGCGTAGCGGTCGCGGCCGGCACGGCCGGCGGTCCACACCTCGTCGTACACCTTGCTGAACGGGTTGACGCTGGCGAGCTTGTCGCTGTCGCCGTGGCCGATGAAGACGTGCTTCATGGTCGGGACGCGCAGCAGGTGGATGTTCTTGCCGACGTTCGCCGCGTAGAGGGCGACGCGCACGGTGGACAGGTCCAGGTTCATCAGGTGCACGCCTCCGGGCACGCAGATGACGGGGACCGTGGTCGGGGCCAGGTTGTTCAGGATGACGCGCTCGCGCAGGACGATCAGCGGCCGGGTCTCCAGCCGCTCCATCGTCTCCAGCCACATGTTGACCTGGTACGCGGAGTCCTTGGAACCGGAGAAGTAGAGCACCGTCTCCGGCTTGTAGGCGGCCAGCCAGTCGTCGACGGCGGCCAGCACCTTCTCGGCGTTCGGCGGGGTCTTGCTACCACGGACGTACGGCATGAGCGCGAGGACGTACAAGGAGCCCAGGGCGATCGTGATGCCGATGCCGACGAATCCGGCGACGGCCGAGTCCATGACCGCGGAGACCAGCAGACCGGCGACGGCCGCGAGGTCGAGGTGGAGCATCTTCTCCGCGGAGCGGTGCAGCAGACCGCGTCGCGGGGCGTCCGGGATGCGGATGCGCGACTTCAGGTCGATGTTGCGGGTGGCGACCGGCATCCGGCGGCGGTTGCGGATCAGGGTGACCAGCGCGCCGTGCGGGGCCTGGAGGCCGTAGAACGCGATGAAGCAGGCGATGGCGCCGTAGAAGATCAGGTTGTTCGAGAGCGACAGCCGTGCCAGCAGCAGGATCAGCAGCAGCTGCCGGATCAGGAAGCGGATCGAGAGACCGGCCCGCACCTTGCTGAGGCGGTTGATCAGGTAGCTGCCCTTGCGGTGCAGATAGTGGTCCGCCAGGTACGTCACGGCGGCCGCTGCCGCGAAGGCGTAGACGCTCGGGACGAGCGCGGCCAGCATGAGCGCCGGGAAGCCCAGCAAGACCAGGGCCGCCGCGGCCAGCTCGGCCGCGCTGCCCACCCGGGCGACGCG
This sequence comes from Streptomyces herbicida, assembly GCF_032656585.1. Taxonomy (NCBI): domain Bacteria; kingdom Bacillati; phylum Actinomycetota; class Actinomycetes; order Kitasatosporales; family Streptomycetaceae; genus Streptomyces; species Streptomyces herbicida. The sequence continues at coordinate 269,407 of NZ_JAUYWJ010000016.1, forward strand.
TATAGCGGTGGATATCACGGATAACCTTTTGCTGACAAAAAGGCCGGAATAAGACCTTGCGGACAATTTGCGGACGGTCTGGGAGCTCTACGGATTCAGGCCTCTGTGAATGCTCCGCGATCGCGTAGCCACAGAGGCCTGAATTTCAGTTGCCTATTTGATGTTGATTATGCCACGCCGTCCTGACGGTCCAGGACGCTGGCGAGCGCCTGCTCGAAGCCGGAGGCCTGGCCGGCCGCCGCCGTCGGGTCCTGCTGGCGGACGTCGATGACATGACCGGTCAGCTCGGACAGCAGCACGTCGAGCGAGGTGCGGGCCACGGCCTCGGAGGAGAGCAGGCTGCCCGCGGGCTCCTGGCCGAAGGCCTTGGTGCGCATCGGGGTGGCGGTGCGCTCCGGGTTGATGCAGTTGACGCGGATGCCGTCACCGGCCCACTCGTCGGACAGCGCCTGGGTGAGATTCACCATGGCGGCCTTGGTCGAGGAGTAGAGGCTGTACTCGGCGCGGCCGCGGGTGTAGCTGCTGGAGGTGTAGAGCAGCAGCTGGCCCTTGGTCTCGGCCAGGTACTTGTACGAGGAGCGGGCGATCTGCACCGGGGCCAGGTAGTTGACCTTCAGCGCCTCCTCGATGGTGGCGTTGTCGGTCTCGGCGAGCTTGCCGATGCGCAGCACGCCCGCGGTGTTGACGACGTAGTCGATCCGGCCGGTCTCCGCGTACGCCTTGGACAGCGCGTCGTCGACCTCCTCCGGGTTCTCCACGTGGGTGCCGGTGGTGGAGCGGCCGAGCGCGTAGACCTGCGCGCCGTAGGACTCGGCGAGTTCGGCGATGTCCTTGCCGATGCCGTACGAACCGCCGAAGATCACCACGGTCTTGCCGGTGAGGAGCTCGCGGTAGGCCTCCTCGCCGTTCTGCTCCGGGGCCGCGGTCGAGGCGAGCTGGAAGAGCTTGTCGGCGATGAAGACGTCGACCGGCTGGGTCACCTTCATGTTGTACTCGTCACCCGCGACGACGTGGATCGGCACGTCCGGCAGGTACTTGAGCACGACGGAGCAGTCGTCCGTGGCCTGGAAGTTGGGGTCGCCGGCCGCGACCTCGTAGGCCCGCTTGATCGTGGACAGCTTGAAGGCCTGCGGCGTCTGGCCGCGGCGCAGCCGGGAGCGGTCCGGGATCTCGGTGATGAACTCACCGTCCTCGCCGTGCGTGCGGGTCACGATGATGGTGTCCGCGGACGGGATGGCGACGTCGACCGCCTGGTAGCGCTCGAGCGCGACGACGCAGTCGTCGATGACGCGCTGCGACAGCAGGGGGCGTACCGCGTCGTGGAAGAGGACGTTGAGGTCCTCGCCCTCGGCCAGGCCCTCACCGAGGGCGGCGATGGCGCGCTCGGTGGTCTCGTTCCGGGTGGAGCCACCCTCGATGATCTTCTTGACCTTGCGGAACCCGGCCTTGGCGACGATCTTCTCGATGTCGGGGACATAGCCCGGCGCCATCAGCACGATGACGTCGTCGATCGAGTCGGCGTTCTCGAAGGTGGTCAGGGTGTGCTCGATGACTGCCTTGCCGGCGATCTTCAGCAACTGCTTGGGGATCGACAGACCCACGCGCTGACCGGTTCCACCGGCCAGGATCACTGCGGTGGTTCGGGGCTTGGCTATGTGCTGGGACACAGATGACCTACCTTGGGGCGTCAGGGAACCTCGAAATGGTCCCACTTCGGGTTACCGCAGTGCAAGGTGAGCGTCCTTCGCTGCATATGTGGCCGCAACCTCTCATTCACCTTGCAGTCCTGGTGATGGCCGTCGTCCTCACGAGGGCTCCCGGAAGTCCCCGTGAATTTGCTGTGAGTAAGTCCACTCTCAGCGGCGCCGCAGTCGCTGCAGGCACCGATGGCCGAGTACCCCGACGAGTTCCTTCGACGACGTCTGGTGCACCGTGCGGGCCGGAGCCGGCCCGCGCGGGCACCGAGGCGGCCGCGGCGAGGGCCCCGTGCAACGCCTGCGCGGCCACTTCCGGTGAGATCCGCGCCTCGTCGGAGACCGGGTGGCCGGATTCCGTCTGCTCCGGTACGGCGCTGCAGCGCCGGGTCACCGAGGACGCGCACGCCCATCGCCGCGATCCGGTCGCTCATCTCGGCGCCGATGTCCGCGGCGGCCTCGAACGCCCACCGGGGCGTGGCAATCTTCACGTCCTGCTGGGTGGGACTGCACGCGTTCTTCATATGCATGACCGCGCCGTTACGAACGAGCTCGGAATACAGCTCGTCGGGCAGTCCATTGCCGCGGAATTCCACATCAAGATTCCGCAGCATTTCGGTCTCGGCCAGGGTGAGGGAACGATTTTCAGCAGCCGCGTCCAGTGCCGGTCGGTGGGCAGGGTCTCGCCCACCATCACGGGCCGGGCGCAGACGGCCGGCGCGGCCTCCATCGGGTGTCGGGCGGCAGCGGGGCGGGCGTCTCTCGTACGGTCCGTCTCCATGGTCAACGGACGGTAGGAGACTTACCCAGGACTTACCTTTGAGCGCCCTGGGACTGCGGTGAGTCCCAGGGCCCCGCACGCCTCAGACCAGGTTCACGCCCGGTTCGTCCGACTCCACCCGCAGCCGCGCCAGCGTGCTCGCGGTGGCCTGCGGCTTCACCACCGTGTCCACGACCCGGACCTGGGCGTCGATGCCGTCGCGGCGGATGTCGAAGAGGTGGTAGCCGCGGTGCGCGTCGATCACCTTCCAGTGCGGGTTGTCCGCCTTCAGCGGGTCCCACTGGGCGTGGAAGGCGGCCTGGTCCTGGTCGCCGTTGCTGGAGATGGAGGTGCCGACGAACTCGGCGCCGACCACGTCGGAGTCCGGGTCGGCGAAGTCCAGCTTCAGGTCGCTGATCATCGTCAGGTGCCGGTCACCGCTGAGCACGACCGGGTTGCGGACGTCCTGGAACGCCTCCAGGAGCGCGTTGCGTTCGGTCTGGTAGCCGTCCCAGGCGTCGTAGAACCAGAGCTTGCCCTCGCCGAGCAGCAGATCGGTCTCGGCCATCATGATCTGGGAGGCGATCAGGTTCCAGCGGGCCGGGGAGTCCTGCAGCCCGTCCAGCAGCCACTCCTTCTGCGCGGCGCCGAGCATCGTCATCGACGGGTCCTCGGCGCCGGCCTGGCTGGTGGCCTGGTCGCTGCGGAACTGCCGGGTGTCCAGGACGTTGACTCGGGCCAGGCGGCCGAACTCCAGGCGCCGGTACATCTGGATGTGCGGTCCGTTCGGGACGGCGGTGGCGCGGACGGGCATGTGCTCGTAGTACGCCTGGTAGGCCGCCGTCAGCCGGGCCACGAACGCGTCGTGCGACTGCTTGTCGGGGTCCTGCGGGATCTCGCCGGCGAAGTCGTTGTCGACCTCGTGGTCGTCGAAGGTGACCACCCAGGGGGCGTTCGCGTGCATCGCCGCGAGGTCCGGGTCGGTGCGGTACTGGGCGTAGCGGTTGCGGTACTGGACCAGGGTGTACGGCTCCCCCTTGCCCTCGTGCCGGCGCACGCCCGTCGACGAGGGCGTCGACTCGTAGATGTAGTCGCCGACGAAGAGAACGAAGTCGGGGTCCTGGGCGAGCATGTCGGCGTACGGGGTGAAGTAGCCGTGCTGCCAGTTCTGGCAGGAGGCGAGCGCCACACGCAGCGAGCCGCCCCTGCTGTGCGGGTGGGGCGCGGTGCGGGTGCGGCCGGTGGGCGAGATCTGGCCGCCGGTGCGGAAGCGGTACCAGTAGGTGCGCCCCGGGCGCAGGCCCCGAACGTCCACGTGAACGCTGTGCCCGTACTCGGGTCTGGCATCGGCGACGCCCCGGCGAACCGTCTTTCTGCAGCCCTCGTCCTCGGCGATCTCCCACTGCACCGGCACCACGGCGTCGGGCATGCCGCCGCCGCCCAGCGGGTCGGGAGCGAGCCTGGTCCACAGCACGATGCCGTCGGGCAGCGGGTCGCCGGAGGCGATGCCGAGGCTGAACACACCGTCAGGCAGCGGGGTTTCGGCCGCGCGGGCGGGGGCCGGCAGCCAGAGCTGGGCGGAGGCCGCGGCACCTAAGACGGCGGCACCTGCGGTGATGAAGCGGCGTCGGTCGGGCGATGATGCGGTCATTCGCTGACTCCCTTACCACAGTGACCTCTTCGGACCTTCGGAAGCTCCCACGGCCGGACGGTCCGTCCGCTGAACGGAAGCCTTCGCGAGCATGACAAACAAGCAGACAACGGAAGACCCGTTGCGGCACCCAACACCCTTGTGCCACAACGGGTCTGACGGTAGATCGGAATGCGACGCGGACTCAGTAGGCGAACGGGCTGTGTTCTGATCAGCGAGGGAACGCGTCGCCGAGCCGGGCGCGGTTCACAGTGGTGCCGAGGGAGCGGGCGCCGAAGGAGAAGGAGCGGGCGGCCGTGGCCCCGGTGGAGCCGGCGCCGAACACCCACACGGCACCCGCCTGCGCGTCCTCGCCGAGCGCGGCCACGATCGGCTCCGCCCGGCCGTCGCCGTTGCCGTTGCCGTCCGCCAAGTGCACGTTGGTGCCGAAGAGATCCCCGCCCTCGGCCGTCCCGGGCACGCCGGCCCTGCTCTGGCCGAACACCTTGGTGCGGGCGCCGGTCGCCCCGTGCGGCCCGCTGGGTACGACGGCGAAGGTGCCGGCGTTCTTCAGCCCGCCGGCGTCCTCGTACGGAATGCCCGCCACGATGTCGCCGTATCCGTCCCCGCCGACATCGCCGACCGAGACCGACCGTCCGAACTCGTCCCCGGCCTCCTGGACGCCCGGCAGAGCGGCCACATAACCGGCCTTCCTCCTGCCGCCCACGGTCGCGGACGGGGCGGTGACGCCAGGTCCGCGTAGCCGTCGCCGTTGAAGTCCTGTTTCAGGGCCTCGACGGCGGCGGCGGCCGTGGGCCGGGCATGGGCGTCGGGCAGCGTCGCGGAGGTCGCGGCGAGCAGGGCGACGGCCACCACGACGGTGCGGCGAGTGCTCGACGGGGAAGTCCAGGGCACGTCGACTCCGGGAATCGGACGGGCAGTTGACCCGCGGAGAGCACAAGATCCTCGTCCGCGACGCCCTGTACGACTCACCGGAGAGCGACGGGGTTGCCCTGGAGTGCGTGCCGCCTTTCCCCGGCGTTCACCGCTTCAGCTCTGGCCCGGCTCCGGATATGTCACTCGAACGGGTCGAAGCTGTCGAAGTCCTGGAAGGCTTCGTCCCGCTCGGCCTGCCGGTCCCGGCGCCGCTGCACCGCGGGGCGCTGCTCCTCGAACCGGTGGTCCTCGCCGCGCCGGCCGAGCATCTCCGCACCGGACATGACCGAGGGCTCCCAGTCGAAGACGACCGCGTTGTCCTCGGGACCGATGGCGACGCCGTCGCCGGAGCGGGCGCCCGCCTTCATCAACTGCTCCTCGACACCGAGGCGGTTGAGCCGGTCGGCGAGGTAGCCGACGGCCTCGTCGTTGTTGAAGTCGGTCTGGCGGACCCAGCGTTCGGGCTTCTCGCCGCGCACCCGGAACAGCAGCTCGCCGCCCACCTCCTCGCGACTCACGGTGAAGCCCGCGTCGTCCACGGCCTTGGGCCGGATGACGATCCGCGTCGCCTCCTCCTTCGGCTTCGCGGCCCGCGCCCTGGCCACCAGGTCGCCGAGGCCGTACGACAGCTCCTTGAGTCCGATGTGCGCCACCGCCGACACCTCGAAGACGCGGTAACCGCGCGCCTCCAGGTCGGGCCGGACCATCTCGGCCAGGTCCTTGCCGTCCGGCACGTCCACCTTGTTCAGGACGACGATCCGGGGCCGGTTGTCGAGGCCGCCGTACTGCTTCAGCTCCTCCTCGATGACGTCGAGGTCGGAGACAGGGTCACGGTCGGACTCCAGGGTCGCCGTGTCCAGCACATGCACCAGCACGCTGCACCGCTCCACGTGCCGCAGGAATTCCAGGCCCAGCCCCTTGCCCTGGCTGGCGCCCGGGATCAGTCCCGGCACGTCGGCGATGGTGTACACGGTCGCGCCCGCGGTCACCACGCCCAGGTTCGGCACAAGGGTCGTGAAGGGGTAGTCGGCGATCTTCGGCTTGGCCGCGCTGAGCACCGAGATCAGCGAGGACTTGCCCGCGCTCGGGTAGCCGACCAGCGCCACGTCGGCGACCGTCTTCAGCTCCAGGACGATGTCCTGCAGGTCCCCGGGCTCACCGAGCAGCGCGAAGCCGGGCGCCTTGCGGCGGGCCGACGCCAGCGCCGCGTTGCCGAGGCCGCCCCGGCCGCCCTGCGCGGCGATGTACGACGTGCCGTGCCCGATCAGGTCGGCGAGCACATTGCCCGCCTTGTCCAGGACGACCGTCCCGTCCGGCACCGGAAGGACCAGGTCCTGGCCGTCCTTGCCGGAGCGGTTGCCGCCCTCGCCCGGCTTGCCGTTGGTGGCCTTGCGGTGCGGGGAGTGGTGGTAGTCGAGAAGCGTGGTGACCGACTGGTCGACGGTGAGGATCACGTCACCGCCGCGCCCGCCGTTGCCGCCGTCGGGTCCGCCCAGCGGCTTGAACTTCTCGCGGTGGACGGAGGCACAGCCGTGACCTCCGTTACCCGCGGCGACATGCAGATCGACGCGGTCCACGAAGGTGGTCATGGTTCAGTGCCTCCAGAAACGTGCGGGTATTACCAATGTCAACACGCGAAAGGCGGACCCGCCTTCCCGACCGGGAAGTGAGGTCCGCCTCGCGAAAGCGTTCGGTTCAGGCCTGAGCTCAGGCGACCGGAACGATGTTCACGACCTTGCGGCCACGGTGGGTACCGAACTCCACCGCACCGGCCTGCAGCGCGAACAGGGTGTCGTCGCCGCCACGGCCGACGCCGGCGCCCGGGTGGAAGTGGGTGCCGCGCTGGCGGACCAGGATCTCACCCGCGTTGACGACCTGACCGCCGAAGCGCTTCACGCCGAGCCGCTGGGCGTTGGAGTCGCGACCGTTCCGGGTGGACGATGCGCCCTTCTTGTGTGCCATGTCTCCTCAGTCCTTACTTCGCAGCCGCGGGGATCGCGGTGACCTTGATCGCCGTGTACTGCTGGCGGTGGCCCTGGCGACGGCGGTAGCCGGTCTTGTTCTTGTAGCGCAGAATGTCGATCTTCTGGCCCTTGTGGTGGTCCACGACCTCGGCCTGGACCTTGATGCCGGCCAGCACCCACGGGTCGCTGGTCACAGCGTCGCCGTCGACAACGAGCAGGGTCGAGAGCTCGACCGTGTCGCCAACCTTGGCAGTGGAAATCTTGTCAACCTCAACGATGTCGCCGACAGCAACCTTGTGCTGGCGACCACCGCTGCGCACGATGGCGTACACGCGGATCTCTCTCTCGCTCGGAAACGGCACCCCCGCAGGCCAGCCGCCCAGCATCGTCACGGGCGACCTCTCCCGGCCAACCGTGTGCCCGGGAGGAAGAGGTTTACGGGGATGTGGCGTGTTCAGTGGACACGCCGACGGTCAAGGTTACGGGGCCGTGGCCGAAGGGGTCAAACCGGCCGGGTCCCGCTGGGGGTCCCCCTGCTCGAACGAAGCCTAGAGCTCGGGGGAATGCGGCCGGTCACCGGGACCGGCCGCACCCCTCGCTCCGGGCCTTGTCAGGCCTCGTCGGCGGCGGCGGAGACCGCGGTCTTCTTCGCCGTCGACTTGGCGGCGGCCGTCTTGGCGGTCTTGGCCGCCTTCTTGGCCGTCGTCTTCTTGGCCGCGACCGTCTTCTTGGCCACGGTCTTCTTGGTGGCGGCCTTCTTCGCCGTGGCCTTCTTGGCGGTCTTGCGGGCAGCCGCCTTCTTGGCCGGAGCGGCTTCCTCGGTCTCCGCCTCGGCGGCAGCGGGCTCCTGCGCCTCCGCCGACGGGACGACCACGACGGCCGTCTCCTCGGACGCGGTGGGCGCGGTGGGCGCGGTGGCCTTGCGCACCGCACGGCGGCGCGGACGGGCCGGGGCGGCGCTCTCCACGGGCGCCTCCTCGGCCGGAGCCGCGGCCTCGGCCTGCTCCTCGGGAGCCGTCGGGGCCTCGGCCACGGGCGCGGCCTCGGCGACCGTCACCACGGCCGCTTCGGCACCCGCGGGGGAACCGGCGGGCGCCGACACCTTCCGGGTCGCACGACGGCGCGTACGGCCCTTGGGCGCGGTCTCCTCGGTCGACGGCGCGGCGACCACCGCGTCCTCGACGGCGGCGGGCTCGGCGAGCGCCTCGGCGGCCGTCTCCGGCTGCACCGGACGCGCGGCCTCCGCCGCGGCCGGGACAGCCTGGGCGGTGGGCACCTCGGCGACCTCCACCTCGGCCTCCGCCTTCGCGGCGTCGCGCGACGGGGCCTCGGCCTTCGCCGACTGCTTCCGGGGCGCGCCCGCCGGAGCCGAGGCCCGGCGGCCGGCCCGACGGCGCGTACGGCCACGGGTGGCCGCGGCCTCCGCCTCGGCGATGCTGCTGTACAGCTCCTCGTCCGGCGCCATGTCCGGCGCGGGCAGCGCGACGGGCTCCGCGACCTCGGCCACGACCTCGGCCATGGCCTCGGCCTCGCTCTCGGCCTCCTGCTCGGCGGTCTCGACGGCCTCCGTGACTACGGCCTCGTGCTCGTGCACATGTCCGTCGCCGCCGCGGCCACGCTTCTTGCGCTTGCCTCCGCCGCCGACGGAGGCCGGCTGCTCCATGTGGACGATCACGCCACGGCCGTTGCAGTGGACGCAGGTCTCCGAGAAGGACTCCAGCAGCCCCTGCCCGACCCGCTTGCGGGTCATCTGGACGAGGCCCAGCGAGGTCACCTCGGCCACCTGGTGCTTCGTACGGTCCCGGCCCAGGCATTCGAGCAGGCGCCGCAGGACGAGATCCCGGTTCGACTCCAGGACCATGTCGATGAAGTCGATGACGATGATGCCGCCGAGGTCGCGCAGCCGCAGCTGGCGGACGATCTCCTCGGCCGCCTCCAGGTTGTTCCTGGTGACGGTCTCCTCGAGGTTGCCGCCCTGGCCGGTGAACTTGCCGGTGTTGACGTCGACGACGACCATCGCCTCGGTCCGGTCGATCACCAGCGAACCGCCGCTCGGCAGCCAGACCTTGCGGTCCAGCGCCTTGGCGAGCTGCTCGTCGATCCGGTAGGTGGCGAAGGCGTCGACCTCGGAGGTCCACTTCGACAGCCGCTCGGCGAGGTCCGGGGCGACGTGCGAGACGTACCCGTGGATGGTCTCCCAGGCGTCGTCACCGCTGACGACGACCTTGGAGAAGTCCTCGTTGAAGATGTCGCGCACGACCCGGACGGTCATGTCCGGCTCGCCGTACAGCAGCGAAGGCGCGCTTGAGCTGCCGCCGTTCTTGGCCTTCTTCTGGATGTCCTCCCACTGCGCCTGCAGTCGCTCGACGTCCCGGCGCAGCTCGTCCTCGCTCGCGCCCTCGGCGGCGGTGCGCACGATGACGCCCGCGTCCTCGGGGACGATCTTCTTGAGGATGGTCTTCAGCCGGGCGCGCTCGGTGTCGGGCAGCTTGCGGCTGATGCCGGTCATCGAGCCCTCGGGGACGTACACGAGGTAACGGCCCGGGAGGGAGACCTGGCTGGTCAGACGGGCGCCCTTGTGGCCGATCGGGTCCTTCGTCACCTGGACGAGGACGGACTGGCCGGACTTCAGGGCGGACTCGATACGACGCGGGCCGTTCGCCATGCCCAGCGCCTCGAAGTTGACCTCACCGGCGTAGAGCACCGCGTTGCGGCCCTTGCCGATGTCGATGAAGGCGGCCTCCATCGACGGCAGCACGTTCTGGACCTTGCCCAGGTAGACGTTGCCGACGTACGAGGTCGACTGCTCCTTGTTGACGTAGTGCTCGACGAGCACGCCGTCCTCCAGGACGCCGATCTGCGTACGGTCGCCGTGCTGGCGCACGACCATCACCCGCTCGACGGCCTCGCGGCGGGCCAGGAACTCGGCCTCGGTGATGATCGGGACGCGTCGGCGCCCCTGCTCACGGCCTTCCCGGCGGCGCTGCTTCTTGGCCTCGAGACGGGTCGAGCCCTTGATGGACTGCACCTCGTCGGACGGCTCGGCGGGCTTGCGGGGCTCGCGGACCTTGACGACCGTGCGCTCCGGGTCGCCCTCGCCGGGCTCGGCGTCGGCGGAGGTGTCACCGGCGCGACGACGGCGACGGCGACGGCGACGGCTGCCGGCGGAGCCGGCCTCGTCGGCGTGGGCGTCCTCGGCGTCCTCTTCCTCCTGCTCGGCGGTGTCCTCGGCGTCCTGCGCGGCCTGCTCGGCGGCGAGTTCCTCGGACTCGGCGTCCGCGCTCTCACCGGCCTCGCCGCGGCGGCGACGGCGGCCACCACGCCGACGGCGACGGCGCGCACCGGTCTCCTCGGCCTCGTCGCCCTCGGCGGCGTCCTCGACCGAGTCCTCCGGCTCTTCGGCCTCCTCGGTCTCGTCCTCGACGGGGGTCTCGGCCGGGGTCTCGACGGCCCGGGCCTCGGTCTCCTCGTAACCCGCGCCCCGGCGGCGGCGACGGCGGCGCGAGCCGGCCTGCTCCTCCGTGAGTTCCTCGGTCTCCTCGGTTCCGGCCGCCTCGGCGGCGGCCTCGGCGGCGGCCCGCTCCGGGGTCTGGAACTTCGGTTCGGTGAAGACGGGCGCCTGGAACACGGCCACGGCGGGCCGCGCCCGACGGCGCGACTCGGGCTCGGCGGTCTCGGCGGTCTCGGCGGCGACCGCCTGGGCGGGCTGCGGGGCGGGCTCGGAGAACCCGGACGCGGCCTGCCGCACGACCCGGCGCCGGGTGCGACGCGGCGCGGCGTCCTCGGCGGCCGCTTCGGCGGCGGGGGCCTTCACGGGCTCGGCGGCCTGTGCCTCGACGGCGATCTCGGCCTGCTCGGCGGACTCGGCGTCGGGGGCCGCGGCGGCCTCCTCGGCGGCGGGAGCACCGGTGGGCGCGGAGGCACGGCGGGTGGCACGACGACGCGTACGAGCAACCGGCGCAGCCTCCTCAACCGCCACAGGCGCCTCGACGACCTCAGCCTCCGCCTCCGCCTTCACCTCAGCAGCCGGAACAACAGCCTCGACAGCCTCAGCAGACACAGGCGCACCAGCAGGCGCAGAAGCACGACGTGTCGCACGACGACGCGTACGAGCAACCGGCGCAGCCTC
>NZ_JAUYWJ010000017.1:0-112161 GCF_032656585.1 Streptomyces herbicida
GAATGTCCGACGGACGGGGTATCAACATATCTGGCGTTGACTTTTGGCACGCTGTTGAGTTCTCAAGGAACGGACGCTTCCTTTGTACTCACCCTCTCGGGCTTTCCTCCGGGCGCTTCCCTTCGGTCTTGCGTTTCCGACTCTATCAGACCTTTTCTCGATCCGATTTCCTCGGTGCTTTCCAGGTTCCCGCTTCCGCGATTCCCTTTCCGGCGGTTCCGACTTTATCAGAGATTCTGAGTCGGATTTCCACCCGCTTCGGGGAGATCTCCTGCGCGCACACGTGCGGCCGGGGTTCCCGTTCAGGCGGAGCCGTAAACGTACTGGAGCGGGGCGCCCCGATGCAAATCGAGGCGCCCCGCTCCGGGTTCACACGTACGAGGGGTCGTACGTGTGTCAGACCTCCACGACGACAGGGAGGATCATCGGCCTGCGCCGATAGGTGTCCGAGACCCACTTGCCCAGCGTGCGGCGGACGAGTTGCTGCAGCTGGTGGGGTTCCACGACGCCGTCCTGTGCCGACCGCTCCAGTACTTCGGTGATCTTCGGGATGACCTCTCCGAAGGCCGAGTCGTCGATACCGGAGCCGCGGGCGTGGACGTGCGGGCCGCCCGTGATCTTTCCGGTGGACGAGTCGATCACCACGAAGACCGAGATGATGCCCTCGTCGCCGAGGATCTTGCGGTCCTTGAGCGCCGGCTCGCCGACATCGCCGACCGAGAGGCCGTCGACGTACACATAGCCGGCCTGGACCTTGCCGGAGATCTTCGCCTTGCCCTCGACGAGGTCGACGACCACGCCGTCCTCGGCGATGACGATCCGGTCGTGCGGTACGCCCGTCAGGGCGCCCAGCTCGGCGTTGGCCCGCAGATGGCGCCATTCGCCGTGCACCGGCATCAGGTTCTTCGGGCGGCAGATGTTGTAGAAGTACAGCAGCTCGCCCGCGGAGGCATGGCCGGAAACATGCACCTTGGCGTTGCCCTTGTGGACGACGTTCGCGCCCCAGCGGGTCAGGCCGTTGATGACGCGGTAGACCGCGTTCTCGTTTCCGGGGATGAGGGACGAGGCCAGGATGACCGTGTCACCGTCGACGATGCGGATCTGGTGGTCGCGGTTGGCCATGCGGGACAGGGCCGCCATCGGCTCGCCCTGGGAGCCCGTGCAGACCAGGACCACCTCGCTGTCCGGCAGGTCGTCCAGCGTCTTGACGTCGACCACCAGGCCCGGCGGGACCTTCAGATAGCCGAGGTCGCGGGCGATGCCCATGTTGCGGACCATCGAGCGGCCGACGAAGGCGACCCGGCGGCCGTACTCGTGTGCCGCGTCCAGAATCTGCTGGATGCGGTGGACGTGGCTGGCGAAACTCGCCACGATGATCCGCTTGCGGGCACCCGCGAAGACCTGGCGCAGGACGTTGGAGATGTCCCGCTCGTGCGGGGTGAAGCCGGGGACCTCGGCGTTCGTGGAGTCGGTGAGGAGGAGGTCGATGCCTTCCTCGCTCAGCCGCGCGAACGCGTGCAGGTCCGTCAGGCGGTTGTCCAGCGGCAGCTGGTCCATCTTGAAGTCGCCCGTGTGCACCACCATGCCGGCAGGAGTGCGGATGGCCACGGCCAGGGCGTCCGGGATGGAGTGGTTGACCGCCACGAACTCGCAGTCGAAGGGGCCGACGCGCTCGCGGTTCCCTTCGGCCACCTCCAGGGTGTACGGGCGGATGCGGTGCTCCTGGAGCTTCGCCTCGATGAGTGCGAGGGTCAGCTTGGAGCCGATCAGCGGGATGTCCGGCTTCTCGCGGAGAAGGTATGGAACGCCGCCGATGTGGTCCTCGTGGCCATGGGTCAGGACGATGCCCTCGATGTCGTCGAGGCGGTCCCTGACGGACGAGAAGTCCGGCAGGATCAGGTCGATTCCGGGCTGCTCCTCCTCGGGGAAAAGCACTCCGCAGTCGACGATCAGCAGGCGGCCGCCGTACTCGAAGACCGTCATGTTCCGGCCGATCTCGCCGAGGCCACCGAGCGGGGTGACCCTCAGGCCGCCTTCGGGGAGCGGCGGGGGCGGGCCCAGTTCAGGATGCGGATGACTCAAAAGACTCTCCTCACCACGCGCGCCACGTACCGGTAGGGCACGTGGCGCGCGTGACGTTCGTGCAGAAGCAGTTGTCGTTGTGGGGTGCAGGCACCGGTGTCCTGCCTATTCAGTTGTGAAGTCTGGTGTCAGAGCTGTACCCCGCCCGCAGCAAGATCGATCTTGAGCTGGGCGATCTCCTCGGCCGAGCACTCGACCATGGGCGCGCGGAGCGGGCCGGCGGGCAGGCCCTGGAGGGCGAGTGCGGCCTTGGTCGTCATGACGCCCTGGGTGCGGAACATGCCCGTGTAGACCGGGAGCAGCTTCTGGTGGATCTCGGTGGCCTTCTGTACGTCGCCGGAGGTGAAGGCCTCGACGAGGGCCCGCAGGTCCGGAGTGACCACATGGCCGACGACCGAGACGAAGCCGACCGCGCCCACGGAGAGCAGCGGCAGGTTGAGCATGTCGTCGCCGGAGTACCAGGCCAGGCCGGACTGGGCGATGGCCCAGCTGGCGCGGCCGAGGTCGCCCTTGGCGTCCTTGTTGGCAACGATTCTCGGGTGCTCGGCGAGGCGGACGAGCGTTTCCGTGTTGATCGGGACGCCGCTGCGGCCGGGGATGTCGTACAGCATGACCGGCAGCTCGGCGGCGTCGGCGACGGCCGTGAAGTGCCGGTACAGGCCTTCCTGCGGGGGCTTGTTGTAGTACGGGGTGACGACCAGGAGGCCGTGTGCGCCCACCCGCTCGGCGGCTCGCGCCAGCTCGATGCTGTGGTGGGTGTCGTTGGTGCCGACGCCGGCCACGATGTGGGCCCGGTCGCCGACGGCCTCCAGTACGGCTCGTACGAGGTCCGATTTCTCCGCGTCGCTGGTGGTGGGGGACTCACCGGTGGTGCCGTTGATGATCAGGCCGTCGTTGCCTGCGTCCACCAGGTGGGTGGCGAGCCGCTGCGCGCCGTCGAGGTCAAGTGCGCCGTCCGCCGTGAAGGGCGTGACCATGGCGGTGAGGACCCGCCCGAAGGGGGTCTGCGGAGTGGAGGTCGGAGCCATGGGTAACACGCTACTCGCTGCTCAATACGTGGTCTGCCCTTGGGGTGCGGGGAAAGTCATGACAAATGTGGAGCCCGGCACTGCCTGCTCGGGGGTTCAAGCAGTGCCGGGTCCGTTTGATCAGGCTAGATGAACTTCCACAAATGCCGCAATACGGACACTTCACCCGGCTGACCCGCAGACCTGTACCGCGCTACGGAGCGACGCGGCCGTTGGCGTTGAAGGCGGCGTACGTCAGCGGCATGAGCTCGGCCCATGCGGCCTCCATCTTCTCGCCGACCATCTCGATCTCCCGCTGCGGGAAGGACGGCACCTTGGCCAGCTCGTGCTGGGTGCGCAGGCCCAGGAAGTGCATCAGCGAGCGGGCGTTGCAGGTCGCGTACATCGAGGAGAACAGGCCGACCGGGAGGACCGAGCGGGCCACCTCGCGGGCGACACCGGCGGCGAGCATCTCCTGGTACGCCTCGTACGCGTGGACGTACGAGTCCTCCATGACGCGGCCGACCAGCTCCTGCTGGGCCTGGGTGCCCTCCACGAAGACGTACTTGCCCGGGCGGCCCTCCTGGACCAGCTTGCGGGACTCGTCGGGGACGTAGAAGACCGGCTGGAGCTCGCGGTAGCGGCCGCTCTCCTCGTTGTACGACCAGCCCACGCGGTGCCGCATGAACTCGCGGAACACGAAGATCGGGGCGCTGATGAAGAACGTCATCGAGTTGTGCTCGAAGGGGCTGCCGTGCCGGTCCCGCATCAGGTAGTTGATCAGGCCCTTGGAGCGCTCCGGGTCCTTCGTCAGCTCGTCCAGGGACTGCTCGCCGGCGGTGGAGACGCGGGCGGCCCACAGCACGTCGGAGTCGGCCGCGCTGTGCTTGACCAGCTCGACGGTGACGTCACTCCGGAAGCTGGGCTTGAGGGCGTCGGCGGGGGTGTCGGTCACGGCTCGGAGGGTCCTTCCATCACTTCTCTCGGGCGGCGCCCACTCTACGGCCCGGCACTGACATCGGGGCGTTCGGTACCGGGGCGCGACATCTTCGGCGAACTTCGGAGAACTTCTGTGAATTCGGGGCAAGAGGGCACCATTTGCGTCTCTCGTTCGTCTGTGTTCATGAGACCCACCCGTTCGATCCCCGAAGGGAGACGCAGTCCGATGTTCCGTCGGCGCGAGCCCGTCCCGTTCGCCTTCCTCGCCGAAGCCGACACGTTCCGCAGCAATGTCGCTCCCCCGCCCCGTCAGCGGTCGTCCGTTGGTCAGGTGGCCGGGCGCTGGCTGCTGGGGCTCACGATCGTTGCCGGGCTCGTGGGCTCCGTGATCCTCGGTGGGCCGGCGCTGTCCACCCCCTCCGCCACGCAGACCCAGCAGTCCCAGGCCTCCCAGGGGCACTGACCCTTCCGGCCCCCCAAGGGTGGTGAGCGTACACACAGGCGGATAGCCTCACCGGGCACAGCCCATGCATGGAATGAGTGAGGACCAGCCGTGCCCCTGCCCTTCCTGACGGCCGACCGCACCTTCGAGGCAGCCGACGACGTCGCCCTGCCGTACGACGACCGCACGCGCTGGCGGCGCCCCTACCGGCCCGGGCCGTGGCGGGTGGCCGTCGCGGCACTGTGGCTTCTCCTCGCCTCGTATGTGCTGTTCGCGGCCGTCCTCATCGCCCTGACCGGCTCGCCGTCCTCCGCCGCAGTGATCCTCTGCATCGCGCTGGCCATCATCGCCGGGGCGCTGCGGCTGCTGCGCATGGGCGTGTGGGTGAGCGAGCGCGGGGTGCGCCAGGTGGCCTTCCTCGTGACGCGTACGGTGCCCTGGAAGCGGGTGGTCTCGGTGCACACGGTGCAACAGCCGGTGCGCTGGCTGGGGCTGCCGCGCACGGTGCAGGGCCAGGCGCTGACCTTCGTACGGAAGGACCGCGCCGCCGAGGACACGGCGCCCCTGCTGACCACGCACGGCCTGGACTTCCTGGGCCGATCCTCGGCCTTCGACAGGGCCGCGGACGCCGTGGAGGCATGGGCGGCGGAGTGCGGCCGGAGCTGACGCCCGGGGCGACGTGACAGGCCGGTCCGCTGCGGTGCGGGCCGGCCTCTGCTTTGTTCGGATGCGGCCGTGGGTCCGTTGCAAACGTTCACGGCACAATGCAGCGGTGTTGCCGCTCGTGGGCGACGCGAAAAGGCTCGGTCCGCGGTGATGCGAGCCGCCCCTTCCTTCGCATGTGCGGCCCCGGGTCTGCAGGTGCGGCCGAGGGGCCGCTGAAGACGCGGACGGCGAAATACGGCGGGACTGACACCCTGAGCGACACGAAACGCCGGTCCTCGACAGCTCGGGCCAACCCCTCCGTCGCACACGTGCGGACAAAGGTCCGCTGCGGTACATCGGCGGCCAGTGATCCCGGCCGGCCCCCTGCTGCATGCGCGGCCGAGTGTCGGCCGGGCCGACGCCGGAGACGACGCGAAGGGGCCGGTCCGCTGCAGTGCAGGCCGGCCCCTTCCACGTACGCGTCCGGGTCAGGTCCGGGCGGGCTTGCCGGCGTGGAGGGCGATTGCTCGTTGCATTGCCCTGCGGGCTCGGGGGGTGTCGCGGGCGTCGTGGTAGGCGACGGCAAGGCGGAACCAGCTGCGCCAGTCGTCCGGGGACGCCTCCGTCTCGGCCTTGCGCTTGGCGAAGACCTCGTCGGCCGAGTCACGGTCGATACGGCCGCCGGGGGTGCGTTTGAGCTCGTCGACGGGCAGGCCGCCCTCCGCGTCGAGCTCGGCGGCGAGCCGGTTGGCGTTGCGGACGAACTGGGTGTTCTTCCACAGGAACCACAGACCGATGACCGGCAGGATCAGCACCGCGACCCCGAAGGCGACGGTGATGAGCGTGCCGGACTGGATGAGCATGATGCCGCGGCTGCCGACCAGGACGAAGTAGAAGACCAGGACGGCGGCCGTCACGGCGTAGGAGATCTTCGCGCGCATGTGCTGGGGTCCTCGGGTCAGCCCAGGTCCAGGAAGTGTTCCAGGCCGAAAGTCAGGCCCGGGGTCGACACCACGCGGCGGGCGCCGAGCAGGATGCCCGGCATGAAGCTGCTGTGGTGCAGGGAGTCGTGGCGGACGGTGAGGGTCTCGCCCTCGCCGCCCAGCAGGACCTCCTGGTGGGCCAGCAGGCCGCGCAGGCGGACCGCGTGCACCGGAACGCCGTCGACGTCGGCGCCCCGGGCACCCTCCAGGGCCGTCACGGTCGCGTCCGGCGCCGGGGCCGTGCCGGCCGCGCGGCGGGCCTCGGCGATGAGCTGGGCGGTGCGCGTTGCGGTGCCGGACGGGGCGTCGACCTTGTTCGGGTGGTGGAGTTCGACGACCTCCACCGACTCGAAGTACGGTGCCGCGATCTGCGCGAACTTCATGGTCAGGACGGCCCCGATGGAGAAGTTCGGCGCGATCAGCACGCCGACCTCAGGGGACTGGGCGAGCCAGCCCCTGAGCTGCGCGAGGCGCTCGTCGGTCCAGCCGGTCGTGCCGACGACCGCGTGGATGCCGTGGCGCACGCAGAAGTCGAGGTTGCCCATCACCGAGGCGGGGGTGGTCAGTTCGACCGCGACCTGGGCGCCGGTCTCCGCCAGCGTCTCCAGCTTGTCGCCCCGGCCGAGGGCGGCGACCAGCTCCATGTCCTCGGCGGCCTCGACCGCCCGTACCGCCTCGGAACCGATCCGGCCCTTGGCACCGAGGACCGCCACGCGCAGCTTGCTCATCTTCTTGCTTCCTAACCGGAGATGTTCGGGCCGGGGGTGTTCAGCCGGAGGGTTTCAGGCGACGGCGTCGTGCAGCCGGGAGGCCTGCTTGTCCTTGAGCGGGCCGATGACCGACAGCGACGGGCGCTGTCCCAGGATGTCGCGGGCGACCTCGCGGACCTCGTCCGGGGTCACGGCCGCTATCCGGGTCAGCATGTCGTCGACGGACATCTGCTCGCCCCAGCACAGCTCGCTCTTGCCGATACGGTTCATCAGCGCGCCCGTGTCCTCGAGCCCCAGGACGGTCGAGCCCTGCAACTGCCCTATCGCGCGACCGATCTCGTCGTCCGACAGACCGTGCTCGGCCACGTGGTCGAGCTCGTCGCGGCAGATCTTCAGCACATCGTGGACCTGCGAGGGACGGCAGCCTGCGTACACGCCGAAGAGACCGCAGTCGGCGAAGCCGGAGGTGTACGAGTACACGCTGTAGGCCAGGCCGCGCTTCTCCCGGACCTCCTGGAAGAGACGGGAGGACATGCCGCCGCCGAGGGCCGTGTTCAGCACGCCGAGCGCCCAGCGGCGGTCGTCCGTGCGGGCCAGGCCCGGCATGCCGAGGACGACGTGCGCCTGCTCGGTCTTGCGGCCGAGGAGCTCGACGCGGCCCGCGGTGCGGATGCTGCGCCGGCCGTTGCGGGGCGCGACGGGCTCGGCCGCAGCGGTCTTGAAGGCGCCCGCCTTGTCGAAGGCGGCACGGACCTGTCGTACGACCCTGTTGTGGTCGATGTTTCCCGCGGCCGCGACCACCAGGTGGGTGGGGTCGTAGTGCTTCTTGTAGAAGCGGCGGATGCGGTCGGCGGTCAGGGCGTTGACCGTGTCGACCGTGCCGAGGACCGGGCGGCCGAGGGCGGTGTCGCCGAACATCGTGTGCGCGAACAGGTCGTGCACACAGTCGCCCGGGTCGTCCTCGGTCATCGCGATCTCCTCGAGGATCGCGCCGCGCTCGACGTTGACGTCCTCTTCGAGGATCAGCGAGCCGGTGAGCATGTCGCAGACGACGTCGATGGCGAGCGGCAGGTCGGTGTCGAGCACGCGCGCGTAGTAGCACGTGTACTCCTTCGCCGTGAACGCGTTCATCTCGCCGCCGACCGCGTCGATGGCGGAGGAGATGTCCAGCGCCGACCTACGGCCGGTGCCCTTGAAGAGCAGATGCTCCAGATAGTGCGTGGCACCGTTCAGGGCGGGCGTCTCGTCGCGGGAGCCGACGTGCGCCCAGATGCCGAAGGTCGCCGAGCGCACGGAGGGCAGGGTCTCCGTGACGATGCGCAGGCCGCCCGGGAGGGTGGTCTTGCGGACCGTACCGATGCCTCCGGTGCCCTTGATCAGGGTTTGGGTACGGGCGACGGCCCGCGCCTCCGAAGAGGTGCGGGCCGTCGCCTTGGAGCTACTCGACGTCACTTGTCGGTGTCGTCCTTCGTGTCCTCGGCGCCCGCGGCGGAGCCGCTGTCGGATGCGGATTCCTCGCCCTCGATCACGGGGATCAGGGAGAGCTTGCCGCGGGAGTCGATCTCGGCGATCTCGACCTGGACCTTCTGGCCCACACCGACGACGTCCTCGACGTTCTCCACGCGCTTGCCGCCGGCCAGCTTGCGGATCTGCGAGATGTGCAGCAGACCGTCCTTGCCGGGCAGCAGGGAGACGAACGCACCGAAGGTGGTCGTCTTCACGACCGTACCGAGGTAGCGCTCGCCGACCTCGGGCATCGTCGGGTTGGCGATGCCGTTGATCGTGGCGCGGGCGGCCTCGGCGGCCGGGCCGTCGGCGGCACCGATGTAGATGGTGCCGTCGTCCTCGATCGTGATCTCGGCGCCGGTGTCCTCCTGGATCTGGTTGATCATCTTGCCCTTGGGGCCGATGACCTCACCGATCTTGTCGACCGGGATCTTGACGGTGATGATCCGCGGGGCGTTCGGGGACATCTCGTCCGGCGTGTCGATCGCTTCCATCATCACGTCGAGGATGTGGAGACGGGCGTCACGGGCCTGCTTGAGGGCCGCGGCCAGGACGGAGGCCGGGATGCCGTCCAGCTTGGTGTCGAGCTGGAGGGCCGTCACGAACTCCTTGGTACCGGCGACCTTGAAGTCCATGTCACCGAAGGCGTCCTCCGCACCGAGGATGTCGGTGAGGGTGACGTAGTGCGTCTCGCCCTCGATCTCCTGGGAGATCAGACCCATGGCGATACCGGCGACGGGAGCCTTCAGCGGCACACCGGCGTTCAGCAGCGACATGGTGGAGGCGCAGACCGAGCCCATGGACGTCGAGCCGTTGGAGCTCAGCGCCTCGGAGACCTGGCGGATCGCGTACGGGAACTCCTCGCGCGTCGGCAGCACCGGCACGAGGGCGCGCTCGGCGAGGGCGCCGTGGCCGATCTCGCGGCGCTTCGGGGAGCCGACGCGGCCGGTCTCGCCGGTGGAGTACGGCGGGAAGTTGTAGTTGTGCATGTAGCGCTTGCGGGTCACCGGCGAGAGGGTGTCCAGCTGCTGCTCCATGCGGAGCATGTTGAGGGTGGTGACGCCCAGGATCTGGGTCTCGCCACGCTCGAACACCGCGGAACCGTGCACGCGCGGGATGGCCTCGACCTCGGCGGCGAGCGTACGGATGTCCGTCACGCCACGGCCGTCGATGCGCTTCTTCTCCTTGATCACGCGCTCGCGGACCAGCTGCTTGGTGAGCGAGCGGTACGCGGCGGAGATCTCCTTCTCGCGGCCCTCGAACTCCGGCAGGAGCTTCTCGGCGGCGAGCGTCTTGACGCGGTCCAGCTCGGACTCGCGCTCCTGCTTGCCCGCGATCGTCAGCGCGGAGGCGAGCTCCGGGCGGACGGCGGCGGACAGCGCCTCCAGGACGTCGTCCTGGTAGTCGAGGAAGATCGGGAACTCACCGGTCGGCTTGGCGGCCTTCGACGCGAGGTCGGCCTGGGCCTTGCAGAGCACCTTGATGAAGGGCTTCGCGGCCTCCAGACCGGCGGCGACGACCTCCTCGGTCGGGGCCTCGGAGCCGCCCTCGACCAGCTGGATCGTCTTGTCGGTGGCCTCGGCCTCGACCATCATGATCGCAACGTCGCCGTCCTCCAGGACGCGACCGGCGACCACCATGTCGAAGACGGCGTCCTCGAGCTCGGTGTGCGTCGGGAAAGCGACCCACTGGCCACGGATCAGCGCGACGCGGACGCCGCCGATCGGGCCGGAGAAGGGCAGACCGGCCAGCTGCGTGGACGCGGACGCGGCGTTGATCGCCACGACGTCGTACAGGTGGTCGGGGTTGAGGGCCATGATCGTCGCGACGACCTGGATCTCGTTGCGCAGGCCCTTCTTGAAGGACGGGCGCAGCGGGCGGTCGATCAGACGGCAGGTGAGGATCGCGTCCTCGGAGGGACGGCCCTCACGGCGGAAGAAGCTGCCGGGGATCTTGCCGGCGGCGTACATCCGCTCCTCGACGTCCACCGTCAGGGGGAAGAAGTCGAGCTGGTCCTTGGGGTTCTTGGATGCGGTGGTGGCCGACAGCACCATGGTGTCGTCGTCCAGGTACGCAACGGCGGAGCCGGCGGCCTGCTTGGCCAGGCGGCCCGTCTCGAAGCGGATGGTACGGGTGCCGAAGGCGCCGTTGTCGATGACGGCCTCGGCGTAGTGGGTCTCGTTCTCCACTAGCGTTTTCTCCTCGTCTTCGTCCCTGGCTGCCCGTATGGCAGGGGGACGGTTGCGGAGAAGCGCTCCGTGCGGTGCGGGCCGGTCTTCGATCGAAGCACCCGGGGCTCACTTCCCCCCGGGGGCCACTACCGAGGACCGGCGGCGGCGAGGTGCGCTTCTCCTCTTCTTGTTGTGCTGTGTCGTCCGTAATGCGTTATGCGTTGTGCTACCACACTACAAAGCGTGAGTGACAGTCCGCACGTTTCCGCACGTACGGCAAAGGGAGCGGTCCCCGATCGTTTCGGGAACCGCTCCCTTCACAGCGTCTTACTTGGCGCCCGCGGCACCACGGCGGATGCCGAGGCGGTCGACCAGCGTACGGAAGCGCTGGATGTCCTTCTTGGCCAGGTACTGCAGCAGCCGGCGGCGCTGACCGACCAGGATGAGCAGACCACGGCGGGAGTGGTGGTCGTGCTTGTGGGTCTTGAGGTGCTCCGTCAGGTCGGAGATCCGACGCGAGAGCATGGCGACCTGGACCTCGGGGGAGCCGGTGTCGCCCTCCTTGGTACCGAACTCGCTGATGATCTGCTTCTTCGTAGCGGCGTCGAGCGACACGCGTACTCCTCGTAGTCTGGTGTGGCCACCGAGTGCCCCCGGTCTTTGTCTCGGGGGAGCTTCCGTTACTCGGGAGGCGGGGATCCGCTGAGCGCGGCCTCCAGGGCTGCAGGGGCTACCTGCGGGTGCTCCGGGGGTGCGTACACAAACGGCCGTCGACCAGGGTACCAGGCGCGGAACGGCGCCTTCTCCCGGGTTTCGGAACCGCCCGGTCCGGAGGGGATCGGCCACTAGGGTGAGCGTGCTGATCGTACGTACGTCGGGAAGGGGTCGCTTCGGGATGGCGGAAACGGAAGCGGAGATCAAGGCGCGCAAGGAGCGAGAGCGGGACGAGCTGTACGCCCTGGACATCTCGGACGTCGAGTGGCACTGCGCGCCGGGTACCGAGGAGCACGAGGAGCGGGTCGAGATCGCGTACCTCCCCGCAGGGGCCGTGGCCATGCGGTCGTCCCTCGACCACGGCACGGTCCTGCGCTACACGGAGGCGGAGTGGCGGGCGTTCGTGCTCGGTGCGCGGGACGGGGAGTTCGATCTGGAGCCGACAGCGCGCAACGGGGGGCACGCCGCGGAGTGAAGGGCGCCCCACGTATCGATCGTGGAGAGCTGCGTGGACAACAGAGGGCGGCACACGCGCGTGCCGCCCTCTTTCGTGCCCGTGTACCGGGCCCGGCCGTCAGTGCTTCAGTCCGGCGCTTCCGATGCCTATCGCCATGAGCACCGAGTCCTTGGGGTACTTGTCGTCGCGGACGAGTTCCCGTTTGCCGAAGAAGACCCGGCCCTGCTCGAAGACGATGTCCGACTGCTCCGGGTCGCTGAGCTCGGCGTCGTCGTCCTCCGGGAGCTGGAAGAAGAGCAGCGGGGTCTCCTTGTCCGTGCGCGCGTTCCAGCTCACGACGGCCGCCGGCGCCGAGACGCCGGCGCCGCGCCGGTAGATGAGGAGTTCGTCGCCACTCATCCGCAACGGATAGATCATCTGGAGATTCCGGCCGTCGAACTTGCCCTGGCTCTTGCCGGTCTTCAGGTCGAAGGCGACGATCCAGTCCGACGGCTGATCGTTGGAGATGTTCTCCTTGCTCATCACATAGACCTGGGTCCGCCCCACGACCAGTCCGTCGCAGTTCTCCAGGACGCCGAAGTACGCCGAAGAGAAATAGCGTGTGCCGCACTTGGCGTCGTAACCGGACAGGGAGACGGTGGCGAGGCGCCGGCCCCCGGCGTCGAGCGAGATCAGGTCGGTCGCCTCACTGTCCCCGGCCCCGACGGCCAGCACGGGCGGGTCGGAGGAGGGCAGATAGACGGCGCTGACCCCGCTCGCGACCTTGTACGTCCACCGGGGCTTGCCGGTGCGCGGGTCGAGCTTCTGCACCTCGTAGGTGGCCGCGGTCCCCTCACCGCAGGCGACCAGGGCGAGGAGCGCGCGGCCTCCCGCGAATCCCTTGTCCTCGCACCGGGAGACGGTCGCGCTGTCCCAGAGCTTCCTGCCGTCCTTCATGTCGTAAGCCACCGAGCCGTGCCCCCAGGCGACGGCGACGACGCCCTTGGTCAGGGTGAGGTTGGTGTTCGTGACGTACGCCAGCTGCGGCGAGGGCATCTTCTTCTGCCACAGCTTCTTGCCGGTGTTCAGGTCGAAGAACACCACCTGGTCGCAGACGCCGTCCTGCTTGGAGCCCTTGGCGTGCGGCGGCTGAATGACGACGGCGGTACGGCCGTCGGCGGTGACGTGTCTGCTGGTGGCGCAGATGTGGCCGTCCAGCTTGAGGGTCCAGGCCGTCTCGTCGTACGGCGGCTTGATCCTGAGGCCCACGATCCGGTTGGCGACACCACGGGCGAGGATCTTTCCGGTGGCCCAAGTGCCGGGTGCGTACCGCGGGTTGGTCTCGGTGGATTTGGAGACGTCCTTCTCGTCGTGCTCGACGGCCAGTTGCCCCTCGGGGGAACTGGGGACCTTCTCGACCGTTTCCCTGATGGCGTCCGGGCTCTGGGCGACGGCCGCCGCCCTGCCGTCGGCGTGCGCGCTGTCGTCCCCCGCGAACGACAGGAACAGGCCCGTTGCGACGAGCCCGACGACCACGAGGACGGCCAGGGCTCCCCACAGCCACGCACGACGGCGCTTGCGGGTCGCCTGGTCGGCGGCCAGGGTGGATTGGGTGTAGACGGACGGGGGTGGGCCGAAGCTCACGCGTGGGGATCCTTTTCTGCTCTGTTTCTGCTTCTGCTCTGCTGGGAGTGCATGATCGGCACCCAGTGTGCCGGTGAATCTTCTTACGGAGCACGTCGATTCGGGCCCGGCAACGATCACCTCTCTCCACATTCCGCCTGACTTGTTCACAGATATTGCCCGGATTGTTCGTCAATGCGTGGACTGCGTACGGCACTTCCGGGCACGTTGTCACGCGGTGGGCCGTTGCTCAGGGGTGGACGGGCCTGCCGAGGTGGGGCGTGCGGTGATTAGGCTGGGACCGGGCGCGATGCCAGAACCCGTGGACCGGGCGTCGGCGGCCGAGGGGGAGAGCCGGTGGATCGGACTACCTCGAACGACTTCGGACGACTGAGAACGACACGAACATGGTCGCCCCGGCACGGCATGAGGGTGCGACCACACCAGGAGGAACTGTGAGCAGCGATCGGGACGGGATCCGCGGGGGCTGGGCCACACCCGGCGATGACCAGCCCGACGCCGAGTCCGCCATCGAGACGACGGGCGAGTTCACCATCGACTACGCACCGCCCGCCTGGTACACCCAGAACGCGTCGTCCGGGGCCTCGGAGGGTTCGGACGCGGGTTCGGGTGCCGGTGGGGCCTCCGGTGCGCCGTCCCGGCCCACGGGGGCGGCCGGGCCGGGGGGTTCGCCGTTCCCGGCGGGGGCTCCGCTTCCGGGGCTGACTCCTCCCCCGCACGCGACTCAGGCGGCCGGGGCTCCGGCACCTGGGGCGCCGTTCAACCCGCCTCCGCCCGCGCCCGCACCCGGTGCGCCATTCACTCCGCCCGCTCCGGCCGCCCCCGCGCCGGGGGCGCCTTTCACGCCGCCGGCTCCTCCGGCTGCCGGCCCCGGCGCGCCGTTCACGCCGCCCGCGCCACCCGCGCCGCAGGGCGGGAGCCCCGTCGCCGTGCCCAGGCTGCCGGTGGGGAGCGGGTTCGAGCCGCAGCAGCCGCAGTCGGAGCCTTCGGCTCAGCAGCCCGCGGATCCCGCGTCGCCTGCGGCCCTCCCGAACATTCCGGCCGACGGGTACCAGGCCCAGTGGGCTCCGTCCGCGCCCTCGGTGCCTCCGGCTCCGCTCGCCGCACCCGTTTCGCCCGCTCCTCCGGTCTCGCCTGCCGCTCCGGTCGCGGACGCGCAGGAGTCCGGCGGCGGTGACCTGGAGAGCGGCGCGACCATGCGGTTCTCCGCCGTTGCGCTGAAGCGCGAGATCGCCGAGGTCGCGGAGCGCAAGGCTGCGGCCGAGGCCGCCGTCGAACCCGAGAAACCCGAGAAGGGTGCGGGTGACGACGACTCCGCGAGCGCCGACGTGGTCGTGATCGGGGCCGACGAGCCCGGGGACGCTGCTGAGGCGCCGGTGAGCGAGGAGGAGGACACCGGGTCCGTGTCCGCGGAGGCCGAGGCCGAGGAGGTCGCGCCGCAGGCTGCCGCTGCGGAGGAGGTGGAGGCGGACGAGGACGTCGAGTCCGCCGAGGCCGAGGCCGACTCCGTGGAGATCGAGGCCCAGGCCCAGGCCGAGACCGAGTCCGAGACCGAGTCCGCCGAAGCCGAGCTCACGGAAGACACTCCTCAGGGTGACGCCGTGTCGGATGACGCCGATGACGCGGTTCAGGACGACGCGGTTCCGGACGCAGTTAGGGCTGCGGCCGAGACCGCCGAAGCCACGGCGGAAGCCGAAGCCGAGTCCGAAATCGCCGACGAGACACCCGTGGAGCCCGAGCCCGCCGAAGACGCGCCGCCTCAGGACTCCGTCCCTGCCGACGCCGAGCCCATGGACGCCGTACCGCAGGACAGCGCGCCCGAGGACAACGTCCCCCAGGACGCCGTACCGGCCGCACCCCCCGCGCCGCAGGACGCGCCGCCCGCCTGGGCTCCCCCGCCGGCGCCGCAGGGCGGGCTGCCACCGCTGCCGCCGTCGTACCAGCCCGCCGCTCCCGCTCCGGCGGCCCAGTGGCCCGTACAACCTGCGCCGCAGCAGCCGGACCCGGTGCCCGGTCCGCCGCAGCCCGCGGCCGCGCAGGGCCCGTCCGCCGTGCCGCCGGCCCCGCAGCAGCCGTTCCAGCCCCAGGCACCGCAGCCCGCACCGGCCGCCTGGAACCCGCCCGCAGCCCCGCAGCCGGGTCAGCCCTACGCCCCCGGTGTCCCGGCGGCGGCACCGCAGCCTCCGGCACCCCAGGCTCCCGTCGTACCCGACCCCCAGGACGGCTACGGCTTCCCGCACCCCGGCACCCCGGCCCCGGCGGCTCCTCAGCCGCCCAACCCCCAGAGCGGCTACGGCTTCCCGCACCCCGGTGCCCAGGCCCCGGCAGCCCCTCAGCCTCCGGCACCGCAGCAGCCCAACGCCGTTGCCCCGCCCCAGGCTCAGCAGCCGACCCCGGCTCCGGCCCCCAACACGCCCGCCGCCTACGGCTTCCCGCAGCCGGGCGTCCCCACCCCGCCGGCGCCGGACGGCTACGGCTTCCCGCAGCCCTCAGGCACTGCGGCCGCACCCGGCACCCCGGGCGCGCCCAACTCCCCCGCTCACCCGGGCGGTTACGGCTTCCCGCAGCCGCCCGCCCCGCAGGGGCAGCCCGGGCAGCCCGACGCCCCGCAGGGCTTCCCCGGGCAGCCGCAGCAGGCCCAGCAGCCCGGTCAGGCGCCGCAGGCTCCGCACGACCCTCAGGCCCCCCAGGCCGCCCAAGCCGCCCAGATGCCGCAGCAGCCGGTCGACCCCCGGGCCGGAGCCGCCTGGCCGCAGCCCATCCGGCACGATCAGCGGCAGCCGACCAACCCGGGGGCCGCGCCGCTCGGTTACACCGCCGCCGTGGAGCTGTCGTCGGACCGGCTGCTCAACAACAAGAAGCAGAAGGCGAAGAGCGGACGGCCCGCGGCGGCGCCGAGCCGGTTCAAGATCGGCGGCAAGAAGGAGGAGGCCGAGCGGCAGCGCAAGCTCGACCTGATCCGGACGCCCGTGCTGTCCTGCTACCGGATAGCGGTCATCAGCCTCAAGGGCGGTGTCGGCAAGACCACCACGACCACCGCCCTCGGCTCGACGCTCGCCTCCGAGCGCCAGGACAAGATCCTCGCCATCGACGCCAACCCGGACGCCGGTACGCTCGGCCGCCGTGTGCGCCGCGAGACCGGGGCCACCATCCGTGACCTCGTCCAGGCGATCCCGTACCTCAACTCGTACATGGACATCCGGCGGTTCACCTCCCAGGCCTCCTCCGGCCTGGAGATCATCGCCAACGACGTCGACCCGGCCGTCTCCACGACCTTCAACGACGAGGACTACCGGCGTGCCATCGACGTGCTCGGCAGGCAGTACCCGATCATCCTCACCGACTCGGGCACCGGACTGCTCTACAGCGCCATGCGCGGTGTGCTGGACCTCGCGGACCAGCTGATCATCATCTCGACGCCCTCGGTGGACGGTGCGAGCAGCGCCAGTACGACGCTGGACTGGCTGTCCGCGCACGGGTACGCCGACCTCGTGTCGAGGTCCATCACCGTCATCTCCGGTGTGCGTGAGACCGGCAAGATGATCAAGGTGGACGACATCGTCAGCCACTTCGAGACGCGCTGCCGCGGTGTCGTGGTCGTACCCTTCGACGAGCACCTCGCCGCCGGCGCCGAGGTCGACCTCGACATGATGCGCCCGAAGGTGCGCGAGGCGTACTTCAACCTCGCGGCGATGGTCGCCGAGGACTTCGTACGGCACCAGCAGGCGCACGGGCTGTGGACCAACGACGGCAACCCGCCGCCGGTGGCCGCCCCGCCGATGCCGGGCCAGCCCCTTCCGGGTCAGCCGGGTCAGCCGTACCCGGGCCAGCCGTACCCGCAGCAGGCTCCGGCGCAGCCGTACCCGCCGCAGCAGCCCCAGCCGCCGCAGCCTCAGCCGCAGCCGCAGCCGCCGGCCCAGCCCTACCCCCGGGCTCCGGCGCCCGGCCAGCCGTACCCGCCGCAGCAGCAGGGGCAGCCGTACCCGCAGCCCGGCCAACCCGGCCAGCCGGGGCAGCCGTACCCGCCGCAGGCCCCGCCCCAGCAGTAGGGCGACAGAACGAAGGGCGGCCGGTGCCTCGAAGGCACCGGCCGCCCTTGTGTGACGACGCTTGTCGTCGCGCGCCTACTCGTCCGCCGCGATCAGCTCGCGGCAGCGCTTCACGTCCTCGGCCATCTGCTCCAGCAGGGCCTCGAGGGAGTCGAACTTCGCCTGACCGCGCACATAGTCCAGGAAGTCGACGCCGACGTGCAGGCCGTACAGGTCGAGCCCCACGCGGTCGATGGCGTACGCCTCCACCGTGCGCTCGGTGCCGTCGAACTGCGGGTTCGTACCGACGGAGATCGCGGCCGGCATGACCTCGCCCTGGGCGTGGAGGTAGCCCGCGTAGACGCCGTCGGCGGGGATCGCGGTGTGCGGCAGCGTCTCGACGTTGGCCGTCGGGAAGCCCAGCTCGCGGCCGCGCTGGGCGCCGCGGACGACCACGCCCTCGACGCGGTGCGGGCGGCCCAGGATCTCGCGGGCTCCCTCGACGTCGCCCTCGGCGACCAGGCGCCGGGTCAGGGTCGAGGAGAAGGGCTCGCCGCCGCCCGCTGCACCGGACACATACAGGTCGACGACCTCGACCTCGAAGTCGTAGACCTTGCCCTGCTCGCCGAGGAACTCGACGTTCCCCGCGGCCCGGTGGCCGAAGCGGAAGTTCGGGCCCTCGACGACCGCCTTGGCGTGCAGCTTGTCGACCAGGACCTTCACGACGAACTCGGCGGGCGAGAGCTTCGAGAACTCGCTGGTGAAGGGGAGGATCAGCACCGCGTCCACGCCCAGGTCCGCCATCAGCTCCGCGCGGCGGTGGTGCGGGGCGAGCAGCGGCGGGTGGCTGCCGGGGCGGACGACCTCGCTGGGGTGCGGGTCGAAGGTGACGACGACGGAGGGAACGCCCAGCTCACGGGCGCGGTCCACGGCGTGCTTGATGATCAGCTGGTGGCCGCGGTGGACTCCGTCGTAGGAACCGATGGTGACGACGCTGCGCCCCCAGTCCTGGGGGATGTCCTCCAAGCCACGCCAGCGCTGCACTGTGACCGCTCCTCGAACCCGTGTCCGTATCTACCGACCTGTTACGCAGGTCTAAGGGTGCCATGCCGTGCGCCCCTGGCCCGCATCGGCATGGAGGCTGTGACGGGGCGCACGTGCGGCACCGGGGTTTCAGGCCAGGACCCGTACGCCCGCCAGATTGCCGATCATGCGCCGTGTGCTGGGCCCCACGACCGCGGCCCACTCGTCCGGGGTGTCGGCGAGCCAGCGGGCCATCAGCACGGCGAAGCCGGGGACGTGGCGGCCCAGGTCGACCAGGCCGCGGTCGAAGCGGGTCGCTCCGTCCGGGGTGCGGACCAGGAGAAGGCCGGTGCGGTGGACGAGGTCGCGGACGTCCTCGCCGCCGTACGCGACGGCGTGCAGCAGGGCGTCCAGGACGTCGGGCTCGCGCTCATGGGCCAGCAGGAACTCCAGGAGCTCGCGACGCAACGGGCGGGAGGCCGGAGTGCCCGGCGCGGCGAGTACGGCCGCGACGGCCGCCCGCACCCGCTCCGGCCCTGCGTCGAGGAGGCCGGTGACCAGGGGCAGGAGTACGGCGCGGGCGGCCGGGCCGTGGTCGAGGCTGCGGTCGACGTACGCCGCCACATGCCCCGCGATGTCCGGCCGCAGCACGACGGCCTCGCGGACGAGCGCGGCGACCCGGCGGGCCAGTGCGGGTGTGGTGACGTCGGCGAGGGTGCGCAGCGCCTCGCCCGCGTCCGGACCGACGCGCACCCGGTCGCGGAAGGCGTCGAGGACCGGGTCCGGATGAGTGGCCAGGGCGGGGATCAGGGCGCTCGGCGGGACCTGGGGGTCTCCGGACGCGAAGAGCCGCAGGGCCTGGGGCAGGTGGCGGGCCCGGGTGCGCGGGTCCCGTACGAGGAGGGCGAGCGCGCCGCCGTGCAGGCTGCGGTCCACGGGGCGGGCGAGCAGGGCTAGCGCGGCACGGCGCAGCAGCTCGCGTTCGGCCTCGGTACGGACATGGGGTGCGGCGCGCAGTCCGTACGTCACAGCCGCCACCCGCCGGGCCGCTCGCGCGTCGTGCGCCCACCGGTCGACCGCCCGGCACATGGCCGACGGCTCGTCCTCGGCCAGCACGAAGAGCAGCTCGTCGGACCGCCGGTGCGCACTGTTCACGAGCACCTCGGTGAGCTCGTCCAGGGCGCCGTGCCGGTGGGTGTGCAGCAGAGCCTGCGCGGCCGTGGCCACGGTGGCGTGCGGGGTCGCGGGCAGCGGGCGCTCGTCGTCGAACCAGCGGATCAGGTGGGGTTGTACGGCGGTGGGGTCGGCGGCGAGCAGCCGGGCCACGGCGTCGAGGTAACGGGGCCCGCCCGGCCGGGCCCCGAGGACGTCGAGGGCGCTTCCATCCGGGCCTTCGGACCTGCCCCCGTCCGCTCCCCCGGGCTCCGGCGGAGCCTCGTCCGCCAGGACCAGCCCGCGCAGCAGCTCGAAGCGGTCGGGGTCCGGGACGGGCAGGGCGGTCCAGAAGGAGGGGCCGAACTCGGCCGGTACCGGGCGCTGTCGGCGGCGCCAGGTGACGATCCGGTCGGCCAGCACGCGCAGCACGGCGGTGTACGGCGTCGCGTCGGGCACGCGCAACAGTGTCTGGGCGAGCAGTCGGGCGGCCCACCAGGAGGCGGGGCCGGCGTCCAGGGCGTGGATCAGCTCGTCCATGCGGCGGGCCAGTTGGCGGGCGCCGTGCTGCCGGGGGAGGAGGAGCAGGGCCTGGACTACGGGGCCGACGCGGTGGTGCGGGACGGGCAGGGGGTCGGCCTTCGGCGGGGTGCGGCGGTGGACCAGGGCCTGCAGGGCCTCGTCCAGGTCGAGGTGCATGCCCTGGATCCAGTCGGCGAACTCCTCGTGGGCGAAGCGGTAGCCTCCGCCGGCGGGGACCAGGAGGCCCTCGGCGAGCACCGCGTTCGCCCAGCCGGATCCGCCGCCGAGGCGGGCCGGGGCGGGTCCCCAGGGAAACACCGCCTCGAAGGACTTCCGGTCCAGTTCGCCGTGCCCGGGCCCCAGACTGCGCCGGGCGGCCTCGTGGATCTGTCCGGAGACCCGGGCCGCGAGACGGCGTACGGCCGTGCCCCGCAGACCGTTCTCGGCGGCGAGCCGGACCGCGATGCGCAGGCACATCAGGTCGAGGTGGGCGCAGAGGACGTCATGCCGGTCGAGGCCGGTAGTGGGCGGGGCGTCCGGGAGCGCGGCGCGGACCTCCGAGAGGAGCCGGAGGGTGAGGGGGTGGCGGGCGTCGCGGTCGACGAGGGCGCCGTCCGGGACGGCGTAGCGGGAGCGGGCCAGGTGGGCCTCGTCGGGGGTGAGGTCGGTCAGGCGCACACAGGGCGGCAGGGGGTGCGGGGCGTCGGCCGGGACGTACGGGTGCAGCAGCTCCCGCGGGAACCGCGCCCCGGCGCCCTCCCAGTGCTCCTCCCGGCACGCGACCACCAGCCGCGCCCCGGTCTCGCGCAGCCACGCCACCGTCCCCTCGGTCCAATCGCTCAGCCGGTGGGCGAGGACGGGCGGCATCTCCTCGGGGCCGTCGAGGAGGAGCAGAAGGGGGCGGCCGGCCCGCCCGGCGAGCCGGGCGAGGCGCTCCGGAGTGATGTCGCCCAGGTCGCCCGGGAGCAGGGACCGGGAGGCGGCCACGATACGGGCCGCCCGCTCCAGCGTCCGGCGCACCGCGTCGGCCACCGACTCGTCGCCGTCCTTGAGATCGGCGCCGCGCAGCCACAGCGTGGGGGCCGGTTCCGTGCCGCGGCCGCGGCGGGCGGCGAGGGCCGCGAACTCCGTCGTACGACCGCTGCCCGGGGCGCCCACGAGGCCGAGCACGGTGGCTCCGCCGGCCGCGAAGGCGGCCAACTCCCGTGCCGCGTCGACCCGTTCGACCAGTTCCACCGGGCCCGGTCCCCCGGCGCCGACCCGGCCGGCATGACCGTCGAGCGCTCCCGGCGGGCCGTCCTGCCCGATCGAGGTGGCCGTGAGTTCCAGTACTCCCGCCAGGTTGAGGTCGGCACCATAGGCGGGCACGGTCGCCGCGTTGCGGGCGAGCAGCTCGGCGAGCGGCCCCGGTGCGGGGCGCAGCTGCACCGCGAAGCCGACGTCACGCTGGTCCGACCGGAGCGCCGTACCGAGCACACCGAGCACGGCGCCGGTCTCGGCATCGAGCACGGGCCCGCCGGCCGCCCCTCCCCCCGGCCGCAGCGCGTCCCGCCCGGCCGTACCGATCGCCAACTCCATGGCGTCGCCGAGGAGATGGAAGCGGTCCGCGGCCGTGTACGTCACCCGGGTCGCGCCGAGCACCCGGGCCTCGCGCCAGCGGTCCGCGGCGATCCGTACATAAGTGCCGGTCCCGATCCGCTTCCGTACGGTGATCGGGAGGGGATCCACGCCCAGGCCCTCGGTGCGTACGAGGGCCAGGTCGAGGGCGGGCAGCGGGGTGACGGCGTCGGCGGTGACGACGCAGGTCCGCTCGCCGGCGGCGTGCAGCACGAGCCGGGGCAGGCCGTCGACGACCTCGTGACTGGTGACGACCGTGCCGTGGTGGTCGGCCAGGAATCCGGTGCCGCGCGGCCGGCCGGCCGGGTCGCTGATCCGTACCAGGGAGGCGTCGGAGCCGGAGCCGGAGTCGTCCAGGACGCGGTCGGGGCCGCGGCGCCTCCGATGCGCGAGCTGGGCGTGGGCCGGCGACGGATCCGAAGGGCTCAACTGACTGGAAGGACGCGGCTGATCCGGACGAGCCGACTGATCCTGACAACCCGGTTGAACCTGACGACCCGCTTGATCCGCACGGCTCGGGGGAGGTGCGCCGTCCGTCGCCTCCAGCGCACCGGCCGCCGATCGGCGGCCGCACCCGGTCCTGGGGCCCCGTACCGCCATGATCGAACCTCCCCGCCCGTATATCCGTGCCCTGACTTCGAAGGTAGGCGCGGAATGATCAGCGGGACAGATCGCGCGGGGAAAGCGCCCCCTTCCGCTCCCCCGGTTCACTCCGAGCGCCTGCTCGGTCGGGTGAATAGGCGGGGGCAGGTGGATACACCCTAGGGGTGGGGGAACCGAGGGGGGACCGTGGAGCGGCGGCAGTGGAGGTACCCCGTGGTCGCCGCTCCACGGGCAGAACCCACGGGTCCCCGGCCCGGCCGGACCGGGTCAGCCGAAGACGGCCAGGCTCTTGGCCTTGCCCTTCTGCTCCTCGACGAGCGCGAGGAAGCGGCCCTCGGGGTCGAAGACGGCCACGGGGCCGGTGCCCGCGTACTCGTCGGGCATCTCCAGCCGCACGCCGTTGGTGAGCAGCCGGGCCCGCTTGGCATCCACGTTCCAGCGCGGGAACGCGGCCGTGGCGGCCTCCGCGATCGGCATCACGGTCAGCTCCTGCTGGAGCTGGTCGAGGGTGCGTGCCGAGTCCAGCTTGTACGGCCCGACGCGGGTGCGGCGCAGGGCCGTGAGGTGTCCGCCGACGCCGAGGTCGGCGCCCAGGTCACGGGCGAGGGCCCGGATGTAGGTGCCGGAGGAGCACACCACCGAGACCACCAGGTCGAGCACCGGAGTGCCGTCCTCGGCGACGGCGTCCCGGACGTCGTACACGGTGAAGGACGAGACGGTCACGGGCCGCGCGGGGATGTCGAAGTCCTCGCCCTCCCGCGCCCGCTTGTACGACCGCACACCGTCGATCTTGATGGCGCTGACCTTGGACGGCACCTGCATGATGTCGCCGGTCAGCTTGGCGATTCCGGCGTCGACGGCCTCGCGGGTGACCTTGGAGGCGTCGGTGGACGAGGTGATGTCGCCCTCGGCGTCGTCGGTGACCGTGTTCTGGCCGAGACGGATGGTGCCGAGGTACTCCTTCTCGGTGAGGGCAAGATGCCCGAGGAGCTTCGTCGCCTTCTCGACACCGAGGACGAGGACGCCCGTCGCCATGGGGTCGAGCGTGCCGGCGTGGCCGACGCGGCGGGTCCTGGCGATGCCCCGCATCTTGGCGACGACGTCGTGCGAAGTGAAGCCCGACGGCTTGTCGACAATGACAAGGCCGTCGGGCGGGGTGGGCTTGCTGGTCATTCGGCGGCGTCGTCCGTCTCGTCGGCCTCGTCCTCGGCACCCGGCTTCTTGTACGGGTCCGCCTCACCGGCGTAGTCGGCGCCGGCCGAGGCCTCGCGCACCTTCGCGTCGGAGGCGCGCGCCTTGTCCAGGAGGTCCTCGATGTTCCGGGCGGTGTCCGGAAGGGCGTCCGCGACGAAGGCCAGCGTCGGCGTGAACTTCACGCCGGCCGCACGGCCGACCTCGGAGCGCAGGATGCCCTTGGCGCTCTCCAGGCCCGCGGCCGCGGCCTTCCGCTCCTCTTCGTCCCCGTAGACGGTGTAGAAGACGGTCGCCTCCCGCAGGTCCCCGGTGACCCGGGTGTCCGTGATGGTGACGTGCGAGCCGAGCCGCGGGTCCTTGATCCCGCGCTGCAGCTTCTGGGCCACCACCTCTCGGATGAGGTCCGCCAGCCTTTTCGCCCGCGCGTTGTCGGCCACTGGTCCGTCTCCCGTTCTTTCTTCTCTGCGTTCTGTGGAGTTCTGTGGTCTAGTCGTCGTCGCCATGGAAACGCCGTCGCACGGACAGCAGTTCCACCTCGGGGCGGCCGGCGACCAACCGCTCGCACCGGTCCAGCACATCGGTGAGGTGTGCTGCGTCTCCGGAGACCACGGCGAGGCCTATGACGGCTCGCCGGTGGAGGTCCATGTGGTCCACCTCGGCCGCGCTCACGGCGTACTTCCGCTGGAGTTCGGCGACGATCGGGCGGACGACGGAGCGCTTCTCCTTCAGCGACCGTACGTCGCCGAGGAGGAGGTCGAAGGACAGAGTCCCCACGTACATGTGTGTAGCCGGTTCACCCGCCGGTACGGGATCGATGGCCCTGCGTTGGTGTGGGCAGGGACATCAGAACCGTACAACGAACCAGCCGGTGGCTCGACGGGGTTTCTCGTTGCCCACCCACCCACCCGACTCGGCCGGAAGGCGGGCCTGACCCTGGGGCTCC
This sequence comes from Streptomyces herbicida, assembly GCF_032656585.1. Classification (NCBI taxonomy): domain Bacteria; kingdom Bacillati; phylum Actinomycetota; class Actinomycetes; order Kitasatosporales; family Streptomycetaceae; genus Streptomyces; species Streptomyces herbicida. Next base: position 24,362 of record NZ_JAUYWJ010000017.1, read on the forward strand.
GCCCCAGACCCCGGCCGATCGCCCACCCTGGGGCTCCGCCCCGGACCCTGCCCGGCGGGGGCTCCTCCCCCTGCACCCCCGACCTTGCGGCCGGGTGGGCTGGTGGGCAAACCCCCAGGGGTGCAGGGGGCGAAGTCCCCGCCAGGGGTCCGGGGCGGCGCCCCAGGATCGGGCGTCTCTCCGGCCAACCGAGACGGATGGGTGGGCAAACGGCTGGCCGACGGGGAGTGGTCCCCGTCGGCCAGCATCAACCGTCGGCCGCAATTACGCCCGCGGCTTCTCGCGCATCTCGTACGTCGCGATGACGTCGTCGACCTTGATGTCGTTGAAGTTTCCGAGGTTGATACCACCCTCGTAGCCTTCGCGGATCTCGGTGACGTCGTCCTTGAAGCGACGCAGACCCTCGATGTTGAGGTTCTCCGCGACCACCTTGCCGTCGCGGACGAGGCGGGCCTTGGTGTTGCGGCGCACCTCGCCGGAGCGGATGAGGACACCGGCGATGTTGCCCAGCTTGGACGACTTGAAGACCTCGCGGATCTCCGCCGTACCGAGCTCGACCTCCTCGAACTCCGGCTTCAGCATGCCCTTCAGGGCCGCCTCGATCTCCTCGATCGCCTGGTAGATGACCGAGTAGTACCGGACGTCCACACCCTCGCGCTCGGCCATCTGCGCCGCGCGGCCGGCCGCGCGGACGTTGAAGCCGATCACGATGGCGTCCGAGCCCATCGCCAGGTCGATGTCGGACTCCGTGACCGCACCGACACCGCGGTGCAGGACGCGGATGTCGACCTCTTCGCCGACGTCCAGCTGGAGCAGGGAGGACTCGAGGGCCTCGACGGATCCGGAAGCGTCACCCTTGATGATCAGGTTCAGCTGCTGGACCTCACCGGCCTTGAGCACCTTGTCCAGGTCCTCGAGGGACACGCGGCGCGTGCGCTTCGCGAAGGCCGCGTTGCGCTCACGGGCGGCACGCTTCTCCGCGATCTGGCGGGCCGTACGGTCCTCCTCGACCACGAGGAAGTTGTCGCCGGCACCCGGGACGTTGGTCAGACCCAGGACCTGGACCGGCGTCGACGGGCCCGCCTCGGCGACGTTGTTGCCGTTGTCGTCGAGCATGGCGCGGACTCGGCCGTAGGCGTCGCCCACGACCATCGTGTCGCCGACCCGCAGCGTTCCTCGCTGGACGAGGACCGTCGCCACGGCACCGCGGCCGCGGTCGAGACGGGACTCGATCGAGATGCCCTGCGCGTCCTGGTGCGGGTTGGCCCGCAGGTCGAGCGAGGCGTCCGCGGTGAGGATGACGGCCTCGAGGAGGCTGTCGATGTGCAGACCCTGCTTGGCGGAGATGTCGACGAACATCGTGTCGCCGCCGTACTCCTCGGCCACCAGGCCGTACTCGGTCAGCTGACCGCGCACCTTGGTCGGGTCGGCACCCTCGACGTCGATCTTGTTGACCGCGACGACGATCGGGACGTCGGCCGCCTTGGCGTGGTTGAGCGCCTCGACCGTCTGCGGCATGACGCCGTCGTTGGCCGCGACGACCAGGATCGCGATGTCGGTCGACTTCGCACCACGGGCACGCATGGCGGTGAACGCCTCGTGACCCGGGGTGTCGATGAAGGTGATCTTGCGCTCTTCGTCGTTGACCTCGGTCGCGACCTGGTAGGCACCGATGTGCTGGGTGATGCCGCCGGCCTCGCCCGCGATGACGTTCGTCTTGCGGATGGCGTCGAGCAGCCGGGTCTTACCGTGGTCGACGTGACCCATGACGGTGACGACCGGCGGGCGGACCACCAGGTCCTCCTCGTCGCCCTCGTCCTCGCCGAACTCGATGTCGAAGGACTCGAGCAGCTCGCGGTCCTCCTCCTCCGGGCTGACGATCTGAACCGCGTAGTTCATCTCGTCGGCGAGGAGCTGCAGGGTCTCGTCGGAGACGGACTGCGTGGCCGTGACCATCTCGCCGAGGTTCATCATGACCGCGACGAGCGATGCCGGGTTGGCGTTGATCTTCTCCGCGAAGTCGGTGAGGGAAGCACCGCGCGACAGGCGAATGGTCTCGCCGTTGCCGCGAGGCAGCATCACGCCGCCGACCGACGGGGCCTGCATGGCCTCGTACTCCTGGCGCCTCTGCCGCTTCGACTTGCGGCCACGACGCGCGGGACCGCCGGGACGGCCGAAGGCGCCCTGCGTGCCACCACGGCCACCGGGACCACCCGGACGACCGCCGAAGCCGGGACGGCCACCGCCGCCACCGCCGAAGCCGCCGCCACCACCGGCACCGGGGCCACCGCCACCGGGACGGCCGGCGAAGCCGCCGCCACCCGGACGGGCACCGCCGCCGCCACCGGGACGGCCGGCGAAGCCGCCGCCACCCGGACGGCCACCGCCGCCGCCACCGGGACGGCCGGCTCCGGCCGGGCCACGGCCGCCGCCACCGGGGCCACCGCCGGGACGGGGGCCGGCAGCGGGACGCTGCGGCATCATGCCGGGGTTCGGACGCGGACCACCGGGACCGCCGCCGGGACGCGGACCGCCCTGCGGACGGGGCATGCCGGACGGGCTCGGGCGCCCAGAAGGACCGGCGTGCCCGCCCGGAGCCTGCGGACGCGGACCGCCGCCCTGGCCGCCGGGCGCCTGCGGACGGGGACCTGCGCCGGGGGCACCGGGACCGCCATGGCCGCCGGGACGGGGTCCGCCCTGCGGACGGGGCGCCTGCGGGCGCGCCATGCCGGTGGAGCCACCGGACGTGAAGGGGTTGTTGCCCGGGCGCGGACCGGCCGGACGGGCACCCGGACGCGGGGCCTGGCCACCGGCACGCGGACCGCCCTGGCCCGGACGGGCCTGACCCTGGCCGGAACCGGCCGGACGGGCACCGGGCTTCGGACCGCCGGAACCGGGGCGGGCACCGGGGCGCGGCCCCTGCGCGGCGGCCGGGGACGGAGCCGGGGCCGACGGCGGGGCCGTGAACTCGGGCGCGGCCGGAGCCGGACGCGGCGCGGGCTTGGGACCCGGGACCGGACGCGGACCGGGAGCGGCCGGCGCGGGGGTCACCGGGGCCGGAGCCGCGGGGGCCGCGGGCTGCTGGGCCACGGCAGGCTTGGGGGCGGCCGGCTTCGGTGCAGTCGGACGCGCCGCCTGCACCGGAGAGGGCGCGGCGGGCTTGGGGGCAGCCTTGCGCGGGGCGGGCTTGCCGGCGGACTTGCCGTTGCCACCCTGGAAGGCGTCAGTCAGTTTGCGTACTACAGGCGCCTCGATCGTCGAGGACGCCGAACGGACGAATTCACCGAGTTCCTGGAGCTTGGCCATGACGACCTTGCTCTCAACCCCGAACTCCTTGGCGAGTTCGTATACCCGGACCTTAGCCACTTCGCTCCTTTTAGGTCCGGGTGTGTCCGGACCGTCGCTACTTCATGGGCGTACTCATCGCGTGCTCATCGAGTGCTCATCGCAATCTCGACCTACTTCCAACTCGCGGGGTACCAGAGCCGCGCGGACGTTCCGTGCGACGCTTCCTTACGGCGTTGCCTGCTCGGCAACTGTCGTCTGCTCGACGTACTGGCGCAACGCCTTTGTGTCGAGCGTTCCCGGGGCGCGAAGCGCCCTCGTGAACGCCCGGCGGCGTACCGCCTGGTCGAGACAGACCAGGGCAGGGTGCACATAGGCACCCCGGCCGGGCAGCGTACCGCGAGGATCGGGGACACAGGTGTCCTTGATCGCCACGATGCGCAGCAGTTCCGTCTTGGCCGATCGCTCCCGACACCCCACACAGGTGCGTTCAGGGCATACTCGGGCGTGCATCCGGCCAGACACAGCTAAGTCTACCTCCCCGCGGCGACCTCACCCTTTTGGGTAAGGTCTCGAACAGTTGCCGCGTTGTAACCTGACGTGATCTGAGCCACCGCAGGCCGAGATCTATTCCCCGGACTGCTCCGTGTCCGGTCGGATGTCGATCCGCCAGCCGGTGAGCCGGGCCGCGAGGCGGGCGTTCTGGCCCTCCTTGCCGATCGCCAGCGACAGCTGGTAGTCCGGAACGGTGACCCGGGCCGACCGCGACGCCAGGTCAACGACCTCCACCTTGGACACCCGCGCGGGTGACAGTGCGTTCGCCACCATCTCGGCCGGGTCGTCCGACCAGTCGACGATGTCGATCTTCTCGCCGTTCAGCTCGCCCATCACGTTGCGCACCCGGCCGCCCATGGGACCGATGCAGGCACCCTTGGCGTTCAGGCCCGAACGGGTGGACCGGACGGCGATCTTCGTTCGATGACCGGCCTCACGGGCGATCGCGGCGATCTCGACGGACCCGTCGGCGATCTCCGGCACCTCCAGGGCGAAGAGCTTCTTCACCAGATTGGGATGTGTGCGCGAAAGAGTGACGGACGGACCGCGCACACCCTTCGCCACCCGGACGACGTACGAGCGCAGACGCAGACCGTGCGGGTACGTCTCCCCCGGCACCTGCTCCTGCACCGGCAGGATGGCCTCGAGTTTGCCGATGTCGACGAGCACGTTCTTGGGGTCGCGCCCCTGCTGGACCACACCGGTGACGATGTCGCCCTCGCGGCCGGCGTACTCGCCGAGCGTCGCGTCGTCCTCGGCGTCGCGCAGCCGCTGCAGGATCACCTGCTTGGCGGTGGTGGCGGCGATACGGCCGAAGCCGGACGGGGTGTCGTCGAACTCGCGGGGCTCCTGGCCCTCTTCGAGGTCCTCGGGGTCCTCCTTCGCCCACACGGTCACATGCCCGGTCTCCCGGTTGAGCTCCACGCGCGCGTGTCGGCGGCTTCCCTCGGTGCGGTGATAGGCGATGAGGAGGGCCGACTCGATCGCCTCGACCAGCAGGTCGAAGGAGATCTCCTTCTCCCGTACCAAGCCCCGCAGGGCACTCATGTCGATGTCCACGGCTACGCCTCCTCTTCCTTCTCGTTCTTGTCCTTGCGGCTGAACTCGACCTGCACACGCGCCCGGTCGATGTCGGGGAAGTCGAGTCTGCGGGCGGTGGCCTTGCGGCCCTTCACACCGGGGACTTCCAGGTCGAGGCCTTCGTCGTCGACCTTCAGGATCCTGGCGACCAGTTCCCCGCCCTCGGCCAGCTGGAACTTGACCAGCCGGTCCACGGCGCGCACATAGTGCCGGTGCTCCGTGAGGAGGCGCTCCGCGCCCGGGGTTCCGACCTCCAGGTCGTAGGCGCCCTGACCCATCGCTTCCGTCTCGTCGAGTCTCGCCGAGAGCGCGCGGCTCACATCGGCGATCTGGTCCAGGTCCGCACCGGTGTCGGAGTCGACGACGACGCGCAGCACCCGCTTGCGTCCAACGGAGTCCACGGCGATCTCTTCGAGATCCAGGCCCTGTGAGCTGACGAGCGGTTCCAGCAGTTCTCGCAGCCTCTCGCTCTGGGTGGTGCTCATCCGGGTGACTCCTCGGCCGCGTGTGCTGTTGTGGGATGGGTCGCGTGTCTGGTCAAAGGGTATCCGGTCGCGGGCGGTGTTGCCGTCCACCTGCGGCCGGGCGGTGCCGATGACTGGTGCCGGACGGGTACGCGGGTACCGTGATCACTGGCGTGCCCGCCCCCTTCTTCGTACGAGTTCCCCGAGGACGTCTGCCGTGCCGTTCCCCCCGCCGTCGCGCACCCCCTCGGGGCCGCGCAGAAGATCCCTGCTCGCCTCGGCCGCGGGGGCGGCCCTGCTCGTGGGCTGTTCCTCGAACGCCGATCCGGACGGCGGCACGGGCGGCAGTCCGTCGGCCACCGAGCGGGCACGCGCGCGTGCGGCCGGGGACAGCCTGGGGCTGGTGGCGCGCTACGACGCGGTGATCGCCGTACATCCGGCGCTCGCGGAGCGGCTGCGGCCGCTGCGGGCCGAGGTCGCGGCGCACGCGGAGGCGTTCACGGACGGCACGCCCACGCCGTCGCGCTCGCCGAAGGGGTCCGGCTCGGCCTCCCCGTCCGCCTCGCCGACCGTCCCGGCCGGTGAGAAGGACGCCCTCGCCGGTCTCGCCGCCGCTGAGCGGTCGCTCGCCGACCGGCGGGCCAAGGCCCTGCTGGACGTCCCGGGCGAACTGGCCCGGCTGCTGGCCTCGGTGGCGGCGGCCGGGTCGGCGCACGCTTATCTGCTGACGGAGGGTGGCAAGTGAGCGACGAGGCCAGGAACAGCGCGCTGAAGGCCCTCCAGGCGGCGCTGGCCGCCGAGCACGCGGCGGTGTACGGCTACGGGGTCGTCGGCGGGCGGATCGGCAAGGAGCGGCGGACCGAGGCGCAGGCGGCGTACGACGGCCACCGGGCCCGGCGGGACGCGCTGGTGCGCGAGGTGCGCGACCTGGGCGGCGAGCCCATCGCCGCGAGCGCCGGGTACGCACTGCCCTTCGCGGTGCCGGACTCGGCCGCCGCGGTCCGGCTCGCCGCCGAACTGGAGGACCGGGTGGCCGGGGTGTACTCCGACCTGGTGCGGGCGACCGTGGGCGAACGACGCGGCGCGGCCGCCGCGGCACTGCGGGAAGCAGCGGTGCGGGCGGTGCGCTGGCGCGGGGAGAGCGTAGCCTTCCCTGGTCTCGCCGAGCGGGCAGGCCGGGCGGCCGGTACGGCATCGCCCTCGGTCTCGGCCTCGGCGACCGCGTCGGCGTGACGGAACACGCCGCCCCGTACAGCAGGAAGGGAACGACTCGCGCATGGCTTTCGAACCGCCGCAGCGCCTGGCAAGGGCGCTCGGTGAGACGGCGCCCGAGGGCGACGACTGGTTGGACAAGCTGCCGGAGGCGGCACAACAGGCCGTCGCGCTACGCGAGTTGACCGTCGAGCGGGTCCAGGTGCCGGGCGGCCGCAGCAGCCTCGTCATGCTGGTGCGGCGGCCGGACGGCACCCCGGCCGTGCTGAAGCTGGCCCCTGCCCGGGCCCGGCCGGAGAGCGAGCGGGCGGCGCTGCGCCACTGGGACGGCCTGGGGGCCGTACAACTGCTGGAACCCGTGGCGACCGAGGGCGTGCTGCTGCTCGAACGACTGCATCCGGACGTGTCGCTGCGGTCGCTGCCGGAGGCGAAGGCGCTGCTGGAGGCGGCGGGGACGCTGCGGCGGCTGTGGGTGGAGCCACCCGGTGACGACGCCGCGCATCGCTTCGAGACCGTGGCCGAACGGACCGGCCGGCAGGCGGAGGCGATGCGGGCGAGCGCCGGGACGGCCCCGGAGGCGGCACCACTGGTCGAAGCGGCCCTCGCGGTCCGTGAGGAACTGCTGGCCGCACCGCCCGAGCACCGGTTGCTGCACGGCACCTTCCGGCAGAGCAAGGTCCTCGCCGGCGAACGCTCGCCGTGGCTGGCCGTGGGCCCGGACCCGGTGGTCGGCGAGTGCGCCTTCGACCTGGCACGGCTGGTGCGCGACCGGGTGGAGGACCTGATCGCCTCACCGTCGGGAGCGGCGACCACCCGCCGACGGGTGAAACGCCTCGCCGAGTCGCTGGACGTGGACCAGGAGAGGCTGCGCGGCTGGACCCTGTTCCGGGCCGTGGAGTCCGGGGTGCGGGCCCTGCGGGTGGGGCGGCCGAAGGACGCGGAGCTGTTGCTGGAGTTTGCCGGGTGGCTTTAGGGCGGTTCGGGGAGGCACGGTTCCGCTGAGCCCATGCGGCGGCATCCGGGCCGGCCGAGGCGCCTGGCCGACCGGCGTGGTGATGACGTGCCGCTGTGCGCCACGGGGAGCGGACGGGGCAGGCCGATTGCGTGGGGCGACGATGTGGTGCCCTGCGGGGGCGCCTCGTCCACCATGGCGCCCAGCTTGAGACGAACGCCCTCCGGGACGGTGATCGTTCCCGCGGCGCGACGGGCGGTCGTCCTCCCGGACGAGGGTGAAGTCGCGGTCGTAGCCGATCGCGTCCATCGCCGAGCCGACGGTGGGGCCCACGGCGCCGTCGGTCGCCTCGGCCGAGCGCAGGGCCATCGTGAGGGCCTCCGCGAGCAGCGGGCTGACCCGGACCGGGCGGCGTTCGTACCGTCGAGGGCGGTCGGCTCCGAGTCGGCACGACGCCCCGGAGACGGCCTCGGCAGACCCGCTGCCGGAGGTGAGACCGCCGGAGGACGACGAGGTGTCGGTGTCCGTGCTGCCGCCGGACGAGCCGGAGTTGCCGCCGGCCCCGGCGCCGCCGGCCGTCGAGGCGGAGGTGCCGGTGTCCGTCTGCATCGTGCCGCTGAACGCGAGCATCCCGGCCGCGGCGGCGGCACCTCGTTCCCTGCCTGTCACGGCCGTTCCCCTCCCTGGTGACGCTGTGTCACGTCATACGGTCGGGGAGCGGCCTGAGAGAAAGCTGTGGCCCTCTTACCGGGCCGTGAGGCGGGCGATCGCCTCGTCCACCGTGAGTTCCTCGCGCTCACCGGTCTTGCGGTCCTTGAGCTCCAGGACGCCCTCGGCGGACCGGCGGCCCGCCACCAGGATCCGCGGTACGCCGATGAGCTCGGCGTCCGTGAACTTCACGCCCGGGGAGACGCCGGCCCGGTCGTCGACCAGGACGCGCAGCCCGGCCGCCCGCAGCTTCTCGGAGACGTCCAGGGCGAGCTCGGTCTGGAGGGCCTTGCCGGCGGCGACGACGTGGACGTCGGCCGGGGCGATCTCCTTGGGCCACACCAGGCCGTGCTCGTCGGCGCTCTGCTCGGCGATGGCGGCAACCGCACGGGAGACACCGATGCCATAGGAGCCCATGGTCACGCGGACCGGCTTGCCGTTCTGGCCGAGCACATCGAGCTTGAGGGCGTCGGTGTACTTGCGGCCCAGCTGGAAGATGTGGCCGATCTCGATGGCGCGGTCGAGCTTCAGGCCGGTGCCGCACTTCGGGCACGGGTCGCCCTCCTGCACCACCACGACGTCGACGTACTGGTCGACCTCGAAGTCACGCCCCGCGACCACGTTCTTCGCGTGCATGCCCTCCTTGTTGGCACCGGTGATCCAGGCGGTGCCGGGGGCGACGCGCGGGTCGGCGACGTACTTGACCTTCTCCAGACCCTGCGGGCCGACATAACCGCGGACCAGGTCCGGACGGCCCGCGAAGTCGGCCTCGGTGACCATCTCGACGACCGCCGGCGCGAAGTGCGCCTCGACCTTGCCCATGTCGACCTCGCGGTCGCCGGGCACGCCTACGGCGACGATCTCGCCGTCGACCTTCACGAGGAGGTTCTTGAGAGTGGCGGAGGCCGGGACGCCGAGGTGGGCGGCGAGGGTCTCGATGGTCGGGGTGTCCGGGGTCGGGATCTCCTCGGCGGCGGGCACGTCGGTGGCGTCCACCGACTTCAGCTCGTAGGTGATCGCCTCGGTGTTGGCCGCGAAGTCGCAGTTCGGGCAGTCGGCGAAGGTGTCCTCACCGGCCTCGGCCGGGGCGAGGAACTCCTCGGACTTGGAGCCGCCCATGGCGCCGGCGGTGGCGGCGCAGATGCGGTAGTCGAGGCCGAGCCGCTCGAAGACCCGCTGGTAGGCCTGGCGGTGCAGGGCGTAGGACTGGGCGAGGCCCTCGTCCTCGGTGTCGAAGGAGTACGAGTCCTTCATCAGGAACTCGCGGCCGCGCAGGATGCCGGCGCGGGGGCGGGCCTCGTCCCGGAACTTGGTCTGGATCTGGTAGAGGATGACCGGCAGGTCCTTGTAGGAGGACGCCTGGTCCTTCACCAGCAGGGTGAAGATCTCCTCGTGGGTCGGGCCGAGGAGGTAGTCGCCGCCCTTGCGGTCCTGCAGACGGAACAGCTCGGCGCCGTACTCGTCCCAGCGGCCCGTCGCCTCGTAAGGTTCCCGCGGCAGCAGGGCGGGGAGCGACACCTCCTGGGCGCCGATCGCGTCCATCTCCTCGCGGACGATCCGCTCCACGTTGGCGAGGACCTTCTTGCCGAGCGGCAGCCAGCTCCAGATGCCGGCCGCGGTGCGGCGGACATAGCCGGCTCGGACGAGGAGCTTGTGGCTGAGGACCTCGGCGTCCGCCGGGTCGTCGCGCAGCGTCTTCGCCATCAACTGGGACATGCGCTGGACCGGTGCGTTCGCCATGGTTCTCGTACTCCTGCCGGGAAAGGGTGATGGCTAGGAGGTTAGCCGGGCTCGCTGTGCCGGTGGAAATCGGTTAGGGCCTGCCCGGCGGATCAGACCGAAGGAAAGCAACGGCAACTGATCAGCATCGTGAGCGGGGGCATCGGGGCGCCCCCTGTTCGAGCGAAGCCGAGAGCTTGGGGGAGCGTGCAGCCGCAAGGCGAAGGAGGGAGTCGACGCGGAGCAGATCCGCCGGGCAGGCCCTAACGGCGGCGCAGCGGGAGGGGGGCGCCCATGACGGCATAGGGCTTGGGGGCGCTGGGGAAGAGGACCTGGCGGGCCAGGTCCTGGTAGCCCAGGGAGTGGTACAGGCCGCGGGCGGGGCTGTCGGTGTCGATCGCCGAGAGGATCGAGCGGGGTTCGGCGGCGCCGTCGGTGATCGTGGTGATCAGGGCGCGGCCGATGCCGCGGTTCTGGTAGCGCGGGTGAACGTGCAGCTCGGTGATCACGAAGGAGTCGTCGAGCCATTCGTCGTGGCCCTGGGCGCGCAGATAGGGCTCCACGACGGTGGACCACCAGTGGGTGCGGTCGTTGGGCATGCCGTACACGAATCCGGCCAGGCGGCCGTCGGGGGTGGTGGCCCCGAGGGCGCGGGCTCCCGGGTAGGTCATGTGGCGCAGGACGATCTGACGGCGTACGGCGACCTCGTCCGCGCCCAGCCCGAAGGCGACGGCTTGCACGGCGAGGGCCTCGTCGACGCGGGCCGGCAGGTCGAGCGGGCCGATCACGATGTCCTCGGGATGGCGGTGACCGTGACCGGGAAAGCGCAGCATGCGGGGAGACTACAGGTCTCGCACCAGCCTCAGAACAGCACTGCGGAGCGCGGCCGGATCACGCTGTCCATGAGCTAGAACAGGATGCTCATGAACGCGCCGACCTCCTGGAACCCCACTCTTCGGTAGGTCCGCCTGGCCGCCGTGTTGAAGTCGTTGACGTACAGGCTCACCACCGGCGCCACGTCCGCCAGCGCATAGCGCAGCACCGCCGCCATGCCCGGCGCCGCCAGCCCCTTGCCCCGGTACTCGGGGGCCACCCACACGCCTTGGATCTGACAGGCCTGGGCGGTCGCCGCGCCGATCTCCGCCTTGAAGACGACCTTGCCGTTCTCGTCGAGGCGGGCGAAGGAGCGCCCGGAGCCGACCAGTTCGGCGACCCGGGCCTGGTAGAGCAGCCCGCCGTCACCGGCCAGCGGGGAGACGCCGACCTCCTCGGTGAACATCGCGACGCAGGCCGGCATGATCGTCTCCATCTCGTCCTTGCGGATGCGTCGGACGTAGAGATCCGGGGCGATGTCGGCGGGCATACGGTCGGTGACCATGAGCGGCTGGCGGCCGCGGACCTCGCGGGCCGGGCCCCAGTGCGGCTCCAGGAGGCGCCACAGCTCGGAGGTGGGCTCGGCGGGGCCGACGATGGAGGAGCAGCGGCGGCCGGCCCTGCGCGCGCGGTCCGCGAAGGCGCGTACGGCCCTCGGGGTGGCGCAGATGGGGACGAGGTTGGCGCCCGCGTAGCACAGGGACGTCAGCATGCCGTCCTCGTACCAGCCCCACATCTCACCGCCGAGCCGCCACGGGTCGAGGCCTGCGATCTGGACCCGGGATGTCACGAAGGCATTCGCGACGGGCTCGCGGTCGAGGACCGCGAGCGCCGCGTCCAGGTCGCTCGGTTCGAGCACCCGAGAGGTGGTCTGGGTCAACACGTGCGGGGCCTCACCCTGAGGTTCTGCTGATCTCCGCACTATAGCTGCGCTGCTTCGGCGGTGCGCCTTCGCGCTCGGGGGCTGGGGTTCACCGGCGAGTGCGGGTCCGCTGTGCTGGTCGCGCCCACGCGGCGGAGCCGCATATGCGACACAGCCCCGCGCCCCTTCACGGAGCGGGCTCAGCCCGCCACCGCGACCGACGGCTCGCCCGAGGTGATGCCCTCCGCCTCCATCTTCTCGGCCAGCTTCATGGCCTCCTCGATGAGGGTCTCCACGATCTTGGACTCGGGCACGGTCTTGATGACCTCGCCCTTGACGAAGATCTGGCCCTTGCCGTTGCCGGAGGCGACACCGAGGTCGGCCTCGCGGGCCTCGCCGGGGCCGTTGACGACGCAGCCCATGACGGCGACGCGCAGCGGGACCTCCATGCCGGTCAGGCCCGCAGTGACCTCCTCGGCCAGCTTGTAGACGTCGACCTGGGCGCGGCCGCAGGACGGGCAGGAGACGATCTCCAGGCCGCGCTGCCGGAGGTTGAGGGACTCCAGGATCTGGTTGCCGACCTTGACCTCCTCCACCGGAGGCGCCGACAGGGAGACGCGGATGGTGTCGCCGATGCCCTGGCTGAGCAGCGCGCCGAAGGCGACCGCCGACTTGATGGTGCCCTGGAAGGCCGGGCCCGCCTCGGTCACGCCGAGGTGGAGCGGGTAGTCGCACTGGGCGGCGAGCTGCCGGTACGCCTCGATCATCACGACCGGGTCGTTGTGCTTGACGGAGATCTTGATGTCCCGGAAGTCGTGCTCCTCGAAGAGGGACGCCTCCCACAGGGCCGACTCGACGAGCGCCTCGGGGGTGGCCTTGCCGTACTTCTGCAGCAGTCGGCGGTCGAGGGAGCCCGCGTTCACGCCGATGCGGATCGGGGTGCCGTGGTCGTTGGCCGCCTTGGAGATCTCCTTGACCTTGTCGTCGAACTGCTTGATGTTGCCGGGGTTGACCCGGACGGCCGCGCAGCCCGCCTCGATGGCGGCGAAGACGTACTTCGGCTGGAAGTGGATGTCCGCGATCACCGGGATCTGCGACTTGCGCGCGATGACGGAGAGGGCGTCGGCGTCGTCCTGCGTGGGGCAGGCGACACGGACGATCTGGCAGCCGGACGCGGTCAGCTCGGCGATCTGCTGGAGGGTGGCGCCGACGTCGGACGTACGGGTCGTGGTCATGGACTGCACCGACACCGGCGCGTCTCCGCCGACCGCCACGGAGCCGACCATGATCTGCCGACTCTTGCGCCGCTCGGCGAGCTTGGTCGGAACGGACGGCATGCCGAGAGAAATCGCAGTCATCTGCTGTGCAACCCCAAGTCGTGGATCAAGGTCCGGTCCCGTAACCGGCGGGCTCCAGGCTTCGAGATTACGGCACTGGCCAAGGCCCGGGCACATCCCACCCGGTTAAACCCACTCAATGGAGGGCGGCCCGGAGCACAGGGTTCCGGGCCGCCTCGAACGTGATGTTGCTATGAGATTTTCACCGGGTTAACCACGTCCGCGATCAGCACCAGGATCGTGAAGCAGATGAAGATCCCGGCCACCACGTAAGCCACCGGCATCAGCTTCGCCACGTCGAACGGGCCGGGGTCCGGGCGGCGCAGCACCTTGGCCAGCTGGCGGCGCAGCGACTCCCACAGGGCGCCCGCGATGTGCCCGCCGTCCAGCGGGAGCAGCGGGAGCATGTTGAAGAGGAACAAGGAGAGGTTGAAGCCGGCGACCAGCATCAGGGCCATGGCCAGCTGCTGGGTCGGCGGGATGTCGAGCGTGAAGATCTCGCCGCCGACGCGGGCCGCGCCGACCACGCCCATCGGGGAGTCGGGCTGGCGGGGGGCGCCGTCGAAGGCCGCGTCCCACAGGGCCGGGATCTTGGCGGGCAGGCTCGCGATGGAGTCGACGGCCTCGCCGAGCCGGTCGCCCATCCAGGTCAGGGACTGGCCGAAGTCCTGGCGGACGATGCCGTTGGCGGCGCTGAAGCCGAGGAAGCCGGCGTAGGTGTAGCCGTCGACGATCTGCCCGTGGGCGTCCTTCTTGGCGACCTTGTTCCTGACGAGCTGGGCCTGCAGGGTCACCTGGTGGCCCTTGCGCTCGACGACCATGGACACGTTCTTGTCCGGGTTGGCCCGGATCAGGTCGGAGAGCTGGTTCCAGCTGTCGGTCCTCACCCCGTTGAAGGAGACGATCTTGTCGCCGGCCTTCAGTCCCGCTGCCGCCGCCGGGGAGACGCGGTCGGACTTCTTGCACGTGTCGCGCTTCTCGGTCTGCGCGATCACGCACTGGGAGACCGAGCTGACGGTCGTCGTCTGCTGGGAGATGCCGAAGCCCATCAGGACCGTGAGGAACAGCGCGACCGCGAGGACCAGGTTCATGAAGGGGCCCGCGAACATCACGATGACGCGCTTCCAGGGCGCGCGCGTGTAGAAGAGGCGGGTCTCGTCGCCCGGCTTGAGCTCCTCGAAGGCGGCCGAGCGGGCGTCCTCGATCATGCTGCGCCAGGGCGAGGTGGAGCGCGCGGTGATCCGCCCGTCCTCGCCCGGCGGGAACATGCCGATCATCCGGATGTAGCCGCCGGCCGGGATCGCCTTGATCCCGTACTCCGTCTCGCCCTTCTTCCGCGACCAGATGGTGGGGCCGAAGCCGACCATGTACTGCGGTACGCGGATACCGAAGAGTTTGGCGGTGGACAGATGCCCCAGCTCGTGCCAGGCGATCGAGACCAGCAGGCCGACCACGAAGACGACTATGCCGAGGATCATCATCAAGGCTGTCATGCACGCGCCTCCGCGGTCGCCGTGTGCGCTGTCAGTTCCCGGGCCCGGGCTCGTGCCCAGGTCTCCGCTTCGAGGACGTCCGACACCGTGACTGAGGTTCCCGTACGGGGCGTTCCGTGCTCCTCGACCACCCGTGTGACGGTCTCCATGATCCCGTTGAAGGGCAGGGCACCGGCACGGAACGCCTCGACGCACTCCTCGTTGGCCGCATTGAACACCGCCGGTGCGGTGCCCGCGAGCTGTCCGACGTGCCGGGCGAGGTCGACCGACGGGAAGGCCTGGTTGTCCAGGGGGAAGAACTCCCAGGTCGAGGCCTTGCTCCAGTCGAAGGCGGGCGCCGCGTCCGGTACCCGTTCGGGCCAGCCGAGACCGATGGCGATCGGCCCACGCATGTCGGGGGGCGTCGCCTGGGCGAGTGTGGATCCGTCGGTGAACTCAACCATCGAGTGGACATACGACTGCGGGTGCACGACAACCTCAATGCGGTCGAAGGGAATGTCGTACAGCAGGTGTGCCTCGATGACCTCCAGACCCTTGTTGACCAGGGTCGCGGAGTTGATCGTGATGACCGGGCCCATGGCCCAGGTGGGATGCGCGAGGGCGTCCTCGACGGTCACCCGCGCCAGCTCCGCCTTCGTACGGCCGCGGAACGGGCCGCCGGAGGCGGTGACGACCAGCTTGCGCACATCCGCACGGGTGCCGGCGGCCAGCGCCTGGAAGAGCGCGGCGTGCTCGGAGTCGACCGGGATGATCTGGCCGGGCTTGGCGAGCGCCTTGACCAGCGGGCCGCCCACGATGAGCGACTCCTTGTTGGCGAGCGCGAGGGTGCGGCCCGCCTCCAGGGCGGCGAGGGTCGGTGCGAGGCCGATGGATCCGGTGATGCCGTTGAGGACGGTGTGACACTCCGAGGAACCGGCGGCGGCCACCTGGGTGGCGGCGTCCGGTCCGGCGAGGATCTCGGGGAGCGTCTCCCCGGCGCCGTACTGCGCGGAGAGCGCCTCGCGCAGTGCCGGCACGACGTCCTCGCGGGCGACCGCGACGGTCCGCACCCGCAGCCGGTACGCCTGCTCGGCGAGGAGGGCCACCCGTCCGCCGTTGGCGGACAGGGCGGTGACCCGGAAACGGTCGGCGTTGCGCAGCACGAGGTCGATGGCCTGGGTGCCGATGGACCCGGTGGAGCCGAGGATCACCACGTCCTTGGGGCCGTCTCCGGCGAGGGGGTCATAGACGAGGTGCGGGTCGGCGAGGGGTGCTGGACTGTCGCTCATCCCTCCATTGTTGCCGCAACCGGTGTCCGGCAGGACACGCGCGTCCCTCGGGCGGGTGCCTTATCAGTTCTCGCTGCCGAATGGAGCGAAATCCCCCTTGTGAAGCCCGCGTGAAGACCTTGTGATAACACTTCAGTTCCGGCCGGTGGACAACCGGCCCGCGGACGACATCCTGGGGGGATTTCTCCATGCGTACTCTGCGCATACGCGCTGCCCTGCCCGCTCTCGCGGGCGCGGCGCTGCTCACCGGCACCCTGCTCAGCAGCCCGGCCGAGGCCGCCGGTGGCCTGATCATCCATCACGTATGGTTCGACAGCCCCGGCTCGGACACCGGGTCCAACACGAGCCTGAACGGCGAGTGGGTGCAGATCAAGAACACCGGCGGCTCGGCGATCTCCCTCAAGGGCTGGATCCTGAAGGACGCCTCCAACCACAAGTACGTCTTCCCGAACGTCAAGATCGGCGCCGGGAAGTACATGAAGATCCACACCGGCAAGGGCACGGACACCGCGTCGAACAAGTACCAGGGCCGACGCGCCTACGTGTGGAACAACACCAGCGACACGGCGACGCTGACCAAGGCGAGCGGCACCAAGGTCGACTCCTGCTCCTGGACGACGCGGGATCCGAGCGACAAGTACTGCTGACCTACCGGATGGGGCGGTGCACGTTCTCCCGTGTGCTCGGGCCCGGGGTCGCGTCGGCGATCCACGGGCCCTCGCCCGAGGGGTCGACGATCCCCTGCTCCAGCCACTCGTAGTCGCCGCCCATGACGCCCTTGACGATCTTCCGGTCGAGGTCGTCGGTGTTGCTCCACAGACGGCCGAAGAGCTCGTCGACCCGGATGCGGGACTGCCGGCAGAAGGCGTCGGCGAGCCGGTAGGCCTCACGGCCGTGGTCGCCCTGGCTGCGCAGGAGCTCGGCCCGGACGCAGGCCGCGCTCATCGCGAACAGCTCGGCGCCGATGTCCACGATCCGGCCCAGGAAAGCCTGCTTGGTCTCCATCCGGCCCTGCCAGCGGGACATGGCGTAGAAGGTGGAGCGGGCGAGCTTTCGGGCGTGCCGCTCGACGTACCGCAGATGCGGTGCGAGATCCACTCCATGCTTGAACTGGCCGTAGGAGGAAGGGAGTTGGCCAGGTCCGGCGACCAGCTTCGGCAGCCACTTGGCATAGAAGACGCCCGCGTTCGCGCCGGCCTTCGCCTTGTCCGACAGGGACTTCTCGGGGTCGATGAGGTCACCGGCGACCGAGAGATGGGCGTCGACGGCCTCGCGCGCGATCAGCAGGTGCATGATCTCGGTGGAACCCTCGAAGATGCGGTTGATGCGCAGGTCGCGCAGGATCTGCTCGGCGGGGACCGCCCGCTCGCCGCGGGCCGCGAGCGACTCCGCTGTCTCGAAGCCGCGGCCGCCGCGGATCTGGACCAGCTCGTCCGCCATCAGCCAGCCCATCTCGGAGGCGAACAGCTTGGCGAGCGCGCCCTCGATGCGGATGTCGTTGCGGTTCTCGTCGGCCATCTGCGACGACAGTTCGCTCACGGCCTCCAGGGCGAAGGTGGTGGCCGCGATGAAGGAGATCTTCGACCCGACCGCCTCGTGCTGGGCGATCGGCTTGCCCCACTGCTCGCGCGCCGCGGACCACTCACGGGCGATCTTCAGACACCACTTGCCGGCGGCGACGCACGACGCGGGCAGTGAGAGACGCCCGGTGTTCAGTGTGGTCAGCGCGATCTTCAGGCCTGCGCCCTCCGGCCCGACGCGGTTGGCGGCGGGCACCCGGACCTGGTGGAAGCGGGTGACGCCGTTCTCGATGCCGCGCAGCCCCATGAAGGTGTTGCGGTTCTCCACCGTGATGCCGGGCGAGTTGGTCTCCACGATGAAGGCCGTGATGCCGCCCTTGTGGCCGTCGCTCTTCGGCACCCGGGCCATGACCACGAGCAGGTCGGCGACCACGCCATTGGTGGTCCACAGCTTCACCCCGTCGAGGACGTAGTCGCCCCCGTCGGGCACCGCGGTCGTGGCCAGGCGGGCGGGGTCGGAGCCGACATCGGGCTCGGTGAGCAGGAAGGCGCTGATGTCGGTGCGGGCGCAGCGCGGCAGGAAGACGTCCTTCTGCTCCTGCGTGCCGAACAGCTTCAGCGGCTGTGGTACGCCGATCGACTGGTGTGCCGAGAGCAGCACGCCGACCGCGGGGCAGGCCGAGCCGACCAGCGCGAGTGCCTTGTTGTAGTACACCTGGGTGAGGCCGAGGCCGCCGTACTTGGTGTCGATCTTCATGCCGAGGGCGCCGAGCTCCTTGAGCCCGTCGATGACCTCGTCCGGGATCCGCGCCTCGCGCTCGATGCGGGCCGAGTCGATCCGTGTCTCGCAGAAGTCGCGCAGCTTGGCGAGGAACTCCTCGCCGCGCTGCACCTCCTCGTCCGCCGGGAGCGGATGGGGGTGGATGAGGTCGAGCCGGAAGCGGCCGAGGAACAGTTCCTTGGCGAAGCTGGGCTTGCGCCAGTCCTGTTCCCGGGCGGCCTCCGCGACCTGACGGGCCTCCCGCTCGGTGACCGTGGGTTTGGTGATGGGGGCGGACATGAGGCTCACCTCGCCGCGAATAGGGATGTAGTGGACCGTTCGCTACTGACCAGTGCTACTGGATCGTTGGTACCCGAAACGAGCCGCCCCCACCAGTCCTCGCGCGCCCGATCGGCGCGTGTATCAGCCGATGCCGACGGAGTACGACTTCGCGTCGAGCCGCCCGGAGCCCTGGAATACCTCGGTCCCGGACTCGATGCGGGAGACGTACTTGTCCTTGCTCAGCAGATTGCGCCGAACGAGTGCCTGGGTGAAGTCGTCGAGGTCGAGCGCGGCGCTCGTGGTGTTGGTGCGCCGGACGAAGGAGTGGGCGTTCCAGCGGATGTCGCCCCGGCAGATGTCCCACGTGGAGCCGCCCGGGCTGACGCTGCCGTACTTGCAGACGCACTGGGTGCCGGTGCCCTTGTCCCGGCGCCACAGGTTGTCGTTCACGTAGCACTTGCCGAGCGTGATGGTGTCGAAGGCCGTGGCCGAGGTTGCGGCACGGGCCGACGTGGTCCTGGTGGTCGCGGGCGACGACCCGCACATCAACGGCCGCGAGACCGAGAACCGTACGACCCCGGACCTGCCCGCCCAGCAGGAGCGGCTGCTGCGCGCCGCCCGCGCCGCGGACCCTCGCACGGCGGCGATCCCGGTCTCCGCGTACCCCTGCGCGGTGGATGTCGCGCGGCAGCCCGCCGTGCTGTGGACCGCGCACGGCGGCCGAGCGGCGGGCACCGCGCCGGCCAGGTGTCCTTCTCGGTCACCCACATCGGCGATGTCACTGCCGACGAGATCGGCCCGATCCACACCTGTGCCGTCGGACCCCCGGCCGTCCGCGCCGCGAGCCGGTCGCGCACCGCAGGATGACGCCGGCCCCGGGCGCACGCACGGAGCCGGCTTGCCAAGTCCCCTTGGCCGCCTTCGAGTTCTGGGACATGGCCCAGGGCCGGCGGCGTCTGGAGCAGGGCCCGTACGGCCTCCTGGTCGGTGCGTCCAGTGAGGACGTCCGGCCGCGTACGACCGCCCTTCTCGGCGGCGAGCCCGCGGCGCCGCGTCCGGTGTGCGAACACGGCCTGGACGCAGCCGTCTTCGACGAGCACTCCGGCATCGCCATAGTCGACCGCACGAAGGTGTCGGGGACGCGGTCATCACGGTGGACGGCGCCACCGGCGAACTCGTCGGCCTCTCCGGTTGAGGGTCCGGAGGAGCCCGGCACGGAGAAGGGGCCCGGCACCGGAAGGCATCGGCGCCGGGCCCCTTCGAGGGACCTATATGAAAATGGTTCCCATTAACTAAAGGGCGAGGCCGGTGAGGACCAGCACGCGCTCGTAGGTGTAGTCGTCCATCGCGAACTTCACGCCCTCACGGCCGACGCCGGACTGCTTGGCACCGCCGTACGGCATCTGGTCCGCGCGGTAGGACGGCACGTCGCCGATCACCACACCGCCGACCTCCAGCGCGCGGTGGGCGCGGAAGGCCACCTGGAGGTCGTGGGTGAACACGCCCGCCTGGAGGCCGTACTTGGAGGAGTTGACGGCCGCGAAGGCCTCGGCCTCGCCGGCCACCTTCTGCACGGTGAGGACCGGTCCGAAGACCTCCTCGCAGGCGATGGTGGTGTCGGCCGGCACGTCGGTGAGGACGGTCGGCGCGTAGGAGGCGCCGTCCCGGTCGCCGCCGGTGAGCAGGGTGGCACCGGCCTCGACGGCCTCCTTCACCCAGGCCTCGACGCGCTCCGCGGCGGCCTCGCTGACCAGCGGGCCGACGTCGGTCCTGGCGTCGGACGGGTCGCCGGTGGCCTGGGCCTCGACGGCGGCCACGATGCGCGGCAGCAGGCGGTCGTAGACGGAGGCGTCCGCGATCACGCGCTGCACGGAGATGCAGGACTGGCCGCCCTGGTAGTTGGAGAAGGTCGCGATGCGGGTCGCGGCCCAGTCCAGGTCCGCGTCGCTCGCGAAGTCGCCGAGGACGACGGCCGCGCCGTTGCCGCCCAGCTCCAGGGTGCAGTGCTTGCGCGGCACCGAGTCCATGATCGCATAGCCGACCTTCTCGGAACCGGTGAAGGAGATGACCGGCAGGCGCTCGTCCTGGACCAGCGCGGGCATCTTGTCGTTGGCGACCGGGAGGATCGACCAGGAACCGGCGGGCAGGTCGGTCTCGGCGAGCAGGTCACCGATGATCAGGCCGGAGAGCGGAGTGGCGGGCGCCGGCTTGAGGATGATCGGGGCACCGGCGGCGATGGCCGGGGCGACCTTGTGGGCGCACAGGTTCAGCGGGAAGTTGAACGGTGCGATGCCGAGGACGACGCCCTTCGGGAAGCGGCGGGTGAGCGCGAGGCGCCCCTGGCCGCCGAGGTCGGTGTCGAGGCGCTGGGCCTCGCCGCCGTTGAACCGCCGGGCCTCCTCGGCCGCGAACCGGAACACGGAGACGGCACGGCCGACCTCGCCGCGCGCCCACTTGATCGGCTTGCCGTTCTCGGCGGAGATCAGCTGGGCGATCTCCTCGGTGCGCTCGGCCAGGCGCTTGCTGACGTGGTCCAGGGCGGCGGCGCGCACATGGGCCGGGGTGGCGGCGAACTCGTCCCGCACGGCGTACGCGGCGGCCACGGCCTCCTCGACCTGGGCGTCCGTCGGCACGCTGACCCTGCCGACCAGTCGCCCGTCCCACGGGGAGGTGACGTCGAAGGTGTCCTCGCCGGTGACCTGGCGGCCGGCGAGCCAGAAGGCGTGGGTGGAAGTCATGTGCGAGTCCGGCCTTTCCGCGTGGGGGATGTGCGTGTTCTTTCGTGTCCCACGGTAGGACGGGGGTAAGCGGGGGGTGCTTGTCCGAGTCGTAGTGGTGGGGGGTGGGGATGCGCCGGATTGGCGTGTTGGGGGCCGGGGTCGCGCGTATCTCGCCCCCGCCGCCCCTGCCCGTCGCATCCCCAGGGGCTCCGCCCCTTCCACCCCGCCCGGGGGCTCCGCCCCCTGGTACGGCTAGGGCCCGTCCGGCGGATCAAGTCGCAGGAAAGCGGCGGCGCCGAATCAGCACGGGTGAGCGGGGCCTGGTGCGTGCAGCTGCAGGGCGGAGGCGGGCGTCGACGCGATGGGGGTCCCCCCTGTTCGAGCGAAGTCGAGAACTTGGGGGAGTCGGCAACCGACGACAACGCCTGGGGGTCCCCCCTGCTCGCAGAGCTTGGGGGAGGGCGTGCCAGGCCCCGCGTCTGCGGCATGATCCGCCGGACAGGCCCTAGTCCGGCGTGGTCGCCTTCAAAGCCAGCCACAGTTCCATCCGCACGTCCGGATCGTCCAGGGATCGGCCGAGGATCTCCTCGACCCTCCGCATCCGGTACCGCAACGTATGCCGGTGCACACCGAGGTCGGCCGCGGCCGCGTCCCACTGTCCGTGCCGGGAGAGCCAGGCGCGCAGGGAGGCCACCAGGTCGCCGCGGCCGGTCGCGTCGTGCTCGTAGAGCGGGCGCAGCAGGCCGTCCGCGAACGCCCTCACCGCGTCGTCGGCCAGCAGCGGCAGCACCGAGCCCGCCGCCAGCTGCTCGTGCTCCACGAGCACCCGTCCGCGCCGCCGGGCCACCGACAACGCCTGTTCGGCCTGCTTGTACGCGGCGGCCGCGGCGATCGGCCCGGCCGGTGCCGACAGACCCACGACCAGCTCGTCCTCGTCCACGGTGGCCTGTTCGGGTACGGCCCGTGCCGCCTCCAGCGCCGCCGCGTACTCCGCGCAGGCGGCGACCGCCGCTCCCCCGTCCCCGGCCAGGACCACCAGCCGCTCCCCCTCGGGGACGACCAGCACCGCCTCCCCGGAGCGCGCGGCGGCGGCCTCCACGGTCTCCGCGAGCCCGCCCAGCGGATCGCCGCCCGCGTCGGCGGCGGCCAGCGCGGCCGACGGGCTGGGCTTGGCCACCGGCACCGGCACGCCCGAGTGGGCGTGGGCGTCCGCGTGGGCCCGGGCGGCCGACGCGGACACCGGCTCGGCGACGATCATCCGGAAGGGCGCGTCGAGGAGCCCGCCGTACAGGTCACCGGCGACGGCCCGGGCGTGGTCCTGCTGCCCGGCCAGCAGCATCCGCAGCACGGCGGCGCCGATCCGCTGCTCGGCCGCCTGCAGCGAGCGGGAGCGCTCGGTGGTGAGGGTGAGCAGGGCGATCGCGGAGTGGACGGCGTACCGCTCGGCGGTGCCGAGGGCGGCGGCGGTGCCGACGGCGAGCGCGGCCCGCGGGCGCCTGCCCGTGCCCAGGGAGTGCAGTTCGACGCGGTCCTCGGTCTCCGGGCCGCCGACCACCGACGAGGCGGGCGCGGGCCGCTCCCGCAGTCGCTTCACGTCCGCGGTGATCCGTGCCGCGCGGCGCCCGGCCCACTCCGGCGCGGTCGCGACGACGGCGCCCGAGGCGTCGTACAGGGCCGCCCATCCGTCGACCTGCGCGGCGAGCGCGGCGAGCAGCCCCTCCGGGCCCGCGTTCAGTGCCTGCCTGGTCAGCTCCCGCTGCGCGGCGAACCCGGCCGTCACCGCGCGGTACTGGTCGGCGGCGATCGCGGCGGACACCGCCTTGCTGATCGCGAGGAAGGGGGTGCGGCGCGGCACCTCGAGAAGGGGCAGGCCCTCCTGCTCGGCCGCGTCGATCAGGGCCTTCGGGATCTCGTCGTAGTTGACGCCGACGGCGAAACCGAGCCCGACGACTCCGGCCCCGACCAGCCGTTTCACATACCGCCGCATCGCCTCGGGGTCGTCGGCGTCCAGCTTCAGCGCGGTGATCAGCAGCAGTTCCCCGCCCTCCATGTAGGGCACGGGGTCGGCCAGCTCGCTCACGTGCGCCCAGCGGACGGGCACGTCCAGGCGGTCCTCGCCCGCCCGTACGGTCAGCTTGAGCGCGGAGTGGTGGACGAGCGAGGCGAGCGTCGGGGGCATGAGGCCTTCAGGTCTGGGGAGATCTAGTGATCATTGCGATCATTTGGCCGCTTCGTATGAACAGCCTATGCCGATTCTGCCTCACCGTATGGAGACCGGGTGACCTTATGGACGGACCTCAGCCCCGGAGGTCCACCAGCAGGGGCGGGGCGTGCTCGCCCTTGACGTTCGTGAGCGACAGCACCGCATGGCCCGGCGGCACCCCGTGCGCCAGCTCGGACGCCGACCAGCGCTCCCGCTCGACCTGCCGGACGGTCACGGCCCGGGCGGTCGGCGCCTTGCCGGTGATCACCCGGCGCAGCACGTGCACGGCCTTGCCGGCCGGGGTCTCGGCGATGATCTGCCGGTCGGTCACGTCCCGTGCCTCGGTCCACTCCTTGCCCCACACCTCGGCGAAGTCCTGACCGTCCCACGGGGTGAGCCCGGACAGCGCCATCCGGCAGCCGGCGGCACCCAGCAGCGGCCCGCGCAGCGGCCGGGGTACGTCGTCCAGGGTGCGCAGGGTGAGCACGGCACCGGCGTTGGCGGAGCGCAGCCGCTGGATCCCGCGCACGGCGTCCGGGGTCACCACTCCGGTCGCGTCGTCCAGCAGCAGACAGGCGAAAAGCGACCGGTCCTCCCGCACCGCGACGCTCGCCGTGAACTGGGCGAGCACCAGCCGTGCCAGGATCCGCGAGGCGTCGGCGTGCCCGCGCTCGGGCAGGTCGACACGGACCCGCACCGGGTGGTCGAGCGCCTTCAGCGAGAAGGGCCGGGACTGCCCGGAGGTGTCGAAGAACCCGGCGAAGGCGGGCCGGTCGAGCAGCGCGATCCGGTCGGCGAGCACCGCTCCCACGTCCCCGGGGTGGCCCATCTGCCGCTCGCGCGCGTCGAGTTCGCGCAGCAGCGACTCCTGCCCGGTGTCCTGCAGCGCCTTGCGGAGCGCGGCCAGCGGACCGGGGGTCCCGTCGAGCAGCTGACGCAGCTCCGGCACGGAGGGGAAGCGGGCGTGGACCGCCCGGAACGGTCCTAGCAGCTGGGCGAGGACGGTGGTGGAGCGGCGGCTGTCGCCTCCCGGGTGGGGGTCGGCGAGGTCGCCGACGAGGGCCTCGGCGAGTATGGCGGCGGCCTCGTCCGGGTCGGTGGTGCCGCCGTACAGGTCGAGGTCGTACACCGATTCCGGGTGGGCGATCCGTACGACGACGTCGTACGCGTCGGACGTGCCGAGCCCGGCGCCGGCCGCGCCGACCACCACGACGGAGGCCCGTCCGGCGAGCGCGTGCAGGCACAGCGACTCCGCGAGCGGCCGTACGACGCTGCCGGTCTTGCCGGAGCCGGCCGGGCCGACGGCGAGCAGCGAGGTGCCGAGCAGCTCGGTGCCGAGGGCGAGTCCGCAGCCGCGGTAGTGGTAGGGGTTGCGCGGGTCGTCCGCGGTGGTCCCGATCCGTACCTGCCCGGTGACCAGGTCGTGCCGGGCGAGGCGGCCCGGCAGGTCGCGCTCCCCCGAGGGGTGCAGACAGGCGGCGGCGCCGTCCTTGACCACGGCGGTGGTGAAGGCGGCGAGGCTGTGCCGGCCGCTGCGCACGCCCTGCCAGGCGCGGGCGATGCGGGCGTGGTCGACGTCCCGCATGAGCCCGGAGCGAGCCTCGGCGGCGAGCCGGTCGGCGGCGTCGGCGGCTCCGGCGGCGCGCAGCTGCGGCCACTGGGCGGGGTCCTCCTCCGGCGCGGGCGGCTTCTCCGCCGTCGGCACGGCCTGGGTCCAGACAGGGGGCCCGTAGCGCCGCCAGACCTCGCCCCAGCGGCCGATACGGCCCACGGCGAGCATGATCGCGCCGGCGATGAGCGTGTAGTAGCCGTACCAGAGGATCGCGTTCCCGACCCGGTCGCCGCTGTGCCGCCAGGAGTCCGGGGTGAGGAGTTCGAGGGGCAGCACCCACCAGCCGCCGAGGTAGCCGTTCCACAGCAGCGACCAGACCAGCCACCCCACGAGGAACGCGATGAGCGCACCGCTCAGCAGCTGTCGCGCCGGGATCCGCTCGGGCTCCTCATCCGGCCGCGGCCGGTGCCCGAACCGCCACACCCCCGGTGCCGCCTCCGGCCGGGGCGCCCGCAGCCAGGCCAGGAACGCCGAGCCGTCGGGCAGCGGGGGGACCCCGGGGGCACGGGCCGGCCGGGGCGGTACCGAAGGCGCCTCGCGGGGCACCGCGGGAGCGTCCTGCGGCATCGCCGGACGCGGCACGGGATTCGCGTGCGTACCCCTCGTGTCCTGCGTCCCGTCGCTGTCCATCGCCCTTTCCCCCTGACCAGCCGTTCCGTGGACCATCAGCGAGTCAATCTAACGCGCCCGCAAGGGGAGTTCACCGCTTACGCGGCCGAGCGGGCCGACCCGGGCCCGGCCGCACCGTCACCCCGCTATGTCCACCACGGACAACCACAGGTCCTGACAACGCCCACATGGAGCATGCCCACCCCCCCTTCCCGGTCCTAGCCTGCGAGAAAAGAAGACAAGAGTCCGTAATACCCCCGGGAGCCCCTCATGAGCGCACTTCCGCAGGAGCGCCGCGTCGTCACCGCCATCCCCGGCCCGAAGTCGCAGGAGCTGCAGGCCCGCCGTACCGCCGTGGTCGCGCAGGGCGTCGGCTCCGTGCTGCCCGTGTTCACCGCGCGCGCCGGCGGCGGCATCATCGAGGACGTCGACGGCAACCGCCTCATCGACTTCGGCTCCGGCATCGCCGTGACCTCGGTCGGCGCCTCCGCCGAGGCCGTCGTGCGCCGTGCGAGCGCCCAGCTGGCCGACTTCACCCACACCTGTTTCATGGTCACCCCGTACGAGGGCTATGTGGAGGTCGCCGAGGCCCTCGCCGAGCTCACCCCTGGTGACCACGCCAAGAAGTCCGCGCTGTTCAACTCGGGCGCCGAGGCCGTCGAGAACGCCGTCAAGATCGCGCGTGCGTACACCAAGCGCCAGGCCGTCGTCGTGTTCGACCACGGCTACCACGGCCGGACCAACCTGACGATGGCGCTCACCGCCAAGAACATGCCGTACAAGCACGGCTTCGGTCCCTTCGCCCCCGAGGTCTACCGCGTCCCGGTCGCCTACGCCTACCGCTGGCCGACCGGCCCGGAGAACGCGGGCCCCGAGGCCGCCAAGATGGCCATCGACCAGATGTCCAAGCAGGTCGGCGCGGACAACATCGCCGCGATCATCATCGAGCCGGTGCTCGGCGAGGGCGGCTTCATCGAGCCGGCCAAGGGCTTCCTGCCGGAGATCGTGAAGTTCGCCAACGACAACGGCATCGTCTTCGTCGCCGACGAGATCCAGTCGGGCTTCTGCCGCACCGGCCAGTGGTTCGCCTGCGAGGACGAGGGCATCGTCCCCGACCTGATCACGACGGCCAAGGGCATCGCGGGCGGTCTGCCGCTCGCCGCCGTCACCGGCCGCGCCGAGATCATGGACGCCGCCCACGCCGGCGGCCTCGGCGGCACCTACGGCGGCAACCCGGTCGCCTGCGCCGGTGCGCTCGGTGCCATCGAGACCATGAAGGAGCTCGACCTCAACGCCAGGGCGAAGAACATCGAGGCGGTCATGAAGGCGCGCCTGGGCGCCATGGCCGAGAAGTTCGACATCATCGGCGACGTCCGCGGCCGTGGCGCGATGATCGCCATCGAGCTGGTCAAGGACCGTACGACGAAGGAGCCGAACCCGGAGGCCACCGCCGCCCTCGCCAAGGCCTGCCACCAGGAGGGCCTGCTGGTCCTGACCTGTGGCACCTACGGCAACGTGCTGCGTTTCCTGCCCCCGCTGGTCATCGGCGAGGACCTGCTGAACGAGGGCCTCGACATCATCGAGCAGGCCTTCGCACGTATCTGAGCCACGGCCTGGCGCCTGCTCAGGCACCGGGTGCCCGACCCGGCGGACCCACCCGCCCCCGGCCCGGCGTCAGGCCGTGTGAAGAAGGTGTGCGAGGTGGATGACGGGACGCGATTCCGTCTGTCTTGGAGCCACCCCCTGCCGTAGGTTCTTCCTCAGATGAGAGATACACCCCGCCCACAGGGGACTGTGGGCGGCATCAGGCCGTCGCCTCCCCAGCTTCGACCTGGTCGTGCCTCGCGCACACAACCGGGGCCTTCGGCTTCGGAATCTCCTCACCGATCGGACAGTCGCCCGCCCCAAACCCCCCGGGGCGCGCGGCGTTCCGATCCGGACGGCCGCCTCGGAACTACCCCCCCTGTTCCGGGGCGGCCGACCTCCTTCTCCGACACTGGTGACCATGCGTCGCATTCCGACATGTGTCCTCAGTGACTCCGAGCCGCCGAACGTCGGCAACGGCCATGCCGTCGACCGCTTCGTACAGATCGGCTCCCTCACCAAAGTCCTCACGGGCACCGCGCTGATGCGCCTGGCAGCAGCCGGCGCTCTCACTCCCGACGACCCCGTGGAGCGCTGGCTGCCCGCCGCCCCCGGGACCGGGATCACCCTGCGGCACCTGGCGGACCACACCTCCGGCCTCCCCCGGCTGCCGCCCCAGGCCGGCGGCCGGGACCCGTACACGCCGTTCGACGACCGCGCGCTGCGCGACGTGCTGAACCGGCTCGACGCGATCGCGACACGGCCCGCCGGCCAGGAGGAGGAGTACTCCAACCTCGGCTACGCCGTTCTGGGCGCGGCCCTGACCGCCGCCACCGGCACCTCGTACGAGGAACTGGTCACCGAACATGTGCTGCGGCCGCTGGACGTGGCCGAGGTCACCGCCGACCCCGATCCCGCGCGGCGCCTGCTGGCGCCGGGCCTGTTCGGGGGAACCCGCAGGCCCTGGACGATGGGGGGACCGATCCTGCCGGCCGGCGGTCTGTGGGCCACTCCGCGCGCGGCGGCCGATCTGCTCGTGCGTCTGCTCGTGGAGCGCCGGCTGGGGGATCCCGCCCCGAGCTGGCAGACGGCCGGGCCGCTGCGCTGGCACAACGGGGCCACCCGCGACGCGTCGGTCTTCGCCGGGGCGACGAACGACGGCCGATGGGTCCTGGTGCACCGTCTCAACGGCGATCCTGACGACACCGATCGGGTGGGAATCGAGGTTCTCAAGGAGTCCCGGCAGCGCTGATGAGGACTCCTGACAGGCTGTGGCCCGTGACCGCTGTACCCATCCTCCTCTTCGTTCTGATCACCTGGCAGGTCGTGGCCGACGGTCCGCTCGTGCGCGCGGACGAGCGGCTGAGCCGGGCCCTCGTCCATCCCGACCGGTTCTCCGCGACCCTCTCCGACCTGGGCAACGTGCAGGTGGCGGTGCCGGTGCTCGCGGTCGTCATAGGCCTCGCCCTCTGGCTGGGCCGCCGCAGCGGCGCCGACCGCTGGTGGCTGCCACCGGTCGCCGCCGCCGTCCTGATGGCCCTGGTCCCGGCGATCGTGGTGCCGTTGAAGGCCTGGACCGACCGCCCGGGAACCCCGGTCATGCCCTGGGCCGGCGGCTTCTACCCGTCCGGCCACACGGCCACCGCGGCCGTCGCGTACGGCGCGTCGACGATGATCCTCCTCCCACTGATCGGCGCGGCGCTCGTCCGGCGCCTGCTGGTGGCCGGGTGCGTCGTGGTCAACCTGGGCGTCGGATTCGGGCTGGTCCGGCGCGGCTACCACTGGCCCCTGGACGTCGTGGCCAGTTGGTGTCTGTGCACCGTGCTGCTGTTCGCGCTGTGGGTGTTCCTCAGCCGAAGTACGCGTCGAAGTTCCGCTGGAACTCCCAGTTCGCGTACCGGTCCCAGTTGACCGACCAGGTCATCAGGCCGCGCAGGGCGGGCCGGCTGCCGTGGGTGGCGTACGAGCCGCAGTTCGACCTCTTCGTCAGACAGTCGAGGGTCTTGGTGACCTCGGACGGGGAGACATGGCCGTTGCCCGCGTTGGTGGACGCCGGCATGCCGATCGCGACCTGGTCGGGGCGCAGCGGCGGGAAGACGTTGTTCGCGTCGCCCGCGACCGGGAAGCCGGTCAGGAGCATGTCGGTCATGGCGATGTGGAAGTCGGCGCCGCCCATCGAGTGGTACTGGTTGTCGAGGCCCATGATCGGGCCCGAGTTGTAGTCCTGGACGTGCAGGAGCGTCAGGTCGTCGCGCAGGGCGTGGATGACCGGGAGGTAGGCCCCGCAGCGCGGGTCCTGGCCGCCCCATGTGCCGGTGCCGTAGTACTGGTAGCCCATCTGCACGAAGAAGGTCTCGGGAGCCATGGTGAGGACGAACTTCGCGCCGTAGCGGGCCTTGAGGGTCTTCAGGGCCGAGATGAGGTTGACGACGACGGGTGTCGTCGGGTTCTTGAAGTCCGTGTCGTTGGCGTTGAGCGACAGCGAGTGGCCCTCGAAGTCGATGTCCAGGCCGTCGAGGCCGTAGTCGTCGATGATCTTCGAGACGGAGGAGACGAAGGTGTCACGGGCCGCCGTGGTGGTCAGCTGCACCTGTCCGTTCTGGCCCCCGATGGAGATCAGCACCTTCTTGCCGGCCGCCTGCTTGGCCTTGATCGCCGCCTTGAAGTCGGTGTCGCTCTCGACGTTGGGGCATTCGGTGGCCTGGCAGCGCTTGAAGCGGATGTCGCCGGAGGTGGCCGAGGTCGGCTCGCCGAAGGCCAGGTCGATGACGTCCCAGCTGTCGGGGACGTCGGCGAGACGGGTGTAGCCGGAGCCGTTGGCGAAGGTGGTGTGGAGGTAGCCGACCAGGGCGTGGGTGGGCAGATCTGTCGAGCCGCCGGATCCGGCGTTCGTCGTGGCGGTCACCGTCGCGGACTTCGCGGACTCCCCCGCGTCGTTGACGGCGGTGACCTGGAAGCCGTACGCCGTCGAGGGCGTCAGGCCGGTCACGGTCACCGAAGTGCCGGTCACCGTCCTGACCTTGGTCCCGTCGCGGTAGACCGCGTAGCCGGTGGCGCCGGTGACCGCCGTCCAGGACAGGGCGACGCTGGAGGAGGTGACGGCGCCCGCCCTGAGGCCGGTGGGGGCCGCCGGCGGCTGTCCCGGGTCGACGCCGGGGCCGGTCAGGGAGACGTCGTCGGCGTAGTAGGCACCGGTGCCGTACCAGCCGTGGGTGTAGATGGTGACCTTGGTGGTGGCGGCGCCGGTGCGGAAGGTCGTGGTGAGCTGCTGCCAGGCGGGGGCCGACTGGGTCCAGGTGGAGACGTCGGTGGTGCCGGTGCCGCTTGCGCCGAGGTAGACGTAGGAGCCGCGGACGTAGCCGGACAGCGTGTACTGGGAGTCGGGTTTCACCGTCACGGTCTGCGCGCACTGGGCGTTGTCGCTGCCGGCCGGGGTCGCCTGGAGCGCCGAAGTTCCGCCGTGCACAGGAGAGTTGACGGCCTTACCGCTGTTCGCCGTGCAGCTCCAGCCGTCGAGGCCCGACTCGAAGCCGCCGTTCCTGGCGAGGTCCGCGTCGGCCGCGCGGGCGGCCGATGAGAGCGCGGTGATGCCGGGTACGGCCAGCAGCGCCGCCGTGAGCGCGGCGAGGAGGGATCTGGTGCGGGGTCCGACGCGATCCACAAGTGCCTCCGGGTATGGGGGAATTGGAGGGTGGAGCGCGCTCAACTTGGTCCAGACCAATCCTGTTGTCAAGACCTCCGGCGTCAGCGGCCGCGGGACACGGCGCCCTGGGCCGCGCCCGGACGGGTGTGCGCCCTGGCAGTGGACGCCGGTCACCGGCGCGAGCACGTCGCTGTGCGTCGGGGGGCGCCCGTGCGGATCGGGGCGAGCGACGAGGTGGCGGCGGGCATGGCCGAACTGCGGGCCACGCCCGGTGACGGCCCGTGCCTGTACGCCGCCGCGACGGCCGCACCCGTGTGCACCCGCGACCTCACGGCCGGCCAGGCCGTGCCGCGCGACAGCGGCCGCGACGGGAAGCGCGTCGCAGGGCCGACGCACCCGCTACCCGCCCTCGTCGGCGGCCAGGCGGGCCACCGCCTCGTGCATCGCCAGTTCCAGCAGCACCGGATCAGTGAGCGTGCCACGGCCGTCCGGCGGGACCAGCCAACGGACCGCACCCACCGACCGGCCCGGGTACGGCACGACGACCCAGGCGCCCGCACCGACCATACGGATACCCGTGCCGAGCCGGCATCCGGCCATGCGTGTGCACCCGCGACCTCACGGCCGGCCAGGCCGTGCCGCGCGACAGCGGCCGCGACGGGAAGCGCGTCGCAGGGCCGACGCACCCGCTACCCGCCCTCGTCGGCGGCCAGGCGGGCCACCGCCTCGTGCATCGCCAGTTCCAGCAGCACCGGATCAGTGAGCGTGCCACGGCCGTCCGGCGGGACCAGCCAACGGACCGCACCCACCGACCGGCCCGGGTACGGCACGACGACCCAGGCGCCCGCACCGACCATACGGATACCCGTGCCGAGCCGGCATCCGGCCATGCGTGTGCACCCGCGACCTCACGGCCGGCCAGGCCGTGCCGCGCGACAGCGGCCGCGACGGGAAGCGCGTCGCAGGGCCGACGCACCCGCTACCCGCCCTCGTCGGCGGCCAGGCGGGCCACCGCCTCGTGCATCGCCAGTTCCAGCAGCACCGGATCAGTGAGCGTGCCACGGCCGTCCGGCGGGACCAGCCAACGGACCGCACCCACCGACCGGCCCGGGTACGGCACGACGACCCAGGCGCCCGCACCGACCATACGGATACCCGTGCCGAGCCAGCATCCGGCCGTGCCCGGCGGCACGAAGAAGCCCGTCCGCTCGTCGCCGAGGTCGACCAGCACCGGGCCGGTCCGGTCGACTATGCGGGTGAGCACGTCGAGCGTCGGACGGCCGAGCGCACCCGGCACGACGAGCACGTCCCACGCCTTGCCGGCGGGCAGCAGCGCGACGCCCCGGGGGTTGCGCTCCCACTCCCGGCGGCAGGTCTCGGGATCCGGTGCCACGGATGCCAGCCACTCGACCGCCGTCTTCGCTCCAGCCATGAGAAGACCTCCCTTTCTCCCGTCGACGCGGTCGCGTCAGCAGGAGAGAGGGAGGTCCTCAGCAGGCATTACGCGGGTTGCGGTCCCTCCTTGGAGTGAACCGGACCGGCTCCCCCGGCAGGGCTCAGCTGTCGAAGCCAAGCCCCAGCCGGTCCATCGTCCTCAGCCACAGGTTGCGCCGCCCGCCGTGCGCGTCCGCGCGGGCCAGCGACCACTTGGTGAGGGCGATGCCGGTCCAGGCGAAGGGCTCGGGCGGGAAGGGCAGCGGCTTCTTGCGGACCATCTCGAGGCGGGTGCGCTCGGTGTCCTCGCCGTCCAGCAGGTCCAGCATCACATCGGCACCGAACCGGGTGGCGCCCACACCGAGGCCCGTGTAGCCCGCCGCGTAGGCCACCTTGCCCTGGTGGGCGGTGCCGAAGAACGCCGAGAAGCGTGAGCAGGTGTCGATCGCGCCGCCCCACGCGTGCGTGAAGCGGACGCCCTCCAGCTGCGGGAAGCAGGTGAAGAAGTGCCCGGCGAGCTTGGCGTAGGTCTCGGGGCGGTCGTCGTACTCGGCGCGGACGCGGCCGCCGTAGGGGTAGATCGCGTCGTATCCGCCCCACAGGATCCGGTTGTCGGCCGACAGCCGGAAGTAGTGGAACTGATTGGCGCTGTCCCCGAGGCCCTGGCGGTTCTGCCAGCCGATCTCGGCGAGCTGCTGCTCGGTGAGCGGCTCGGTCATCAGGGCGTAGTCGTAGACCGGCACCGTGTACGCCCGGACCCGCTTGAGCAGGCTCGGGAAGATGTTGGTGCCCAGCGCGACCCGGCGGGCGCGCACCGAGCCGTACGGGGTGCGTACGGCCATGCCCGCGCCGTACGGCTTCAGGTCCAGGGCGGGCGTGTGCTCGTAGACGCGCACGCCCAGTTGGAGGCAGGCGCGCTTCAGGCCCCACACGAGCTTGGCCGGGTGGAGCATGGCCACGCCCCGGCGGTCCCACAGACCCCCCTCGAAGGTCGGCGAGTTCACCTGCTCGCGCACGGCGTCCGCGTCCAGGAATTCGATACCGCCGGCCAGGCCCTTCTCCTCCAGCTCCCGGTGCCAGTCGCGCAGCTCCCACGCCTGGTAGGTCTCGGTGGCGACGTCGATCTCGCCGGTGCGCTCGAATTCGCAGTCGAGGGAGTGGCGGGCGACCGCCTTCTCGATCTCGTCGAGGTTGCGCTCGCCCAGCTCCTGGAGCGTGTGGATCTCGTCCGGCCAGCGGGCGAGGCCATTGGGCAGTCCGTGCGTGAGGGAGGCGGCACAGAAGCCGCCGTTGCGGCCCGAGGCGGCCCAGCCCACCTCACGGCCTTCCAGCAGCACCACGTCACGCTGCGGGTCGCGCTCCTTGGCGTTGAGCGCGGCCCACAGTCCGCTGTAGCCACCGCCGACGACCAGCAGGTCGCAGGTCTCGGCGCCGGTGAGGGCGGGCTCGGGGTGAGGCTTGCCGGGGTCTTCGAGCCAGTACGGGACCGGCTGTGCTTCGGAAAGAGACTTGGTCCAACGGGTCATGGCGCTCGGGGCCATGATTTCAACTCCCTACAGAGTTCTTCCGGTCATGCCTTTTGCTTGTTGCGGCGATTCGTGACGACCATCGAGGTCAGCACGAGCAGTACGGCGACCAGGAACATGGCCGTACCGATGACATTGATCTGAACGGGCGTGCCGCGCTGCGCCGAGCCCCACACGAACATGGGGAAGGTGACGGTCGAGCCCGCGTTGAAATTGGTGATGATGAAATCGTCGAAGGAGAGCGCGAAGGAGAGCAGCGCGCCCGCGGCGATTCCGGGGGCCGCGATGGGCAGGGTGACCCTCAGGAAGGTCTGCGCGGGACCGGCGTACAGGTCCTGTGCCGCCTGCTCCAGGCGCGGGTCCATCGACATCACGCGCGCCTTGACGGCGGTGACTACGAAGCTGAGGCAGAACATGATGTGCGCGATCAGGATCGTCCAGAAGCCGAGCTGGGCGCCCATGTTGAGGAACAGGGTGAGCAGCGAGGCGGCCATGACGACCTCGGGCATGGCCATGGGCAGGAAGATCAGCGAGTTCACGGCGCCGCGTGCGCGGAAGCGGTAGCGGACCAGGGCGAAGGCGATCATCGTGCCGAGGAGCGTGGCGCCGATCGTCGCCCACAGGGCGATCTGGAGGCTGAGGGACAGCGAGCCGCACATGTCGGCGACGCCGCACGGGTCCTTCCAGGCGTCCGTGGAGAATTGCTGCCATTCATAGTTGAAGCGCCCCTTCGGTTTGTTGAAGGAGAACACCGTGACGACGACATTGGGCAGCAGCAGATAGGCGAGCGTCAAAAGTCCCGCGATGACGACGAGATGGCGCTTGAGCCAGTTGACGAAGGGCATCAGACCAGATCCTCCGTCCCGGACCTGCGGATGTAGACAGTGACCATGAGCAGGATCGCAGCCATGAGAATGAAGGAGAGAGCGGCGGCCGTCGGATAGTCCAGAATGCGCAGGAACTGCGTCTGGATGACGTTGCCGATCATTCGGGTGTCGGTGGAGCCGAGGAGTTCCGCGTTGACGTAGTCGCCGGCCGCCGGGATGAACGTCAGCAGCGTTCCGGAGACCACACCGGGCATCGACAGCGGGAAGGTGACCTTGCGGAAGGTCGTCCAGGGCTTGGCGTACAGGTCGCCCGCGGCCTCGTGCAGCCGGCCGTCGATGCGCTCGAGCGAGGTGTAGAGCGGAAGGATCATGAACGGCAGGAAGTTGTACGTCAGACCGCACACCACGGCGAGTGGAGTCGCAAGCACACGGTCGCCCGCGGTCCAGCCGAGCCAACTGGTGACGTCCAGGACGTGCAGCGTGTTGAGGGCGCCGACGACCGGGCCGTTGTCCGCGAGGATCGTCTTCCAGGCCAGGGTGCGGATCAGGAAGCTGGTGAAGAACGGGGCGATCACCAGGATCATGATCAGGTTCCGCCAGCGGCCCGCACGGAAGGCGATCAGATACGCCAGCGGGTAGCCGAGCAGCAGGCACAGGACGGTCGCCGCGGCAGCGTAGAAGACCGAGCGCAGGAACTGCGGCCAGTACTCGGCCAGCGCGTCCCAGTAGGTCGCGATGTGCCAGGTGACCTTGTAGCCCTCCTCCAGGGAGCCCGTCTGCACGGACGTGGAGGCCTGGTAGATCATCGGCAGCGCGAAGAAGATGATCAACCAGAGGATGCCGGGCAGCAGCAGCCAGTAGGGGGTCCACTTGCCGCGCTTGCGCGGGGGCTTCTTCTCGGGGGTCGGCGTCAGGGGTGGCGCCTCGGTGACAGCGGCCATCTCAGGCGGCCTCCTCGTCGACCGTCTCCACGCCCGCGTCGATGTCCTGGTCCGCGTCCAGACCGAAGGTGTGGGCGGGGCTCCAGTGCAGGACCACGTCGGCTCCCGGTACCAGACGGGCGTCCCGCTCGACGTTCTGGGCGTAGACCTCGAACTCGGGGCAGACGGCGCTGTCGATGACGTACTGCGTGGAGACGCCGATGAAGCTCGAGTCGGCGATCTTGCCGGTGATGCGGTTGCGGCCCTCGGGGATCGAGCCCGCGTCGTCGGCGTGCGTGAGGGAGATCTTCTCCGGGCGGATGCCGACCAGCACCTTGCCGCCGGTCCGCGTCGGGGCCGAACAGCGCGCCTCGGGCAGCACCAGCTTGCCGCCGCCCGCCCTGAGGACGATGTCCCCGCCGCTCTTGCTGTCGACCTCGGCCTCGATGAGGTTGGAGGTGCC
This sequence comes from Streptomyces herbicida, assembly GCF_032656585.1. NCBI lineage: Bacteria > Bacillati > Actinomycetota > Actinomycetes > Kitasatosporales > Streptomycetaceae > Streptomyces > Streptomyces herbicida. The sequence goes on from NZ_JAUYWJ010000017.1 coordinate 60,273, forward strand.
GAGGAAGTTGGCGACGAACGTGGTCTGCGGGTTCTCGTACAGGTCGGCGGGCGAGCCGAGCTGCTCGACACGGCCCGCGTTCATCACGGCGACCGTGTCGGCCATGGTCATGGCCTCCTCCTGGTCGTGCGTGACGTGGATGAAGGTGATGCCGACCTCGGTCTGGATGCGCTTGAGCTCCAGCTGCATCTGGCGGCGCAGCTTGAGGTCGAGGGCGCCGAGGGGCTCGTCCAGGAGCAGCACCTTGGGGTGGTTGATCAGCGCGCGGGCAACCGCGACGCGCTGCTGCTGGCCGCCGGAGAGCTGGTGCGGTTTCTTGCGCGCCTGCTCGCCGAGCTGGACCAGGTCGAGCATCTCCTCGACCTGCTTCTTGACGCTCTTGATCCCGCGCCGGCGCAGGCCGAAGGCGACGTTCTCGAAGATGTCCAGGTGCGGGAAGAGCGCGTACGACTGGAAGACGGTGTTCACCGGCCGCTTGTACGGCGGCAGGTGCGTCACCTCCTGCTCGCCGAGGTGCACGGTGCCGGAGGAAGGTTCCTCCAGACCGGCGATCATGCGCAGGGTCGTGGTCTTGCCGCAGCCCGAGGCGCCGAGCAGGGCGAAGAAGGAGCCCTGCGGCACGGTCAGGTCAAGCGGGTGTACGGCGGTGAAGGAGCCGTAGGTCTTGCTGATCCCGGTGAGGCGGACGTCGCCGCTGGTGTCTGTCGTCATCATCGTCACGCCCCTGTGAGCTTCGCGAACTTCTCTTCGTAGGCCGTCTCTTCCTTCTGGCTCAACGCGCGGAAGGAATGGGACTTGGCCTGCATGGCCTTGTCGGGAACGATCAGCGGATTGCTCGCCGCACTCTCGTCGATCTTCGCCAGGTACGGCTTCACGCCCTCGACCGGACTGACGTAGTTGATGTAGGCGGCGAGTGCGGCGGCTTGCGCGGGCTCGTAGTAGAAGTCGATGAGCCGCTCGGCGTTCGTCTTGTGCCGCGCCTTGTTCGGGATCAGCATGTTGTCGGTCGACGTCATGTAGCCGCTGTCCGGGATGACGAAGTCGACGTCCGGGCTGTCGTTCTTCAGCTGGACGATGTCGCCGGCCCAGGCGACGCAGGCCGCGATGTCGCCCTTGGTCAGGTCGGACGTGTAGTCGTTGCCGGTGAAGCGGCGGATCTGGCCCTTGTCGACGGCCTTCTGCAGCCGCGCTATCGCCGCGTCGTAGTCGTCGTCGGTGAACTTCGCCGGGTCCTTGCCCATGTCGAGCAGCGTCATGCCCATGCTGTCGCGCATCTCGGACAGGAAGGCGACGCGGCCCTTGAGCTTCGGGTTGTCGAGCAGGTCCGAGACCGACTTCACCTCGATGCCGTCGAGCGCCTTCTTGTTGAAGGCGATCACGGTCGAGATGCCCTGCCACGGGTACGAGTAGGCGCGGCCCGGGTCCCAGTCGGGGTTGCGGAACTGCGGCGACAGGTTGGTGTACGCATGCGGCAGGTTGGACGGGTCCAGCTTCTGGACCCAGCCCAGGCGGATCATCCGGGCGGCCAGCCAGTCGGTGAGGACGACGATGTCGCGACCGGTGTCCTGACCCGCGGCGAGCTGCGGCTTGATCTTGGCGAAGAACTCGTTGTTGTCGTTGATGTCCTCGGTGTACTTGACCTGTATGCCGGTCCGCCTGGCGAACGTGTCCAGCGTCGGGTGGTGCTTGCCGCTGTCGTCGAGGTCGATGTACTCGGTCCAGTTGGAGAAGTTGACGACCTTCTCCTGCTTCGAGTGGTCCTCGGCGGACGTGCCGCCCTGGGTCTTGCCGGCCGCGGGGATGCCGCAGGCGCTCAGCGCCCCGAGTCCGCCGACCGTGAGCGCGCCCCCTGCGGAGGCGCGCAACAGCGACCGGCGGGTCATGGCCGCCCTGCCGTTGCGGAGGCTGCGCCGCATGGCGGCCACTTGGGCCGGGCTCAGGCGGTCGGGCTCGTACTGCTCCATGCGCGTGGTGCCCTTTCGGGAGGTGGCGGCCGCGGGTCGGGCGGCCTGTTGTCGCTAGCGGTCCCCGAAGATCGTGCGGTGCCAGTCCTTGCGGACTACCGCCGTATTGTCGAACATAACGTGCTTGACCTGCGTGTACTCCTCGAACGAGTACGTCGACATGTCCTTGCCGAAGCCGGACTGCTTATAGCCGCCGTGCGGCATTTCACTGATGATCGGAATGTGGTCGTTGACCCATACACACCCCGCCTTGATCTCGCGGGTGGCCCGGTTCGCCCGGTAGACGTCCCGGCTCCATGCCGAGGCGGCGAGGCCGTACGGGGTGTCGTTGGCCAGCCGAATGCCCTCATCATCACTGTCGAACGGCAGAACGACCAGCACCGGACCGAAGATCTCGGACTGGACGATCTCGCTGTCCTGGGGCGCGTCGGCGATCAGGGTGGGCCGATAGTACGCGCCGTTCTTGAGCTCCGCCTGGGGAGCCTCGCCGCCGGTCACCACGCGCGCGTAGGCATGGGCCCGGTCGACGAAGGCAGCCACGCGGTCGCGCTGGACGTGCGAGATGAGCGGGCCGAGATCGGTGCCGGCGGCGAACGGGTCGCCGAGCCGGACGCTCTCCATCAGTTCCGCGGTCTTCTCGACGAACGCGTCGTACAGCGGCCGCTGCACATACGCGCGCGTGGCGGCCGTGCAGTCCTGCCCGGTGTTGATGAGCGCACCGGCGACCGCGCCGTTGACCGCCGCCTCGAGGTCCGCGTCGTCGAAGACGACGAAGGGGGCCTTGCCGCCGAGCTCCAGGTGGATGCGCTTGACGGTGGCGGTGGCGATCTCGGCGACTCGCTTGCCGACGGCGGTGGAGCCGGTGAAGGAGGTCATGGCCACGTCGGGGTGGCCGACGAGGTGCTCACCGGCCTCCCTGCCCGTGCCGGTCACGATGTTGACGACACCGTCGGGGATCCCGGCGTCCGTGGCCGCCTGGGCGAAGAGCAGCGAGGTCAGCGGCGTAAGCTCGGCGGGCTTGAGCACGATGGTGTTGCCCGCGGCGATCGCCGGGAGGATCTTCCAGGCGGCCATCTGGAGCGGGTAGTTCCAGGGCGCGATGGACCCGACGACCCCGATGGGCTCACGGCGGATGTACGACGTGTGGTCGCCCGAGTACTCACCGGCGGACTGCCCCTGCAGATGCCGGGCCGCGCCCGCGAAGAACGCGGTGTTGTCGATCGTGCCCGGGACGTCGAACTCCCGGGTCAGCTTGAGCGGCTTGCCGCACTGCAGGGACTCGGCGCGGGCGAATTCCTCGGCGCGGTCGGCGAGCACGGCGGCGAAGCGGTGCAGCGCGTCGGAGCGCTCGCCGGGGGTGAGGCCGGCCCAGCCCGGGAAAGCGGCACGGGCCGCGGCGACCGCGGCGTCCACGTCGTCGGTCCCGGCCAGTTCGTAGGTGTACACCTCCTCGCCGGTGGCGGGGTCGACCACGGCGTGGCGGCGGCCGGACGTGCCCTTGGTCAGGCGTCCGGCAATGAACTGTGCACCGTCCGCGAGGCGCTCCTGCGCGGGGAATCGTTCCGGGGTCGCGGTGCCCGGGTTGTCCATGTCGCTCTCCTCCGCCGTCCCCCCGTCCCTGGGGGCGGGTGGCGTAGCTCCAGCTCGATTTGAGTGCTGATCCTGACAGAGCAAGGGGAGTCCAACAAGTGATTCCGTTGTTGCCTTTTGGTTAAGCGACGGAATCTGTCGACCAGGTGTCGAGTCGGCACGGAAAAGGCGGGACGGAGTGTCAGTGGTGCGTGCCACACTCGCATGCATGGGGAAGATCGACAGTTTGGAATCCCTGATCAGGGAGGTTCGCGCGGGCTCGCGCATCAAATACCTGCACTTCTGGGGACACCGGCCGCGCCCGGACGGGCAGATCGGGGCGAGCTGTCTCAGTCAGTGGTGGCCGTCACCGTTCGTGGTCGACGATGTCGAATACGCGACGGCCGAGCACTGGATGATGGCGGGCAAGGCGCGGCTCTTCGGGGACGCGGAGGCGGAGCGACGGATTCTGGCGGCCGGCCATCCCTCCCAGGCGAAGAATGCCGGGCGGCTGGTGCGCGGCTTCGACGAGGCGATATGGGAGCGGGAGCGCTTCCGGATCGTCGTGGAGGGCAGCGTCCACAAGTTCACCGCGGACACCGGCCTGCGCGGGTTCCTGCTGAACACGGGCAATCGCGTCCTGGTGGAAGCAAGCCCCGTCGACCGCGTGTGGGGCATCGGGCTCGCGGCGGACGACGAGGCGGCGGTGCACCCGGAGCGGTGGCGGGGGCCGAACCTGCTGGGGTTCGCGTTGATGGAGGCACGGGAGCGGATCGCCGGGGGCGCCTGAGGTCTCTCGTACGGGCGTCGGCTCTCGTAGAAGCGTCGGCTGTCGCACGAGCCTCGGCTCTCGTGCGAACGTCAGGTGGCGTTCGCGATCTCGAACGCGAGCATCACCAGGGCGAGGACGATGCCCGCGGAGCCGCAGATGATGCCGGCCAGGGACTGACCCGGGTTCGTGGCCTCACCGCGGCGGGCCTTGCCGCGGCCTGTCCCACCGAAGATCACGCCCAGCACGCCCAGCACCAGGGCCACGGGCCACAGGCAGAAGGTGATGGCCGCCAGGATGCCCAGCACCAGTCCGGCCGTACCCATGCCGTTGCTCGGCATGGGCTGCATGCCCGGCCATCCGTAGTAGCCGGCCGGGGCGCCGTGCGGCGCCGGGTAGCCGTACCCGGCGGGCCCGCCCGGGTAGCCGTACGGCACCTGACCCGGGCCGTCGGGGGCTATGGGGGGCGGTGGAACGGGGACGTCCTGGGGGTGAGGGCCTGCCGCGGCGGGCGGGGCGAAGGGGTTCTGGGCCGGGGACGCGGGCGTCGGCGGGGCGAACGGGCCCGGTGCCGGGGGCGTCGGGGACGCGAAGGGGTTGGCCCAGGCCGGGGGTGCGGGCTCGTTCGGGAAGGACGTGATCGTCCGCTGGTCGTGGACGGCGGGCGGGGGCGGGGTTCCGGCCCCGCCGGAGAACACCGTGTCGCCGGGGCCGGGGCGGGCCGCCGGGGGGTCGTCGGCCGGGGGCGCCCAGGGGTTGGGGTCGGACCGGTGCGCGGTGGGTGGCACGGGGCCTTCGGCCCCGGTCCCGCTCACGGGCTTGTCCAGGGGCACCCCGGGGGCCGCGCCCCACGCGGGCGGCCCGGGCGTTCCGGACGACGGGACCGTGTCGGCCGGTCCCCGGTCGGCGGGGTGTGCCCAGGGACCCGGGCCGCCTCCGTCGTACGAGGCGTCGTCCCGAGGAGTCGACCGGTTCTCGGCGGTGTTCTCCGGTGACTGCGGCACCTCGTCGGCCATGGCCTGGGACCCCCTCTGCTCTGCGTTCCGTCATGCTACGGCGCGTCCCCGCCGCTCTCGGGCCCGGCCTACGATGACCCCGGATCACCGATCAGCCGATCACCCGCGCCCGGACCACGGTCCGCCGGCGCCGTTCCCGGGGAGGAACCCTTGACCGACACCGCCGCCAGCGATCTGCACGCCTTCATCGCCGGACTGCCCAAGGCCGAACTGCACGTCCACCACGTCGGCTCCGCCTCCCCCCGCATCGTCTCGGAGCTGGCCGCCCGCCACCCCGACTCCAAGGTCCCCACCGACCCCGAGGCCCTGGCCGACTACTTCACCTTCACGGACTTCGCCCACTTCATCGACGTGTATCTGTCCGTCGTCGACCTCATCCGCACTCCGGAGGACGTACGTCTGCTGACCTACGAGGTGGCACGTGACCTGGCCCGGCAGCAGGTGCGCTACGCCGAGCTGACCATCACGCCGTTCTCCTCTACCCGGCGCGGCATCGACGAGGGCGCCTTCATGGACGCGATCGAGGACGCCCGGAAGGCGGCCGAGTCCGAGTTCGGGACCGTGCTGCGGTGGTGCTTCGACATCCCCGGCGAGGCGGGTCTGGAGGCCGCCGAGGAGACGGCACGGCTCGCCACCGACGACCGGATCCGCCCCGAGGGGCTGGTGTCCTTCGGGCTCGGCGGGCCGGAGATCGGCGTACCGAGGCCGCAGTTCAAACCGTATTTCGACCGCGCCATCGCCGCCGGGCTGCGGTCCGTGCCGCACGCCGGCGAGACGACGGGCCCCGAGACGGTCTGGGACGCCCTGCGGGAGCTGGGCGCCGAGCGCATCGGGCACGGCACCAGCTCCGCACAGGACCCGAAGCTGCTCGCCCACCTCGCCGAGCACCGCATCGCCCTGGAGGTCTGCCCGACCTCCAACATCGCCACCCGCGCGGTACGCACGCTCGACGAGCACCCGATCAAGGAGTTCAGCCGGGCCGGGGTCCTGGTCACGATCAACTCCGACGACCCGCCAATGTTCGGCACTGACCTGAACAGCGAGTACGCGGTGGCCGCCCGGCTGCTCAAGCTCGACGAGCAGGGCCTGGCCGGCCTGGCGAAGAACGCGGTGGAGGCCTCCTTCCTGGACGCGGCGGGCAAGGCCCGGATCACGGAGGAGATCGACACGTACACCTCTGCGTGGCTCGCGCCCTGACGCCCAGCACAATGGGCCCATGCAGACGCTGACCGCCGTGGCCCACCGCGGCGACCCCTACCGCTTCCGCGAGAACACGATCGACTCGCTGCGTTCCGCGCTCCAACAGGGCGCGGACGCGGTCGAGTTCGACGTACGGCTCACCCGTGACGACGTACCGGTGCTGCTCCACGACGAGACGCTGAAGCGGCTGTGGGAGCACGACCGGCCGCTGCGGTCACTGTCGGCGGACGAGGTGCGCGGCCTCACGGCGGGCGGGGTGCCGACGCTGGCGGACGCGCTCGCCGCGACGGACGGCAGCCGGGTGCTGGTCGACCTGCCGGGGCGGGTCGACCGCCGAACCGCACGCGCCGTCCTGGACGTCGTCCGCCAGTGCGGGGCACAGGACCGCGCCTACTACTGCTCGGACGCCGAGGCGATGCTCGCGGTGCGCGCCGCCGACCCGTCCGCCGAGATCGCCCTGACCTGGAAGAGCCTCGCGCCGCCGCGTCCGGCGCTGCTGGAGGCGGTGCGTCCGCGCTGGCTCAACTACCGCTTCGCACTGGTGGACCACGACCTCGCCGCCCGCGTCCACCGCGGCGGCCACCTCCTGTCCGTCTGGACCCCCGACACCCGCCGCTCCATGCGCCGCCTGGTCGACCTGGGCGTCGACTCCATCACCACGAACCGCATCGACACCCTGTGCGCGCTGCGCAACGCCGACGAGGGCTGCACACGCGAGCCCTGAGCGACCGCCGCCGCGTCCGGCGCTGCTGGAGGCGGTGCGTCCGCGCTGGCTCAACTACCGCTTCGCACTGGTGGACCACGACCTCGCCGCCCGCGTCCACCGCGGCGGCCACCTCCTGTCCGTCTGGACCCCCGACACCCGCCGCTCCATGCGCCGCCTGGTCGACCTGGGCGTCGACTCCATCACCACGAACCGCATCGACACCCTGTGCGCGCTGCGCAACGCCGACGAGGGCTGCACACGCGAGCCCTGAGCGACCGCCGCCGCGTCGGCCGGGGTCGTCCGGGTGACGTACCGCGGTACGGGTGCCGAGTCCCAGCGGATCGCCCCGGCGGCGCTCAAGTGGCAAGCGCCGTCGCGGGAGTCGGGGTCAGCGCCTCCAGCCGCTTGATCTTCTTCCGGACGACGTACAGCGGTACGACCCCGAACACCCCGAACGACATGTCGATCAGGCTCCACCAGAAGGGAATCTGGCGGACCGGTCCGCAGATCAGCGCGAGCGGGATGATCCCGGCACAGGCGATCATCCCGAACTCGACCACCCAGATGTTGCGGACCGGATCGCGGTAGGGCCCGTAGAAGGCGACCGCGATGACGAGGTGCGCGAATGCCAGCCAGTCCGTGCCGTACAGCACGAAGGGGTACTCGGCGTCGACGGCGTCCAGCCCCCGCCGCACCCGCGAGATCCAGTCCATCAGCCCCGGCAGATGCTCCGGCACGGACAGGGACCGCAACAGGTCCTCCGTCCAGCGCAGTTCGTGCACCAGCGGGAAGGCGGTGGCACCGCTGAGCACCAGGCACACGACGAAGGAGACCAGCCAGACGCGAATGCCCTTGAGAAGGGCGGCTCTGTCGCTCATGACCAGAGCCTACGCCGAGAATTGAACATGTTCAAAACTGCCTCGGGCGGCGGCCGTGCCCGTCACGGCCGCGGCGATGCGGACCGGTAGGTGTACGGGAGCTGACGTCCCGGTGTGGCCCGGGCGGCGAAAGGATCAGGAGTCCGCGGACGGCCCGCCCGCCGTCCCGGCCGCGGTTACGTTGAGGCGGTGCGGACACAGCAGCAGTCGGGGAAGGGCCGGACCGGGGACGCACCGCAGACGCCCCGCAGCCCTCGCCCCACCGGACCGGCCCCTTCCGGCACCGCTCCCCAGGCTCTGCTCGCCTTCCAGCAGACGGCGGGCAACGCGGCCACCACCCAGGCATTGCGGCACGGCCAGGAGGGCGTCTCCCGCGGCGGGCGCCGACAGCGGCCCGCCGCCCCGCCGCCGCTCGTCGACGAACGCGCCGAGCAGGGGCTCGTCCTGCCCCCGTACCTGCTGGACCTGGAGGCGGCAGGGCTGTCCACGGCGTACGGGCCGACCGGCCACGAGTTCGTCGGCAACGCGGTCGCGGCGGTGGTCGGGCACGGCGACGGAACCGTCGCCGACATCGCCGCCGAACTCGCCGGACGGCCGGAGACGTTCTACGGGCAGGGCCGCGCCTTCGCCGTCCGGGACAAGGACGGCGGCGCCTGGTTCGACGTCACCGTGACCATCGCGCCGGCACCCGACGACCAGCCACCCGTCTTCCATCCCAGGGACTCCCTCGCACAGGCCGTCCCGGATCCGAGCGGGGCACCCGCGGCGGAGCTCGACGAGGCCGAGGGCAAGGACACCAAGGTCGACGTCCAGCACAACACCGCGGCGACCGTGAGCAGCACCGCGGGAGGTTCGTCGAGCAAGGGCGCGGGCGGTATGGCCTTCGGGCTCGCGCCCGTGGCGCCGGGGCTGTGGCTGGGTGCGGCGGCGATGGGCAGCGCGCAGCCGTGGCAGTCGTCGCGCGAGTCCCGCAGTCAGCGGAACGTGGCCGAGCCGCGCGTACTGCGCAGCGACAAGGGCTCGGTCGAGGTGCCGCGCAAGGTGCGGTACGGCGTACGGGTCGAACGGCACGGCAGCGGGGACGCGCAGACCTTCCGCGGCTCGGGCACGCTCACCCAGCGGGTGCCGACCGAGCATCTGATCCCGGCGGGCACGGGGGCGCCCCGAGCGCCGCAGCCCGTGACCGGGGACAGCGCCCGACGGGTCTCGCTCGCCGACTCACTGGCGCCGGTCGGCGTGACCGACGCCGCAGCCCCGCACCAGGGCGGCGGCGGACTGTTCGACGCCGTCGTCTCCGTTCTGCACCCCTCCCTGACCGCGCCCGGCGCGCCCGGCCGGGCCCGGCTTTACGAGGCGACATCCACCACGACCGTCCTGGAGGACCTGCCCCGGCTGCTGCGGGACGGCGTCGTCGGCGAGGATCTGCAGTCCAAGGACGGGCACACCGCGGGCAGTTACCGCATACGCGCCGCCCTCACCGGCCTCACCCCGGCCTGGAGCACCGGCGCCACCCAGCTGCGCACCCACCAGCAGACCCAGCACACGGTCACCGAGACCGCGGGCAAGGGACGGGCGGGCGCGGCCGGTCTGGGCCCGGCGATCGGCGTCGGCGCGTCCGGCAACGCGGCCGTCGTCCGGGCCACCGCCATGCCGGTCGCCGCGGCCCGCAAGGCCCGGTTCACCGTCACCGAGCAGACCGTCTCCAGCCGGCAGGGTGCCGAGGTCCGCGGCGGAAAGGTGCTCTACCTGGGGACCGTACGGCTCACCGTGGAGGGTACGGGGCCGCGCTCGCCCGGGATGATCCTCGACCCCGCGTCCCGCACCGCGCAGCACACGATGAACGTCTGGCTCGGGCTGCGCGCCGACGAGGCGCAGGAGCTCGGCCTGCCGTTGCCGCCCGGCGTGACGGCGGGCGACTTCGTCACCAAGCCGAAGCGCACGACGCGGGGTCCGGACGGCGCGGAGAGCGAGGAGGACGTCGAGCGTCATCTGCCCTTCGGGGGCATGGGGTCCAGTGTCGCGCTCAGCCGGCTGGACACCGGGCCCATGGTGCGGGCCGTCCAGGAGCTGTTCGCCACAGATCCGCGCCTGGCCGGCTATCTGCCCGGCTTCGGCACCGCGGCACCCTCGGGGCACACCAGCCGGGAGGAGGCGGAGGTCCAGCGGCGCAATCATCGCGAGCTGATGGCCGCCCTCTCGGAGACCAACCTGCGCGTCAACAAGGACCAGTTGCTGTCCACCGGCATCCGGGTGCGGCTGCGCCGCAAGACCACGATGCATGCGCACGACGTCCAGATACGGGTCAGGGGCGCGCTGCGCGAGACCGGCTATCTCGGCGACATCGACGACTGGCTGGTGCGCAGCCACTCCGGCGTCGCCGGCAACCTGCAGAGCGGGCGCAGCAGTTCGCGCTCGATCGGCGGCCTGGTCCTGGCGCAGGCCCGGCTGGTTCCCGGCGTGCTGACCGGCGCGGCCCGTTACGAGCGCACCAGCACCGGCACGCGGCGCAACCAGGCCGGCCCCACCACCCGTACCGACGTCCTCACCAACGGGTCGGACAAGGCGGCCGCCTTCGGAGCCGCCCTGCGGCTGGACGTGGACGTCACCATGACCTCCCGGCAGCGCAAGCTCGCCCGCGGCCTCACCCCGGGTTCCGCCGGCCGGCACGCGCCGGAGGCCAGGCCGCTGGCGGGGCTGCACCTGGACGAGCAGGACGTACGGCTGCTCACGGCGACCGAATTCACCCTGGACGGGGACGAGAAGCGGCGGCTCGACGCGGCCGGCGCGCAGGCTCCCGGCCCCGCGCGGACCGTCGAGGCCGCGGGCATCGGCGACCTCGCCGCGGCGGCCCCGCGGCCGGCGGCCGGGCGGGTGCTGCGGGACTGGCAGCTCGTGGAGACGCTCGGCGACGGCCGGCCGGTGCGGGACCTCGCCTTCCGGCTGCTGTCCCAGGCCGCGGCCCGCAACAAGGGCGTGCGCGAGGACCCGGCGCTGGAGACGGAGGGGCTCGCCCCGCGGCTGGCGATCGAGGAGCGGTTCAGCCCGCAGGCGATCACCGCGTCGCTGCGGCAGGCGGCGTCCTCGGGATGGGTGGTGAAGAACCTGCGCTACCCGCGCCGCCTGGCCGCGCTGAACGGCGCGGTCGGCACCCGGCTCGCGCTGGCCAACCCCCGGCTGGTGCACGAGGGCGCGGGCCCCGGCACGGAGACCTTCGTGCTCGGCGGCCATCAGGCGGGCGGCCAGCAGGGGCACGGCACGAGCAGCACCGTGCAGTTCGGCGCCACCGGCTCGGAGAACGGCCCCGAGTGGCGCACGGGTCAGGGCCTTTCGACGTACCGGACCAAGGGCGAGGGCGACGCCGAGGCGTTCACCGTGGCAGGCACGGTGGAGCGCAATGCCCACACGCCGAAGAAGGCGGCGCTGTATCTGGTGCAGTGCGACCTGCTGGTCACCATGGTGGCGGAGGTCAAGGTCACCGGCGGCGGCCCGTATGTGGCAACGGCGGCCCGGACGCTGCCCGCGACCGCGGCGGTGTGGCTGACCGCCCAGCAGCTGCGGGCGGCACGGGTGAAGCTGCCCGAGTCCGCGCGGGGGGCGCTGAAGCTCGACGGGGACGGGACGCGGGCGGACGCCGACCGGGCCGGGAGCAGGCCGGAGAGTTCGAGGACGGCCGCCGCACGCGCCGCGGCCACGGCGCACGGCACGGCGGCGGCCTCCTCCGCCGCGCCCCCGCGCCCCTCCCCGACCCTGGCCGCGGGCCTCCCCCTCGGCTTCGGCATGATCGAGGAGCTGCCCGACTTCGTGATCCTGCTGGAGCGGCTGCGCCGCAGCCTCGCCCTCGGGGGCCGGGGGGACCTCGCCGACGAGCTGTTGCCGAAGCAGCAGCTGATGGACCGCAATGACAATGTGCAGCGGCTGCTGCGCGTCCTGGACCGGGACGGTTCCGCCGGGCTGTTGTCCGGCGCCATGGACGGCGGTGTCACGGTCGAGCTGTTCGACGGCCGGCGCACCCCGTACTGGGCGGTGTTCAAGGTCGGCCGCAGGGGTGCCGGCGTCTTCGACGGTGCGGCCGACGACGGCCGGGACATGGAGTACATCACCTCGGCGACCGCCCAGCAGGCCACCTCGCACGACGAGGGCGTGACCACCGGCATGGAGGGCATCCTCGCCGGGTCCGGCAAACCGGACGGCGGAGCGGGGCAGTTGAAGAGCACCGGAGGGGCGGCGGGGCTCGGTGTCGCCTCGGGCGACTCCCGGCGCCGCGGTGCCGTCGGGCGGGGCCAGCTGGGCATGAAGACGGTCGCGGAGGCCAAGACCGCGAAGTCGGCGCGGATGCGCGTGCCGATCGAGGCGACCCTGGAACTCCATCGGGGCAACGCCCGCCTGGGCCTGGCCTCGACGGGCCGCAGATCGCTCGTCCACCGCGTCCTGGAGAGCGACCTCGCCGCGCTCGACCGGGTGGTCGTCCCCCGGCCGGCCGCCGCCGCGCGCGGCGACCGGCCGGCCGGACTCGGCGCCTGGCGCTCGGGCGGGGTGCGACTGCCGATGGAGGCGCAGGTGAACGGCTTCCAAGGTGCGCCACAGGTGCGGGAGTTGGTGACCGCGGCCGTCCGGGAGGCGGGTGGCGGTGACCGCTTCCGGCGAACGGGGCAGGCCGCCGCGTACACCCTGAACGAGGCTGTCTCCACCGAGTGGCTGATCGCGGCGCTGCCGCTGCTGACCTCCGCCGGAGCGGATCTGCCGCCGGTGCACGCGAGCGGCGCCGAGGGCCAGGACCTGCGCGCGTCCCTGCATGCGCGGCTGCGCGAGGGGCGGGTGCTGGGCGTCGGCGACAAGATGACCTTCGAGACGGTGGGCCAGAGTCATCCGGCGGCGCCCCGTCCCACCCAGACGGACGGCCAGAGCTCCGCCGAGCACGGCAGGCAGGCGCGCGGGCTGTTCGGCGCGGGGCTGCTGAACGCCGACGAGTTCCGGCTCAACCAGCTGATGGGCAACGCGGGCGGCTCGGGCGGCATGAGCGACGCCGCGGCGAACTCCTCCGGTTCGATGCCGCTGCACAAACCCAAGTCCGAGTCGGTCCTCGTCCAGTTCACGCTGGACGTGCGGGTGGTGGCACGGGTGACCGACCGGGTGCGCTCCGGCCGTACGGCCACCGCCGTACGGGAGCTGACGCTGCCGCGGCCGGTGGTGATCCGGATGCCGGCGCCCGTGGTCCGGCGCATGCTGGCGGCACAGGACGACCGGCTCACGGACCCGCAGGACCACCTGGGGCTGCGCAGGGCCGCCGCACCCGTGCCGCCCGCCAGTTAGTTCCAGGCCCTGCCGAACGGCTGGTCCCCGGCCAGCGCCCGGCGCAGTTCGCCGCGCCGCCGGATGCCCAGCTTCTTGTAGGTGCTGGTGAGATGGGTCTCCACGGTGCGCCGGGCGAGATGCAGCAGGCCCGCTATCTCGGTGTTCGTGCGGCCGTCCGCGGCGAGTTGGGCGATCCGCAGTTCGCTGCCCGTCAGGGACCCGGAGCCGGTGCGCGGGGCGGCGGTGCGCCGGGCGCCGCCCTCCCGCAGCGCCTCCTCGGCGAGCGCCCGCAGCCGCAGCGCGCCCAGCCGTTCGGCCCGTTCGGCCGCCTCCCGCAGACATTCCCGGGCCCGGACGCGCTCCCCGGCGGCGGTCAGCTGCCGGCCCTGCGCGAGCAGCGCGGCCACCAGCTCCGGCTCCGTGCCGGCCGGCGCGTCGCGCAGCAGCCCCACGGCCTCGTCGGCCAGTTCCAGGCCCCGGCGGCCGCCGGTGACCGTACCCAGCACCCGCAGGGCACGGCCCACCGTGCGCGGGGTTCCCCACACCCGGGCCAGGCGCAGTTCCTCCTCGGCCAGGGCCAGTGCCTCCCGGGGGCTGCCGAGGGCGAGCCGGCACTCGGCGGCTGCCGAGCGCCACGGGGTGACGACCGGACTGACCACCTCGCGGGCCGACTGGCGCCGGCCGCACTCCAGGAAGTCGTGCAGGGCCCCCGCCGGGTCTCCGGCGTCGGCACGCTGCACACCCCGCGCGTACAGGAACCGGTTGAGTTCCCAGGAGTCGGGCGCCGCCTTCAGGTCGAAGCCGTCCGCGAGCCGCCGCGCCTCGGTCCCGCGGTCCAGCTGCACGAGCGCGATCAGGGTGTGGGCGTGCGCGTTGGCGGGTCCCGCGTCCGGGCTGACCGGCGGCTCGGCCGGCAGCCGTCCGAATTCGCCGCGCGCCGCGACGATGTCGGCCCGTGTGTTGAGCAGCGCCTGATGCATGGGGTGCAGCAGGTCGGGGCGCTGACCGGCCAGACCGCGGTCCACGAGGCGGTCGGCCTCGTCGAGTTCGTCGGCCCACTGGGCGACCGTGGCGGCGGTCCCCAGCAGGAAGGGCTCGGTCAGCGGGTCGGCCGGCTCGGCGAGCAGCTCGCGCACCCGCCGCATCGCCTCGTCCGCCGAGATCAGCCCGGCGGTGGCGGCGTGCCGTACGAGCAGAGTCCGGGTGGCGGGGCCGACCAGCTGCGGGGAGTGCTCGGCGGTCTCGCACAGCCATCGGTACACGTCCCGGCGGACCGCCTGGTCCCCGTCGGACAGCAGGGCGGAGGCGGTGCGCAGCGCGCCGGCCAGGTCGGGGCGCTCCTCGGCGAGCTGGCCGTACACCGTCCGCAGCACCTCCACGGCGGCGCGGATCCTGCCGCGCCCGGCCAGGGCGGTGCCCAGGGCGACGGCCGCACGCACCCGGTCCTGCGGGGCGCCGGGGATCCGCAGCGCCTCGGTGAGCCGCGGAATCCCGGCCTCCGCGCCCTGGCCCGCGCACTCCAGGGAACCGAGCTCGGTCAGCAGCCGTTGCCGGCGGTCGTCGGACAGCGGCTCGTCGAGGGCCCGGCGCAGAAACGCCACGGCGTCGTCGACCCGGCCTTCGCGTACGGCGCGGGAGGCGGCCTCCTGCAGCACGCCCGGCGCCCAGGCGGCGTCCAGCGGCCCGGAGAGCAGCAGCTGACGGGCCATCGCCCCGGAGGGGGCGCCCCGGCGCATCATCACCTCGGCCGCCGCCCGGTGCGCCGCGCGCCGCCGCACCTCGGGCACACCGGTGAGCACCGCGTCCCGCAGCAGCGGATGGGCGTAGCGGGGGCGGCCGTCCGGGTCGGCGCGCAGCAGTCCCAGGCCGGTCATGGCGGTGAGCCAGCCGGCCACCCGGGCCGGGTCGGCGCCCGCCAGTTCGGCGAGCAGCTCGCCCAGTTCCTCCGCCGACCGGCCGGGGCCGTCGGCCGGCTGTCCGCGGTCCCAGCCGTCTTCCAGGACGGCCAGCGCCCGGGCCACCTCGGCCGTGCCGGGCCCGGCGCTGTCCAGCCACCACGAGACGGCCGCGGGATAGGCACCCGGGTACAGCGCCGCGACGGTCCCCGGCACGGCCGGGTGCCGGCCGGGGTCGCCGAGGTCGTGGAGCAGGGCACGCAGCAGCAGCGGGCTGCCGGCGCCGGCCCGTACACAGCCGTCGACCCAGGTGCGGGGCGCTGCGGGCACGTCGGCGCGCACCAGCAGGGCCGCCGACTCCGTGGTGAGCGGGGCGAGGGTGTGGGTGTGCACCAGGGCGGGCGAGAGGGTGTGGGTGAAGCCCGGCGCGGGCGGACCGACGTCGTACTGGCTGCGTTCGGTGACCGCGAACAGGATCGGCAGCGTTAACCGGTCCACGTGCCGGGCGGACTCCACCAGCCAGCGGTAGGAAGGTGCGTCGGCGAGGTGGACGTCGTCCACGGCGACCAGCAACGGGGTCTCCTCGGCGTGGCCGTGCAGCGTCCGCCACAGCAGGGCGGCCCGCTCGCGTTCTTCGTCGGGCCCGTCGTTGGGCTCGAACTCCGCCGTCACGCCGAGGAGTTGGCGTGCGGCGGCGAAGGGGACGGCCGCGTCGCCCGGTGCGCAGCGGGCGCGCAGCACCCGCATGCCCTGGGCGGCGGCGTCCTCGACCGCGGCCTCCAGCACGGTGGTCCGGCCGGTGCCGGTGGCACCGCGCAGCAGGACCAGGCCGCCGGCGCCGGACCGGGCACGGGCGGCACCTGCGGCGAGCAGCGCGGTGGCCTCCCGGTGCTCGCGCGGCCCTTCACCTCGTGGTCCGGACATCCCAGCCTCCCCGGTTCGACGTCACGTCTCCCGCACTCCAGGACGGCCACCACGGAACCACGGTGGCGTGAGAAGTCCCACGGCGGCGCGCCGCGGGGCAGATGGAACCGGCCGGTCGCACACCGTCGTGGTAGTCGTACGGCGTTCTCGTGGTGTTGCTCGTGGTGCTCCACGATTGTGTCCGTCCCGTCCGCCACACGAGTGTGAAGTACACACGCCTGTCACCGACCCCACAGAGGTGGCGTGCACGTGGACATGGGGGAAACGCTTGCTCAGCTCACCGCGGACCACCCGCACCGGCACGGCCGACTCCGTCGAGCGGGTGCCGGTGGCGGTGCACACCTCGGACCCGATCCTGCGCGAGGGAGTACTCAGCCAGCTCCGCCCGTACCCGGACGTCGAGTTGCGCGAGGAGAGCGGCTCGGGCCCCGACACGGTGGCACTGCTCGTCGACGACGTGCTCGACGAGGCCACGCTGACCCGGCTGCGCCGGCTGGTGCGCAGCGAAGGCGCCCGCGCGGTGCTCGTGGTGCGCTCCCTGCGGGAGGCCGAGCTGCTGGACGTGATCGAGTGCGGGGTGGGCGCCATCGTGTGGCGCCACGAGGCCACCGCCCACCGTCTGCTGCAGGCCGTGCTCGCGGCCGCGCGCGGCGACGGCGATCTGCCCGCCGATCTGCTCGGCCGGCTCATCAGCCAGGTGGGCTCGCTGCACCGCAACGCGTCCGGTCGGCCCGGCGCCCCCGCATCGGGTCTGACACCGCGCGAGGTGGACGTGTTGCGGCTGATCGCCGACGGATTCGACACCGGGGAGATCGCGAGCAAGCTGTCCTACTCCGAACGCACCGTCAAAAACGTCATGCACGGGCTGACCACCCGACTGCACCTGCGCAACCGGGCGCATGCGGTGGCACATGCCCTGCGGGAAGGCTACATCTGACCGGACGGGCAATCGGGACCGGCCCCGCGGGCAGTCCGCTCTGCCCCGCCGCCGTCCCCGCCGCGCCTGCGGTGGCGAACCGGGGGCGGGGAGGATCGGACCGGGCGGCAACGGTCTTCACCATCACGGAAGAAGGCTGGAAAGGACGCCTTCACGGCCATGCGACAAGAGTGACGGGCGGAGCCGGGCACGGCAGGGCGGGAGCACGACGGTGATCCACGAAGTGGACGAGGTCCTCAAGACCCTGCTCTCCGGCGGCGCCCTCGCCGGATCCGGCATCGACGTCGCCTTCGACGCGCCCACCCGCGACTGGGCCGCCCGCCGCAACGCGCCCACCATCAACGCCTACTTGTACGACATCCGGGAGGACGTCAACCGCCGCCAGCGCGGACACGTCCCCGTGGTCGACGAACGGGACGTGATCGTCAAGCGCCGCCAGCCCCCGCGCTGGTTCCGGCTGTCGTACCTGGTGACGGCCTGGACGAAGCAGCCCCAGGAC
This sequence comes from Streptomyces herbicida, assembly GCF_032656585.1. Taxonomy (NCBI): domain Bacteria; kingdom Bacillati; phylum Actinomycetota; class Actinomycetes; order Kitasatosporales; family Streptomycetaceae; genus Streptomyces; species Streptomyces herbicida. The sequence goes on from NZ_JAUYWJ010000017.1 coordinate 77,922, forward strand.
GAACACCGGCTGCTGTCGGCCGTGCTGGCCACGCTGATCCCGCGCGAGCTGCTGCCGCCTTCCGAACTTCCCGGTGCGCTCGGGGCGTTGGGCATGACCGTGCCCGTGTCGGTGGCCGGCATCCAGACGGAGTCCCGCTCCCTGGCGGAGATCTGGTCCGCGCTCGGGGGTGAACTCAAGCCGTCCCTCGACCTGGTGATCACCGCCCCGTTCCCGGCCTACCCCGAGTACGACGCCGGGCCGCCGGTCACCGAGGGCGCGGCGGTCCGCGTGCGCACCCTGGACGGCACCGGTCCGGGACCGGAGGAGCGCGCGCACCGGCCGCGCCGGATCGCGGCCGCCCGGGACGCCCGGGACGCCCGGAAGACGGTCCGGCCTGGCCCGGGTACGGACGGTACGGCATGACCACGTGGACCCCGGCGCCGTACGACGTGACGGAGTCCGACCCGGCCGCCGCGCTCCTCGCCCGCCTCGCGGCGCTGCGCGACCGGGTCGCGCTGCTGGTGGACCACCGCGCCGCCGACGACCCCACGGCCACCGACCCGCTGCGCGGCCTCTACCTGTCGGAGGAGGCCGTACGGCATCTGCTGCTCCCGGTCGAGCCACCGCCGCTCCCCCTTCCCGCGCCGGACGAGGCACCCGAGGACCGTCTGGCCGCACTGGCGGCACGTCTCGGCCTCACCGAACTCGACGCCGGGCTGCTTCTCATCGCGCTCGCCCCCGATCTGGACCGCGCGTTCGAGCCGCTGTACGGGTACCTCAACGACGACGTCAGCCGACGGCGGGCCACCGTCGCCCTCGCCCTCGACCTGTGCGGTGTGCCCGTCCACTCGGCGGGGGCACGGGCCCGGCTGCATCCCGCCGCGCCGCTGTCCGCGCTGGGGCTGCTCACCGTGGAGGAGTCCGAACGCCCCTTCCTGAGCCGCTCGTTGCGGGTGCCCGACCGGCTGGTGGCCCATCTGCTCGGCGACGACACCCCCGACGCCGCACTCGCCGGACATCTCAGGCCGCTGCCCGCGCCACCGCCGTCCCACGGTGACGACGAGGAGTTCATCCGCTTCACGCACCGGCTGGCCGCCCGGCTCACGGCCGGGCCTGCGCTGACCGCCTACCTCCGTGAGGGCCACGAGGGCGACGGGCCGGCCTGTGTCGCCGCCGCGCTGCGCACGGCCGGTGTGTCCGCCCTGTGCTTCACCGGCCCCGGGGACCGGGTGCCCGACCTGCTGCGGGAAGCCCGGCTCAGCGGCCGGGCAGTGGTCGTCACCGGACTCCCGGACCAACCCGAGCCGCTCATCCGGGAGTTGGTCGCGGCCCTCGACGTGCCCGTGCTGATCACCGGGCGGAACCCGTACGACCCGCACTGGAGCGACCGCGATCCCCTCGTGCTGGAGGTGCCGCGGCACCGCACGGGGACGGTGCGCACCTGGTCGGCCGCGCTGGGCGAGGAGCCCGGCTTCGATCTGGCCGCCACGGTCGCCCCCTACCACCTGCCCGGCGACCGCGTCGCCCGCGCCGTCGAAGCCGCCCAGGGCCTTGCCGGCTTCGACGGCACCGCGCTCTCCCCCGCCCACCTGCGTCTCGCCGCCCGGCAGCAGTCCGCGTCGGGGCTGGAGCGGCACGCCCGCCGGATCCGTCCCGCCGTCGACTGGCAGGACCTGGTGCTGCCCGAGCGGCCCCTGACCCAGCTGCGGGAACTCGCCCTGCGCGCCCGCCATCGCGACCGTGTCCTCGGCGACTGGCGACTGAGCGCGGGCGGCGGCCGGGGCCGGGGCGTGCTCGGTCTGTTCGCGGGCGAGTCGGGCACCGGCAAGACCCTCTCCGCCGAGGTCGTCGCCGCCGAACTGGGCCTCGACCTCTATGTGGTTCAGCTGTCCTCCGTGGTGGACAAGTACGTCGGCGAGACGGAGAAGAACCTGGAGCGCATCTTCACCGAGGCCGACCGCACCGACGCCGTGCTCCTCTTCGACGAAGCGGACGCCGTGTTCGGCAAACGGTCCGAGGTGAAGGACTCGCACGACCGGTACGCCAACATGGAGAGCGCCTATCTGCTCCAGCGTCTGGAGTCCTTCGACGGCATCGCCCTGCTCACCACGAATCTGCGCGCCAACATCGACGAGGCGTTCACCCGGCGACTGGACCTGGTCGTCGACTTCCCGTTCCCGGACGCGGAACAGCGCCTGGCCCTGTGGCGGCACAGCCTGTCCCACGTGCCCCGCGCGGACGGCATCGACCCCGGTCCGGTGGCCGCCGACTTCGAGCTCTCGGGCGGCTCCATCCGCAGCGCCGTGGTGACCGCCGCCTACCTCGCCGCGGACCGCGCCGGCCCGGTCACCACGGCCGACCTCCTGGAGGGCGCCCGCCGCGAGTACCGCAAGGCGGGCCGCCTGCTGCCGGGCGAGGGCTCCTGGTAACGGCCCGGCCCAAGTCCTGCCGGACACGCAGGGGCACTAACCCTCCACCCGCCACTTCTGGTTCGGCGTTCCCGCGCACGTCCACAGCTGCAGCCTGGTCCCGTTGCCGGTCCCGTTGTCCAGCGCGTCGACGCACTTGTTCGCCTGCGGGTTCACCAGGTCACCGGCGGTGCTCAGCACGAACTGCTGCGCCGGGTTGCCACTGCACCGGGCCAGCTGGATCGCCGCCCCGTCGTCCTTGGAGCCCCAGGCCACATCCATGCACATGCCGAGCGAGCGCACGGTGCCGTCGCCGCGGAAGTCCCACTTCTGGTTGGCACTGCCTGCGCAGTCCCACAGCTGGAGGCGGGTGCCGTCCTTGCCCTTGCCGTTCTGTGCGCCGGTGACATCGATGCAGCGGTTGGACTGCTGCCCGATGATCAGTTGGCCCACGACCTCGGCCGGCGGCTTGGGCGTGGGCTTCGTCCTGCCCGACGTGGTGCCTGCGCTGCCCGACCCCGATGAAGTCGAGCCGTGGGAGCCGCCCGGCCCCGCCGGGTTCCCGGATCCGCCGGAGCCGCTCGGCTTCTCGCTCCCGCCCCCGCCCTGCGCCGGTGCCGACGGCTCCGGTGCCGCCTGGCTCAGCAGGGGACTGGGGGCCGGGCTGGGGGCGAGGGTGGTGCCGGCTTCGGCGACCTTCTCCGTGGCGCCGGAGTTGACGTTGGGTTTGTAGGCGATCCACAGCATCACGAAGGTGACCGCGAGAGCGGTGAGGACCCCGAAGAAGGTCGCCAGCCAGCGGGGCAGGAAACCGCGCTGGAGGTACGTGCCCTCCACCGGCAGCGGATCGGCACCCGAGCGGAGCACCGACAGCGTGTACGGCCGCTGTTCCTTGCCCCCGAACCAGATGATCCTGCGCGGCTTCAGCGTCGCCTTCACGAACGCCGCCCGCCCCGGCTCGATCTGCACACTGCCCGGACGGATCTCGTACGACAGCTGATCACCACTGTCACTGCCACCGACCGACGCCGTCAGCCTCGTATTGCCCAGATTGTCCACCGCCAGCCGCGGACGCCCCCGAAACCGGCCCTTCACCGTCGGCGGCACGAGCTCCGCCCGCACCTCCGTGAACGGCGTGATGGTGAGATTGCCCTCCGGGACCGTCGTCGCCTCCGGATGCTCCGTCGGCGTGATCCGCACCGCATACGGATTCGGCCCCGCCACCGCATCCGACGACCGCGGCGGCGCAAACGTCAGCTCCACCGTCCCCGTCGTACCCGGATACAACCGCAACGACCGCGGCTCCACCGACGTCCACGGCGCAACCGGCCCCACCGCCTCGAAGCGGTACTCATCCACCACATCACCGGTATTGCGCAACCGCAGCCGCACACGCGCACTGCCCCCGGGATCGACAGTCGCAGACGCAGGTTCCAGAGAAGTCCACAGTGTCATGTCACCAGCACCCGTCACACCGTGAACTTGACGGCTTCGAGCCACAGGGAGTTGTCGAGGGTGCCACCGAAGGTGAAGTTGGGGCGCGGCTGGGCGCACCCCTGGTCGCCCCAGCCGGAGTTGCGGACGTGCGCCGTCTGGCAGACCTGGCCGCTGCCGATGTTGATGACGAAGCCCAGCATGTAGGGGGCGTCCTTCTTCGTGCTGCCGATGTAGTTGTCCTCGCCGTCGGCGATGATGGCCGTCCACTGCGGTTCCCAACTGCCCTTGCCGTCCGTCGACTCGGGGTTGTGGACGAAGGCGTTGGCCGCCGAGCCGCCGGTTCCGGCCATGGCGATGTTGAGTGCCTTGATCGGTGTTTCCTGGCCCGTGGTACCGGCGATGGTGCCGTCGCAGACCGGCTTTTGCCAGCCCCGCCCGGTGACGAAGGCCCGGTAGCAGACGTGCCGTCCGGACGGATCGTTCCTGGCGAGGCGCCGCACCGCGGTGGCGGCGGTGTCCTGCGGCGGCTTCGCGGTCACGGTGGCCGTGGCCCCGCCCCCGCCGCCCGCGCCGGCGTCCGCACCGCCTGCCGCCCCCTTCGACTGCTCCGGCGCGGACGGCGGTGTGGCGGTGGGCTGCGGCGGTGGGGTCGCCGAGGCCGACGGGCTGGGGGCGAGGGTGGTGCCGGCTTCGGCGACCTTCTCCGTGGCGCCGGAGTTGACGTTGGGTTTGTAGGCGATCCACAGCATCACGAAGGTGACCGCGAGAGCGGTGAGGACCCCGAAGAAGGTCGCCAGCCAGCGGGGCAGGAAACCGCGCTGGAGGTACGTGCCCTCCACCGGCAGCGGATCGGCACCCGAGCGGAGCACCGACAGCGTGTACGGCCGCTGTTCCTTGCCCCCGAACCAGATGATCCTGCGCGGCTTCAGCGTCGCCTTCACGAACGCCGCCCGCCCCGGCTCGATCTGCACACTGCCCGGACGGATCTCGTACGACAGCTGATCACCACTGTCACTGCCACCGACCGACGCCGTCAGCCTCGTATTGCCCAGATTGTCCACCGCCAGCCGCGGACGCCCCCGAAACCGGCCCTTCACCGTCGGCGGCACGAGCTCCGCCCGCACCTCCGTGAACGGCGTGATGGTGAGATTGCCCTCCGGGACCGTCGTCGCCTCCGGATGCTCCGTCGGCGTGATCCGCACCGCATACGGATTCGGCCCCGCCACCGCATCCGACGACCGCGGCGGCGCAAACGTCAGCTCCACCGTCCCCGTCGTACCCGGATACAACCGCAACGACCGCGGCTCCACCGACGTCCACGGCGCAACCGGCCCCACCGCCTCGAAGCGGTACTCATCCACCACATCACCGGTATTGCGCAACCGCAGCCGCACACGCGCACTGCCCCCGGGATCGACAGTCGCAGACGCAGGTTCCAGAGAAGTCCACAGGCTCACGCCAAAACGCTAGACAAGTGCCGTGATCCTGTCGCAGGACTGCGGGCAGGGCTCGCTACCCGAATGTGCACCTCAACTGCCCCTGTGGGCCGCCGGACCGTACGCAGTGCCAAGTCTTCCCGCACGGTCACTAGGTGTGCCCCCGAGTCCCTTCCACCGCCCGCCTCCCCTGTCGTAGAGAGGAACGATGCCCACACCCAGGAGGCGGCGAGACTCCATGCACGCACATCAGGAACAGGACCGCGAACAGGCCCCCGGCAGGACGGGGCGCGCCGTACGGGGTGCCTCGGCGGATGCCCCCGCACACGCCCCGACCGCGGCAACACCGTTGACCCCGGGCCAGGTTCAGGCGCTGCAGCGGACGGCGGGCAACGCCGCGGTGGTCCAGCGCGTGGCACAGGAGTCGCACACCCACGACGCGAACTGCGGACATGGCCGGCCGGTGCAGCGCTCCGCCGTGCACGACGTCCTGCGGACGTCGGGCCAGCCCTTCACGGGCCCGCAGGCCGACCGGGTGTCGGCGCACTACGGCGGCGCGGACCTCTCCCATCTGAGGGTGCACACCGACTCCCTGGCCCAGGCTTCGGCCGCCGAGATCGGAGCCCGCGCCTACACCTCGGGGCATCACATCGTCCTGGGCGCGGACCACAGCGAGGAGGACGTCCGGCACGAGGTCTTCCACACCTTCCAGCAGGCGGCCGGACCCGTCTCCGGCAAGGACAACGGCGACGGGCTCAGGATCTCGGAGGACAGCTCCCGGGAGGAACAGGACGCCCGCGCGGCGGCCCGGACGCCGTCCGCGGCCCCGCCGGTGCAGCGGGTCGCCGACGACCGCGCGGATGCGGCACGACAGCGGCCGGGGACGACTCCGGTGCAGCGCATGTTCTCCGGCTTCGGCAGGAAGGCGAAGGCGGCGGCTCCCGCCGGGCCGCCCCAGGTGGACCTGAGGGTGGGGGACGAAACGATCCAGACGATCCATGAGCGCGGCTTCTACCGCTTCGTCACCCAGGAGGGCGGCACCGGGTTCATTCACGAACTGGCGGTGCACAACGGCACGGTCGACGCGGACCTCGTTCCGTACATCACGCGCTACCGCAACGGTGCCCTGACCCTGTACCGGGGTATTCCGCGCTGGCACCCGACCTGGCAACGGGTCACGGGCCAGGGTGAGATCCCGCCGCTCGGACAGGGTTTCTACCCCAGCTTCGACACACGGCAGACCTCCTTCATCCCCTTCGCGCCCACCGAGGTCGTCGCACGGTCCGCCGCGATCTCCGCGCGCGGCATGGGCGACGGCGACGAGGCCCAGTACGTGCAGGGCTACTCCCGGCAGATCGAACATCCGGTCGGCGCGCTCGTCAGTGTGCTGGTCCGGTCGAACCAGGACGTCGGCTTCTTCAACGCCACCGAGATCCAGGCGCGCGGTCCGCTGGACCTGACGAGGATGCAGATCATGGGCATGAGCACGGACGTCGACGAGGCGCTGACCGGCCAGGAGGGCAATCCCAGGGACGAACTGCGCAACCACCAGCCGCCCACCCCGACGGACGACGAAAAGAGCGCCTACATCAACCGGTTCGGCTCCCTGCGCGACTGATGCCTCCGCGGCCGGCCCGCGCTGCCCCTACGGGCAACGACGCTACCCCCGAGCGGGTCCCCGCGGCCGTTTCGCGGTGCATGCCGCGCGCGTGAGGGTGGAGGGCGTTCCTGTCTCGTACCCCGAGGAGAGCAGAGCATGCCGTCCTACCTGTCGCCCGGCGTCTACGTCGAGGAGGTGGCCAGCGGCTCGCGTCCCATCGAGGGGGTGGGCACGTCGGTCGCCGCCTTCGTGGGGCTCGCGCCGACCGGCCCGCTCAACGAGCCCACCCTGGTGACCAACTGGAGCCAGTACGTGGCGGCCTTCGGTGAGTTCACCGACGGGTACTACCTCGCGCACTCGGTCTACGGCTTCTTCCAGAACGGCGGCACGGCGGCCTACGTCGTCCGCGTGGGCGGCTCCACCGAGGGCGCCCCTCTGGACGGCTCGGCCGGCCGGTCCCCCGCCGTGCCGGCCGAGTCCTCCGCCCCGGCGGCCCTGCCGGCGGCGGAGCCCCGGCAGCTGGGCACGTTCGCCGTGGCGGCCCTCGCCGCCGGCGGCAGCGGCCCGCTGAGCGTCGAGGTCACCGACCCGGAGGGCGAGGGCCCGGCCGAGCGGTTCCGGCTGGTCGTCAAGGACGGCGACAAGGCCGTGGAGACCTTCGACGTGACCGCCAAGAAGGGCGGCCGCAACTACGTCGTCACGCAGGTCAAGGAGCGCTCGAAGCTCATCACCGTGACCGAGGCGGCGCCGGCCGCGCAGCTGGCCCGCCCGGACAACCAGACGGTCGCCCTCGCGGCACCGGCCGCCGCCCCCGCCGTACCGGACGGTCCTGTCGGTGCCCCGCACCCGGGCCCGGCCCAGTACCTCGGCGACTCCGCCGACCGCACCGGCTTCGGCGGTCTGGAGGCCGTGGACGAGATCTCGATGGTCTCGGTGCCCGACCTGATGGCCGCCTATCAGCGCGGCGCGATCGACCTGGAGGCGGTCAAGGCGGTTCAGCTCGGCCTGATCGCGCACTGCGAGCTGATGGGCGACCGGGTTGCCGTCATCGACCCGCCGCCCGGCCTGAATGCCCGTCAGATACGTGTGTGGCGGCAGGAGACGGCCGGCTACGACTCCAAGTACGCGGCCCTGTACTACCCGTGGATCAAGACCTTCGACCCGAGCAGCGGTCAGACCCGGCTGGTCCCGCCGAGCGGTCACGTCGCCGGTATCTGGGCCCGCAACGACTCCGAGCGCGGTGTGCACAAGGCACCGGCCAACGAGGTCGTGCGCGGGGCGGTGGACCTGGAGATCCAGATCACCCGCGGCGAGCAGGATCTGCTCAACCCGATCGGCGTCAACTGCATCCGTGCCTTCCCCGGCCGCGGCATCCGCGTGTGGGGTGCCCGCACCCTCTCCTCCGACCCGGCCTGGCGCTACCTCAACATCCGCCGTTACTTCAACTACCTGGAGGAGTCGATCCTGATCGGCACCCAGTGGGTGGTGTTCGAGCCGAACGACCATGCCCTGTGGGCGCGTATCCGGCGCAATATCTCGGCGTTCCTGGTCAACGAGTGGCGCAGCGGCGCCCTGTTCGGACAGCGGCCCGAAGAGGCGTACTACGTCAAGTGCGACGAGGAGACCAACCCGCCCGAGTCGGTCGACGTCGGCCGGGTCGTGTGCGAGATCGGCATCGCGCCGGTCAAGCCCGCCGAGTTCGTGATCTTCCGGCTGGCGCAGTTCTCCAGCGGAAGCGGGGAGTTGGAGGAGTAGGCCGCACCGCCGCCCGCTCCCCCACCTCCGTCTTCACCACCCCAGTCGGACCTCGAAGGACCTAGAAGGACAGCGAACACATGAGTCTCCAGCCGGGTGACGCCCTCACCTCACACAATTTCGGCCTGCAGATCGACGGCGTGATGGTCGAGTATCTGGCCGAGGTCAGCGGCCTCAGCATCGAGCAGGACGTCATCACGTACCAGCAGAACACCCCCAACGGCCAGAACGTGGTCAAGAACCTGCCGGGTGTGAAGAAGAACGGCACCTGCACGGTCGTGCGCGGTATGACCCAGTCGGCCTCGTTCACCCAGTGGATCAACGAGTCCATCTCCGGGCAGATGACGACGGCACGCAAGAACGCCTCGATCATCATGATGGACTTCCAGAACAACCCGGTGAAGCGCTACCACCTGCGCAATGCCTGGTGCAGCAAGATCGACGCGAGCACGGTGAAGGCGGGTGAGGCAGCCGCCCTCACCGAGACCGTGACCATCGCGTTCGAAGAACTGGTCATCGAGTAATGCGGCGTTCGGCTGCCAGGGCCGGCGGCGCCGTCGCGTACCCCGGTGCACAGGTGCCGGGGGCGGAGGCGGGTGCGGGTGCGAATCCGGGGATGCCCGAGCCCGAGCCGCTGCCGGTCCCGGCACCGGCTGCCGCCGTCCCTCCCGTGCAGCAACAGGAGTCGCTGCGGACCGAGTTCCCCTTCCAGCTGCCGCGCGGGTACGTCGACGAGTCGGGCATCGTCCACCGGGACGGTGTGATGCGTCTGTCGACGGCGCGGGACGAACTCGTTCCGCTGCGTGATGTGCGGGTCCAGGAGAACCCGGCGTTCCTGTCGGTGGTGCTGCTGGGCCGGGTGATCACCCGGCTGGGCACGCTGCCCCTGGTCCACGACGGGATCGTGGAAAACATGTTCGCCTCCGACCTGGCGTTTCTGCAGGACTTCTACCGCCAGATCAACGCGGAGGGCCACACGAGGGCAGCCGTCCGCTGCCCGCACTGCTCGGAGCCCTTCGAGGTGGAACTCGGCGGGAGCCGCCTGGGGGAATCGTGACGTACGCGACCGACCGGCTGCACGAGGAGATCGCGTACGTCGCCTACCACTTCCACTGGAGCCTGGAGGAGATCCTGGACCTGGAACACCAGGACCGCCGCCGCTACACGGGCGAGATCGCGTCCCTGGTGACGCGGGCCGGGGCGGAGGGCTGAGCGGTGGGTTTCCTGGACCGGTTCCGCCGAGGGACCGACGCGGTGGAGGCAGCGGCCGACGGCGAGCCGTCACAGCCCGGGCCAGCTGATGGCCCCGCCCCTGCGGGCAGCCGCCCGGTGGTGCCCGCCTCCTGGCCCGGCCTGCCGCCGATCCAGCGTGCCCTGGCCTCCGGCCGGGCGGGGGTCGCGGACTCGGGTTTCGGCGGGCGGCTGCCGACGTGGCAGAACCCGTCGTTCATGGGTACGGAGTCCCACGCGATCCTGGACGGACGCTCGAGCGCACTCCTCGACGGCACGACCGGCCCGGCGACGGCACGCCCGGTTCCGGGCCTCGAACACCCGCCCGCCGGACTGCCGTTGGCGACTTCGGCTCCTCCGGTGCAGAGGGTGCCGGCGGTGCCGATACGGTTCCTGCCGCCGGGGGTGCCGGGGGCTGGGGCATCGGGGGCTGCGAGGCGGGGTTCTGCTTTCCCGGGGTCTGCTTTGCCGGGGTCTGCTTTGCCGGGGTCTGCTTTGCCGGGGTCTCGCGTGCAGGGTTCCGGGGTCCCGGGGGCGGTGATGCCCGGTGCTGTGGCGCCGGGTTCTGCGGTGAATGCCGCTGCCTTGCCCGGAGGGCCTGCTTCCGCGGCCGCGACGGCTCGACCTGGCGTGCCTCTCGCCCCTTCCGGGTCGGCACCGGTCCCCTCCGGGTCGGCACCGGTCCCCTCCGGGTCGGCACCGGTCACTTCCGGTACGGCCGGGGGTACGAGCGCCGCGTCGGCCTCTCCGGGCCCCGGCAACCGGGCGCCTTCGATCCAGCGGGCGGCGTCCAAGGCGCCTGTCGCGACCGCGCAAGCCGCCGCGATCAGCGGTTCGGGCCTCCCCGTGGTGACACCGCAACCGCCGTCCACCCCTTCGGTGAGCGCGCCCCTTCCCGTCTCCGGACTCCAGGTGACCCCGGTCCCGGCGAGCTCGCCCCCTCCCACGAGGTCCCTCACCAAGGCCCGGCCCGAGGCGAGGGCGGTACAGCGCCGAAGCCTTCCGGCGTCCCGCCGGATTTCCGCGGCTGAGACCGGGGCAGCCCTGCGCCAGGCTCCGGCACCGTCCCCGACGACCGGGAGAAATCACGCCGCGCCGACGGACAGCACCCCCGTGCACCCGGTTCCGGCCACCACCCACACCAGCGTGCAAAGGTCCACTTCAGGACCAAGCACCGAGCCGACCCATGCCAGTGCCAACTCCCCGGCTCCACAGGCCAATACGCCCCACCCCACCACCACACCCAAGACCGGGGCAGCACCGGGTGAGGCTCCGGCACCGTGCCCGACGACCGAGAGGAATCACGCCGCGCCGACGGACAGCACCCCCGTGCACCCGGTTCCGGCCACCACCCACACCAGCGTGCAAAGGTCCACTTCAGGACCAAGCACCGAGCCGACCCATGCCAGTGCCAACTCCCGGACTCCACAGGCCAACACGCCCCACCCCACCACCACACCCAAGACCGGGGCAGCACCGGGTGAGGCTCCGGCACCGTCCACGGCCAGCGGCCGGGACGTTGAGTCGGAGAGCACACCCCCGGACAGCACCCCCGTAGGCCCGGTTCCGGCCACCACCCACGCCAATGTGCAAAGGTCCCTGACCACCCCCGGCACCGAGCCGATCCGCGCCGGTGCCAACTCCCGCGCCCCGCAGATCAATACGCCCCACCCCACCACCACGCCCAAGACCGGGGCAGCACCGGGCGAGTCCCCCGGGCCCCCCACGGGCAGCACCGCCGCGAGCCCGGTTCCGGCCACCACCTACACCAACGTGCAAAGGTCCCTGACCACCCCCGGCATCCAGGCCCGCACCACCACCCCCACGCCGCCGCCCTCGGCTCCCACCCGCGGCGGCACCGCAACACCCGTGCAGAGGTCCACTTCCGGACCCGGCTCCGAGCCGGCCCCCGCCGACGCCGACTCCCCCGTGCCGCTGGCCAATAGGCCGCACCCCACGACCGCGCCGGTGACCGGGGCGACCCCGGACAACACCGCCCTGAGCCCGGCGCCGGCCACCACCCACACCACCGCCACGGCGCCACCGCCCGCGGCTCACACCCGTGGCGGCGCCGCAGCCGAAGGCACGACAGCCGCCGGCGCACCCATACAGAGGTCGACTTCCGGAGACGGTGCCAAGGCGACCCCCGCCCAGACCGACTTCCGGGCCCCGCAGGCCAATGCGCCCCATGCCACCACCACGCCTGAGGCACCCTCGGGGACCCGCACGCGCAGCGCCGAGGCCACCGGCGCGACACCACCCGGCGCACCCGTGCAACGGTCCGCCACCGCCTCCGCGCGCACCGGCTCCCAGCACCCACAGCCCGGCACGCCCCGTTCCGGAGCGGTCCCGGTCATGGGCTCCAGGGAGGAGCGGCACGGCGGAACGCCGAACCGTCCTGCGGCAACCCCGGCCCCGGGCCCGCTCGCCACGACCGCGGGTTCCAGCCCGGCGACACCCTCCGTCCAGCGCCGGCCGAGGCCCGGCGCCGTCGACGGCAGTCGTACGACGCCCACCACCGCCCCTCCGTCCCACTCGCCCGGCACCGCCTCCGCATCACCGGTGCCGGCACCGGCACCGGCACCGGCACCGGCACCGGCACCGGGTCACGGTCCACAGGCACCGAGCCCCACGCACGCTCCGCCGACCACACCGAGACCCGTGCCCACCAAGGCCGCCGACCCCACCACAGTCACCGGCTCGCACACCCCCACGCCGCCCGTCCAGCGAAGCACCACCTCCCGCCGCCCCCGTGCCGGTCTCGGTGCGCCCCTCTCCTCAGGCCCGGCCACCCCGGCTCCGGCGAGGACATCGGCGTACCCGGCCCCCCGGCCCGCCGTCCAGCGCGTCCCGGCCCCAGCCCCACTCCCGGCGTCGAGGAACCTGCCCGCCTCCGCCGGCACCTCGGCGCCCCGATTCCCCCTCGGCGCCCCGACGGCGAGCGCACCCGGCGACGCCACCCCCCTCCTCGACCCCTCACCCGCGACGCCCCCTGCACCCAGCCCCAGCGGCGGCCCACCCCTCCCGGTCGCCCCTCTCACCCCGTCACCGGCACCGACGTCCACCGGTCGGGAACTGCCCGTCGTCCAGCGGATCTGGAAGAAGACGACCCCGCAGAAGCCGCCGACCCAGAACCCCGCCACAGGCGCACTCGCCGCCGCCGCGGCAGCCACCGTCGCCGTCACCCTGCCCCGGCCACCGGCACAACCACAGGCACACGCACGACAGCAGGCACAGACACCGACACCACCCGTCACCCACCGTGCCGAGGCCCCGCCACCGTACGAACCGCCCCCGCCGGAATACGCGCCGATCCAGCCCGGCGCCTTCGACCCGAGGGAGCTCACCGACTTCCAGCTCGACGAACTCGTGCACCGGATCATCGGCCGCATCACCCGCCTGATCCGCACCGAACTGCGTCTCGACCGCGAACGGATCGGCAAGCTCCGCGACCCGCGCCACTGACCGACCAGGAACGACAGAAAGGCCCACCCGCGATGTCCCGCCAGGACCCGGGCTCCACCATCTGGTTCACCCTCAGCATCGACGGCGAGAGCCTCGGTTACTTCAACGGCTGCGAGGGGCTGTCGTCCCAGGTCGAGGTCGAGCACCGCCAGGAGGGCGGCAACAACGGCTTCGTCTGGCATCTGCCGACCCGTGTCACGTTCTCCACCATCCGGCTGACCCGCCCGCTCACCCCGGACACCGCCAAGGTCGCCAAGTGGATCTCGTCCGTGCAGACCGGTATCAAGCGGCCCACCGCACAGATCGCGGCACTGCGCGCCGACGGTTCGGAGGTGGCCCGATGGGGGCTGATCGACGTGCTGCCGGTGAGCTGGACCGGGCCCACCCTCGACCCCGCGAGCCCGGCGGTCGCGACCGAGGTGCTGGAGATCGCCCACCACGGGTTCACGGACTGAGGGGGAGCGTACGACCATGGCGAAGGGCAGCAAGGGCGGCGCCGGCAAGAGCCTCGTGCGCGCCACGCTCGCGATCCACGAACCCCCCGTCGGCGGCAGCACCACCCCCGGCGGGATCATCAAGACCTTCGGCTTCGACTTCAATCCGGCACAGCTGTCGCTGACCCGCCGGGCCGAGTGGAAGACCACCCCCGCCCAGATCGAACGGGACGGCTCGCTCCCGGAGTTCATGGGGTCACGGCCGCGTGAGATGAGCGTCGAGATCTTCCTGGACTCCTCCGACGAGCCGAGCAGCAACACCGTGCTGAAGAAGGTGGAGTCGCTGCTCGACTGCTGCGAGGTGACGACCAAGAGCATCGCCGCCAAGCAGCCCTCGCCGCCCTGGGTCGTCCTGCAGTGGGGGTCGTTCTCCACCGCCCGGTTCACCGCGTACATCAGCCAGGTGGAGGCCACGTACACGCTCTTCGGGACCACGGGCGTGCCCATCCGCGCCACGTGCCGACTCCAGCTGCACGAGATCCCGAGCAGGACCAAGGGGCAGAACCCGACATCGGGCGCGCTCACCGCGCAGCGCGTGCACCGGGTGGTCGCCGGTGACTCGCTGCAGTCGCTGGCCTGGCGCGAGTACGGCAGCGCGGCCGCGTGGCGGGCGATCGCCGAGGCCAACGGCATCGACGACCCCGCGCAGCTGCCGACGGGCGTCGAACTGGTGCTGCCCGCCGCCGAGGAGGTGCGTGGCTGATGGTGCGGTCCGCGTTCTCCAATGTGATCGATGTGAAGATCGGCGGCGCCAAGCTGCCTTCCGAGTTCGCCCGGGCCCTCGTCGACAGCTATGTCGACCAGGGCGTCGGCGTGCCGGCGGCGTTCCGGCTGACCTTCCGGGATCCGTACCGGCTGCTCCTCGGCAAGCTGGGCATCACCTTCGGCACCAAGGTGGTCCTCGCCCCGGTCGCCGACGGTCAGGGCGCCGCCGATCCACTGCTGACCGGTGAGGTCACCGGCCTGGAGGCCGACTACGACGGCACCGGCTCCTTCACCGTGATCCGCGGCTACGACTTCGGGCACCGCCTGCTGCGCCAGCGCCGGGTGGCCGCCTACCGCAATCAGAGCGCCTCCGACATCGCCCGCAAGCTCGCCGCCCAGGACGGGGTGCCGGTCGGGCGGATCGAGTCGACGAAGACGGTGTACGAGTTCATCAGCCAGTCCAACGTCACCGACTGGGACTTCCTCGCGCGGCTCGCCGACGAGAACGAGATGGTGATGTCGGTGGACGCGGACGGCAAGTTCCGGTTCGTGAAGCCGAAGTCGGCCTCCGGGGCGCCCTCACCGAACACCGACGGCGACAAGAGCCCGTTCGTGCTCCAGGCCGGTCACGACATCCTGCGGCTGCGTTCCGCCGTCACCGCCGCCGACCAGGTCGGCAAGGTGGAGGCGCGGGGCTGGGACGTGACGACCAAGAAGAAGCTCACCGCCGTCGCGCCCGCGACCGCCAACCCGGGCATCGGCATCGGCACCACCCCGGGCGCGGCGGCCGGGAAGTTCAAGGCGGCCAAGCTGGTGGAGACGGGCACGCCGTACGACAAGCAGAACGAGGTGAAGTTCGCCGCCGACGCCCTGGCCGACGACGTGACCTCGTCGTTCGCCGAGCTGGAGGTGGTCGCGCGCGGAAATCCCAGGCTGCGGCCGGGAGTTCCGGTGGCGCTGGCGGACGTCGGGGTGCCCTTCGAGGGCAAGTACACGGTCACCTCGGTGCGGCATGTGTTCGGCGACGGCACGCACTACGAGGCGTGGGTGACGGTCAGCGGACGCCAGTGGCGCTCGCTGTACGGGCTCGCCTCGGGCGGCGCGGACTCCTCGCCGCGGCTGCCCGGTGTGGCCAACGCGCTCGTCACGGACGTACAGGATCCGCTGAAGCAGGGGCGGGTGAAGCTGCAGTTCCCGTGGCTGGACGACACCTACGTCAGCGACTGGACGCGGACCGTGCAGATGGGCGGCAAGGGCGGCGGCGGGGTGTTCCCGATGGACGTCGGCGACGAGGTGCTGGTCGCCTTCGACCGGGGGGCGCTGGACCATCCGTTCGTCATCGGCGGGCTCTACAACGGGCGGGACAAGCCGACCGTGGTCAGCGACGTGCCGTTGCACGACGGCCTGAAGAAGCAGGCGACCCGGCACACCGTCGCGGACCGGCAGGGCAACCGCATGGACCTGCTCAGCCAGCAGACCGGGGCCCGCAAACAGGGTGTCCGGATCGCCTCCGGCAACAACAAGCTGGTCATCAATCTGGACCGGACGAAGACCGAGATCACCGTGGACAGCAAGGGCACGGTCAGCATCAAGGGCAGCCGTTCGGTGAGCGTGGAGGCGGGCACCGATCTGACGCTGAGCGCCCGGCGCAAGCTGACCATCAAGAGCGGCGGTCTGCTCGACATCGAGGGGCGGGGCATGGTGAACGTCAAGTCACTCACCGGCGCGGTCACCGTCGACGCGATGGGCGCCCTGAACCTGAAGGCGCTGGGTGCCGCGTCGCTCAGCGCGGGCGGAAGCGTGCAGGTCAACGCCATCGGCAACGTGGGCATCCGGGCCGTCACGGTGCCGATCATGGGCGTGCTGACCTCCAACGGGATGGCCGTGATGGTGGTGCCGGCATGAGCGGGCGACGGATCCCGGAGGAAAGGCAGGTGCGCGGCTGATGGCCGAGCAGTTCGTCGGGGCCGGCTGGTCCTTCCCGCTGCGCATCGGACCGACCGGCGGGATCGCGCTGGTCAGCGGGGAGCGGGAGATCGAGGAGGCGATCCGTCTCGTGCTGTCGACCGCGCCGGGCGAGCGGCCCATGCGGCCCGACTTCGGGTGCGCGATCCACGACCTGGTCTTCGCGCCGGTCAACGAGCAGACCGCGGGCCGTATCCAGCACGAGGTGTACGTCAGCCTGGACCGCTGGGAGCCGCGCATCGAGGTCGACGACGTCGAGGTCACGGCCGGCCCCGACCAGAGCGTCCTGCACATCGACGTCCGCTACTCGATCCGCGGCACCAACAACCCGCGCAGCCTGGTCTTCCCGTTCTACGTCATTCCGTCCCACGACGAGCCGGACGGCATCTCCCCGGCTCCGGAAAGCGACCGCTGATGGCCCTGCCCTCCCCCAACCTCGACGACCGCCGCTTCCAGCAGTTCGTCGACGACGCCAAGCGCTACATCCAGCAGCGCGCCCCGGAGTGGACCGACCACAACGTCTCCGACCCCGGCGTCACCCTTGTCGAGACGGTCGCCCACATGGCCGACCAGATCGTCTACCGGCTCAACCGGGTGCCGGAGAAGAACCATTTGGCGTTCCTGGACCTCGTCGGGATCACCCTGTTCCCGCCGTCGGCCGCCCGCACGGACGTGACGTTCTGGCTGTCGTCGCCCCAGGAGGAGCCCGTGGCGGTGCCGGTCGGCACCGAGGTGGCCACCCTGCGCACCGAGAGCGAGGAGGCGGTGGTCTTCGCCACCGAGCGTGAACTGACCGTCGTGCCGTGCGAATTGCGTCATCTGCTGGTGCAGCACCGGGGCGAGCCGGCCGTGGACCGCACCCATGACCTCGCCGAGGAGGACAAGGACCTGCTGTGCTTCGCCGAGTCACCCGACCCCGGCGACTGCATGCTGTTCGGCCTGACCGCCGCCGTACCGCACTGCGCGCTCGCCCTCGACCTGGACAGCCGGGTGGACGGTGTCGGCGTGGACCCGCGGCAGCCCCCGCTGGTGTGGGAGGCCTGGACCGCGGACGGCTGGCAGCCCTGCGAGGTCGACCGGGACGGCACGGGCGGCCTCAACCGCCCCGGCGAGGTCGTCCTGCACATCCCCGGCGGGCACGTCCTGTCCCGCAACGCGGGCCAGGAGGCGGGCTGGATCCGCTGCCGGGTCACCGAACCCCTCCCCGGCCAGCCCTTCTACACCACCTCCCCCACGGTCCGCGCGGCCGAGGCGTTCACCATCGGCGGCACCACGGCCGCCGTGCACGCCGACACGGTGTACGACGAGGCGCTCGGCGAGTCCTCCGGTCTGCCCGGGCAGCGGCTGCGGCTGGCGAACGCGCCCGTGGTCGGCGACGACCCGCCGGTGCTGCTGCAGACCGCCGAGCACGAGGGCTGGGTGGACTGGCGGGTCGTGCCGAACTTCGCGGCCTCCGGGCCGTACGACCGGCACCTCACCCTCGACGCCACGACCGGTGAGATCGCCTTCGGTCCAGCCGTGCGCGAACCGGACGGCTCGCTGCGCCAGTACGGCACGGTCGCCCCCAAGGGCGCGCCGATCCGTGCCCGCCGCTATCGCACCGGCGGCGGCCGGGCGGGCAATGTGGCCCGGGGCGCCGTCCAGATCCTGCGGACGTCCATCCCGTACGTCTCCGAGGTAGTCAACCGGGAGGCCGCGCGGGGCGGGGTGGACGGCGAGACGGTGGAGGAGGCGAAGGTCCGTGCGCCGATCACCCTGCGCGCCCAGGAACGGGCGGTGACCCTGCGGGACTACGAGGAGCTGGCCCGCCGTGCCGCCCCGGAGACCGCGCGCATCACCTGTCTGGAGGGCGAGGAGGGCGAGCACGGGGCCTACGCGGTACGGGTGCTGGTCGTGCCGCAGGCGGTCCCGGACCCGGGTGGCCGGCTCCGATTCGAGCAACTGGTGCCCGGCGACGCCCTGTTGGACCGCATCACCCGGTACCTGGACGAGCGGCGCCTGATCGGCACCCGGCTGGCCGTGGGACCGCCGTACTACCAGGGCGTGACGGTGGTGGCCACGGTGCACGCCTTCCGGGGCGTCGACACCGACCGGGTACGGCGGCAGGCGCACGACGCGCTCTACCGGCACCTCGATCCGCTCACCGGCGGCGCGGACGGCACCGGCTGGCCGTTCGGCCGGCCCGTGCAGTCCGGTGAGGTGTTCGCGGTGCTGCAGCGGGTGCCCGGTGTGGAACTGGTCGACGAGGTCGTGCTGCACCCCGCCGACCCGCTGACCGGCAAGCGCGGCGAGGCGACGGACCGTATCGACCTCTCCGCGCCGTCCCTGGTGTTCTCCTTCGACCATCGCGTCCGGGTGATCGGGGACGGCTCCTGATGAGAGGCTCCATCGACGGTCTCGACTCGTCCGCGCCGATCGGCGCGATGCTGCCCGCCGTCTTCGCCGACGACGACCTCGCGCAGCGTTTCGTCGGCGGGCTCGACGAGGTGATGGCGCCGATCCTGAGCGTCCTCGACTGCCTGGACACCTACTTCCGCCCGTCCCTCGCACCGGTCGACTTCGCCCAGTGGCTGGGCGGTTGGGTCGGTGCCGAGACCGACGGCACCGAGCCCGAGGAACTGCTGCGGGCCGCGGTCGCCGCCGCCGCGTATCTGCACCGGATCCGTGGCACCCGGCGCGGGCTGGCCGAGGCGGTGCGGCTCGCGTTCGGCGTCGCGCCGGAGATCAGTGAGAGCGGCGCCGCCGGCTGGAGCGCCCGCCCGCTCGGCCCGGTCCCCGGCGAAGCGCGCCCCCGGCTGCATGTGCACCTCCGGCTGCCCGACCCGACCCCGGCGGACCGGCACCGCCTGGACACCCTGGTGGCCGCCGCCCGCCCCGCCCATATGCCCTACACGGTCCAGGTGACCGCCACCGAGACCGCAGTGCCCGCCGAAAGGACTCCGGAGAGATGACGACCACCCAGAACTGCGCCGAATGCGGCACCCGCGCGGAACCGGGCCAGTCGTTCTGCGACGCCTGCGGAGCGGTACTCAGCTGGACGGACCGGGTGGGGGCGCCGGGGGCGTCTGCCGGGCGTGCCGGGGCGTCGGCCGGAGGGTCTGACGCTCCCGCGGCAGCGGCCGGTGGGACCGGGGCGGCTTCCGGCGATGGGCTGGAGGGCGCCGGACGGACGGGCTCGGCGGATGGACCCGCCGCGGCACCGGTGCACGCGACCTCCGCCGCTCACGCGTCCTCCCCGGCGTCCGCCACCGCATCCGGCGCCCCGGCCGGGGCGGGCCCCGCCTGGGACGCCTTCTCGCGGGCGGACGGCGGTGCGGGCCCGGCCCGTACGCAACGCGACCTGCTCGGCGCGGCCACGGAGCCGGTCCCCGCCCCGGAATCAGCGACCGCGGCCGTGGCAGACGCCGGCGAGTCCGCCACGCCCACTGCCGGCACCGTCCCCGCACCCGTTACCACGCCGGCGGTGGACGACACCGCCCCCACGGAACCGGTCCCGGCCACGGACCCGGCCACCGCGCCGGCCACCGGGGACACGGATGCCCTGTCCGACCGCGCCCGCCGGCTCCTGGTCCCCGTCGCCGACCCGGAACCCGCCCCCGCCGGGTCCCCTTCCGTCGCCCCGGTGCTGCCCGGCCGGCCGGTGGCGCAGCGGCCGCAGGCGGTGCGGGCCCCCGGCGAGGAACTCGGCACGGACGGCGGGACACCGTGTCCCTGGTGCGCGACGCGCAACCGGCCGGACCGGCACTACTGCGCCCGGTGCGCGATGCCCATGGCCGGCGAGGGGCCCACTCCGGGCCGGCTGCCGTGGTGGCGGCGGCTGCTCGGCTTCGGCAACCGCGAGACTCCCTGGGCGGGCGAGCGTCCCAGGCTGCGCCGTACCTTCGACCGGGTCCTGACGTGGCTGGGCGCGGCGCTCGTCCTGACGCTGCTGATCGTGCTGGTGGTCAACATTCCCAAGGGGGTCCAGGCGACGCGCGACCACTTCGCCAAGCGTGCCCCGGTGGCCCCGGACAGCGTGAAGGCTTCCCACTCCTACCCGGGCCACAAGCCCGAGCTGGCCTTCGACAAGCTCAACAACACATGGTGGGGACCGGGGGTTTCGGAGTCCGGCCAGGGTCAGTGGATCGAGGCACGCTTCGCCGAGCCGACACGGCTCCTGGACCTGATCATCACGCCGGGGGTCTCCACCCGCCCCGACCAGCTCGCGCAGTCGGCGCTCCCGCACCGTGTCGAGGCCCGTGTCACCACGGCCGACGGCAGGACCACGACCCGTGAACTCACCCTCGACCAGGGCGCGGGCGGCCAGCGCCGGGCGTTCCGCGTCGGCGAGGTCACCGCGGTCCGCTTCACCATCGAGTCGGCGTACCAGACCTCCGCGAGCAAGCAGGTGTCCATCGCGGAGATCGAGTTCTTCGGCCCGTCGAACGCAAGCTCGTCCTGACGGCACTCCCTGGGCAGAACGTCGGCCTGCTCCGGCTCGATATGAGGCGCGACACCTTGATGAACGAAACCGTTTCGTTCAGGATGGTGGGAGAGCCCCCGCCTCCAGCCGGGAGAAGACAGACATGGTCTCCGTACTCGTGGTCACCGACCAGTCCCTGCAGCGCCTCGCCCTGCGTACACTCCTGGCCGCCGAGCCCGGTCTGAGCGTCGTCGGGGAGGCGGCGAGCGGGGCCGAGGCGGTCCGGATGAGCGCCGCGCTCCGTCCCGACGTCGTCCTGGTGGACAGCCCGCTCTGCCGGGCGGACGGCATCGAGACGGTCCGGCGCATCGCACAGCCGCCCCGCCTCCCCCGGCCTCTCGAACCGGCGGAGGCGACAGCGCACGCTGCCCGTGTCCTGGTACTCACCCCCGCCGACCACGAGGAATACGCCTGTGCCGCCCTGCGTGCCGGAGCGGGCGGATTCCTCCTCGACGACGCCGACCCGGCCGAACTGACCGCGGCGGTCCGCGTCGTGGCCGCCGGGGACGCCGTCATCACTCCCGGTCTGACCCGCGCCCTGATCGACACCGTCCGGCATCAGCGCACCACCCACCCCCTGCGTGGGGCGTCCACGCTCGACACCCTCACCGCACGCGAACGCGACATCCTCGTCGCCGTCGCCTCCGGCTGGTCCAACGCCGAGATCGCCCAGTGGCTGTCCATCGCCCTCACCACCGTCAAAACCCACGTCAGCCACGTCCTCGCCAAGATCGGGGCCAGCGCCCGGGTCCAGGCCGTGGCCTTCGCCTACGAGTCGGGACTCATCCGGCCCGCGGCCTGAAGCGGTTCCTCGGCGGGGGTGAGGCCGAGGCCGGGCGCGCGAGGGTGGCCCGAGGCCCGGCGATCACCCGCCGACGCGGGTCGCCCCACGTGCCGCCGACGGTGAACGGGCGGCCACCCCGTGTTGTCGACAGCGGCCCGCGTCCAGCCAGGGAAGAACGACGCAACTCACCGAGCACCCACGGCCGAAGTACCGGCCCGTTTCCGACGAAGTTCCCAGGGCCTCGCTACAGCCCCACGATCTTGTTCCACCGCTTCGCGAACTCCACCCGCTCCGTCGACTTGATGTCCCGGGCGATCGCCAGGCGGCTGCGCATCGCGGTGTCCGGGAAGATCAGCGGGTTGTCGGCGAGGGCCGCGGTGTCCTTGTCCTTGGAGGCCGCGAGGACCTCCCTGGCCGCCGGGACCGGGCAGACGTAGTTGACCCACGCGGCGAGCTCCGCGGCGACCTCGGGCTCGTAGTAGTAGTCCACCAGCCGCTCGGCGTTCGCCTTGTGGCGGGCGCGATTGGGGATCATCAGGGAGTCCGACCAGAGCTCCGCGCCCTCCTCGGGGACGACGAAGCGGATGTCGGGGTTGTCGGCCTGGAGCTGGATGACATCGCCGGAGTACGCCTGGCAGGCCAGTACGTCCCCGCTGACCAGGTCCTTGGTGTAGTCGTTGCCGGTGAAGCGGCGGATCTGGCCCCGGTGGACCTCCTTCTCCACCTGGTCGCAGACCCGGTGGAAGTCGTCGGCCGTCCACCTGGTGATGTCCACGCCATTGCCCTGCATGAGCAGCGCGAACGCCTCGTCCAGGCCGGACAGGAGGGTCACCCGGCCCTTCAGGTCGCTCGCCCAGAAGTCGGAGACATGCCGGATCTCGCGGCCCAGCTTGCGGCGGTTGTACGCGATGCCGGTGATGCCGGACTGCCACGGCACCGTGAACCTGCGGCCGGGGTCGAAGGCCGGCGAGCGCAGGAGCGGGTCGAGGTACTTCGCCACGGCGGGCTGCCGGGCGCGGTCCATCTTCTGCACCCAGCCCAGCCGCACGAACCGCGCGCACATCCAGTCGCTGACGACGATCAGGTCGCGGCCCGTCGACTGGTGGTTCATCAACGACGGGCTGATCTTGCCGAAGAACTCGTCGTTGTCGTTGATCTCCTCGATGTAGTCGACGGATATCCCGGTGCGCTTCCCGAAGGCCTCGAGCGTGGGCCGCTTGTTCGGGTCGTCGTCGTCCGTATCGATGTAGAGGGGCCAGTTCGCCCAGGTCAGCTTCTTGTCCTTGGCGGACAGATCGGCTACGGCACGGTCGCCGGGCTTCACGTACGCGGCGGGCACCCCGCAGCCGGCGAGGGCGCCGAGCGCGACGGCGCCGCCCAGCGCGCGCAGCAGGGAGCGGCGGGAGAGCGCGGGCGTGTGAGAAGGAGTCTGGGGCACCCTGGCAGGATGCCCTCCCTGCCTGTGGGCGGACAATCGACGGTGCGTCGAGCGTGCCCGGGTGTAACCGACACCTTGTCGATACGATCAGGTGCCCACGCGGGGTGGAGGGCCGACCGGAGGCAGGCTCACCTCCACGGTCAGCCCGCCGTGCGGATGCGTCCGGGCCCGCACGCGGCCGCCGTGTGCGGAGACGACGGCCGCCACGACGGACATGCCAAGACCCATTCCGTCCCTGGTCCGCACCC
Source organism: Streptomyces herbicida (assembly GCF_032656585.1). Lineage (NCBI taxonomy): Bacteria > Bacillati > Actinomycetota > Actinomycetes > Kitasatosporales > Streptomycetaceae > Streptomyces > Streptomyces herbicida. The sequence goes on from NZ_JAUYWJ010000017.1 coordinate 101,331, forward strand.
GCTCCGCGCCCAGCCGCTTGAACGGCTGGAAGAGGCCAGCGGCCTGGTCGGCGGGGATCATCGGCCCGCTGTTGGCGATCCGCAGACCGGCCCCTCCGGCCGCGTCCACGCCGGTCCAGACGGTGACCCAACTGCCTTCCCCTACCGGGAGGTTGTGCCGTACCGCATTGTCGGCGAGGTTGACCACCACGCGCTCCAGCAGCTGTGGATCGCCCAGCGCAGGAGCGGAGTCGAGCCGCGCCTCCACCCGCGGGCCTCCGGTGGGCAGCCGCTCCTTGACCAGCTCCGCCAGGTCGACGTGCTCCCACCGCTCCAGTCCCCGCTGGCTGCGGGCCAGCGTCAGCAGCGTGTCGATCAGCCGCTCCTGCTCCTGCCCGGCCGCCCGCACCCGCAGCAGGGCGGCCCGCAGGGCGCCGACGGAGGCGTCCGGGTCGGCGAGGGTGACGTCCACGAGGGTCTGCTGGAGGGTGAGCGGGCTGCGCAGTTCGTGCGAGGCGTTGGCGACGAACTGCTTCTGCGCCTCGAACGCGCCCTCCAGGCGGGCCAGTACATCGTCGAAGGTGTCCGCCATCGCCTTCAGCTCGTCGACGGGACCGGGCACCGCGAGCCGTTCGTGCAGGTTGTCGGCGGAGATCCGGCGGGCGGCGGCCGTCATCGTGCGCAGCGGTGACAGCACCCGCCCGGCCATCAGCCGGCCGAGGGCGACCGAGGTCAGCGCCATCACCCCGAGCGCGATCGCGCCCTGGACGAGCAGTTGGTGCAACTGGTCCTGGCGGAGGGCCTCGACGACCGCGCTGACGGTCGGTTCGGTCAGCGCCCCGGTGCCGGCCTCCGGCGGCGCCGGTGCCCCGATCGAGGAGACGGGCCGGCTCAGCGTCGACCGGGCGGCGAGGACGTAGACGACGGCCAGCAGCAGGGCGCCCGCCACCACGAACAGGGCGCTGTAGAGCAGGGTCAGACGCCAGCGGATGCTCCGTGGGAACAGGTTCACGGTATGCGGTACCCGGCCCGGTCGACCGTCTCGATCGGCTGCGGTTCGCCCAGTTTGCGGCGCAGCCTGCTGACCGTCACCTTCACGGTCTGGCTGAAGGGATCGGCGGCCTCGTCCCATGCCCGCTCCAGCAGTTCCTCGGTGGAGACGACGGTCCCCTGCGCGGCCAGCAGCAGCTCCAGTACTGCGAACTCCTTGGGGCTGAGCGGCAGTCGGAGGCCGGACCGGGTCGCCTCGCGGCGCGCCGGGTCGAGCCGGAGTTCGCCGCGTACCAGGACCGGGGGCAGCGCCGGTTGCGCACGACGCCCCAACGCCCGTATCCGCGCGACGAGTTCGACGAACGCGAACGGCTTGGGCAGATAGTCGTCGGCGCCGAGACCGAGCCCCGCGACCCGGTCGGCCACCGTCCCGGAGGCGGTGACCATCAGCACCCGGGCCCGGCTGCCGCCCGCCGCCAGCGTCCGGCACACCTGGTCGCCGTGGAGTCCGGGCAGGTCGCGGTCGAGTACGACGACGTCGTAGCCGTTGATCTCGGCGCGCTCCAGGGCGGTCGGGCCGTCGAGGGCGACATCGACCGCCATGCCCTCTTGGCGCAGCCCGGTGGCGATCAGTCCGGCGAGCTCTTCGTGGTCCTCGACCACCAGCACACGCATGGCTGCGAGTGTGTCCGGAGGGTGGTTACGCGGCTGTAAGGAGGGCCGTTCCGCCGCTGTAACCGCCGAAGCGGTTCGGTGGGTGGCGTCAGCAGCTCCGCCCCACACAGGAGGAATCCATGCGTGCTCCGGCGACCAGGTCGCAGCGGCTCGCCTTCGGCCTCGCCGCCATGACGGCCGTCGCGCTCGGCACGGTCTGCGCGTCGGCCGCGCAGGCCACCGGCACGTCGACCGGTGTCTCGGCCGCGCGGGCCATCACGCTGTCGGCCGGTGCGCCGGAACCCGGCGAGGGCGCCGGTTTCGCGGTGGCCTACAAGCCGACCTCGCAGGCGCCCGGCGACATCGACACCGCCAACTCGAAGTTCGCCGCGTGCATGCGCGGGCACGGCCAGGACCGCTATCCGGACTTCCACGCGCCGAAGGACGAGGGCCGCGCGCGGCTGCGGGTGGAACTGAAGGCGGGCAAGGGCTTCGACCCGGCCTCCCACGCCTACCGGGACGCCCTGGACACCTGCGCGCCGATCCTGGAGAAGACAGGTGTCACCTTCCCCGAGGTCCCCGACCTGCCGCCGGTGCCCGAGCACCCGGGCAAGGACGGCGGGCCCTCCCTCGTCGCGCGCCCCGCGACCGTCTGACCAGCGCGGAGGGGGAACACCGCGACCCCGGACGGGCTGTCCTCCGTCCGGGGCCGTGGGCTGGTGGCGTCAGCCGTCCAGTGACGTCATGACGTGCTTGATGCGGGTGTAGTCGTCGAAGCCGTAACCCGACAGGTCCTTGCCGTAGCCGGACTTCTTGAAGCCGCCGTGCGGCATCTCGGCGACCAGCGGGATGTGGGTGTTGATCCACACACAGCCGAAGTCGAGCTTCTTGGACATCCGCATGGCGCGGCCGTGGTCCTTGGTCCAGACGGAGGAGGCGAGGGCGTACTCGACGCCGTTGGCCCACTCGACGGCCTGGTCCTCGTCGGTGAAGGACTGGACGGTGATGACCGGGCCGAAGACCTCGTTCTGGACGATCTCGTCGTCCTGCCGCAGCCCGGAGACGACGGTCGGGGCGTAGAAGTAGCCCTTGTCGCCGACCTGGTGGCCGCCCGCCTCGACCTTGGCGTGGGCGGGGAGGCGCTCGATGAAGCCGGTGACCTGCTTGAGCTGGTTCGGGTTGTTCAGCGGGCCGAAGAGCACGTCCTCGTCGTCCGGCTGCCCGGTCCTGGTATCGGCGGCGGCCTTGGCGAGCGCGGCGACGAACTCGTCGTGGATGGACTCCTGGACGAGGACGCGGGTGGCGGCCGTGCAGTCCTGGCCGGCGTTGAAGAAGCCCGCCACGGAGATGTCCTCGACGGCCTTGGCGATGTCGGTGTCGTCGAAGACGACGACCGGCGCCTTGCCGCCCAGCTCCAGGTGGACGCGCTTGACGTCCTTGGCCGCGGACTCGGCGACCGACATGCCCGCGCGGACCGAGCCGGTGATGGAGGCCATCGCGGGGGTCGGGTGCTCGACCATCTGGCGGCCCGTCTCACGGTCGCCGCAGATCACGTTGAAGACGCCCTTGGGCAGGATCGAGCCGAGGATCTCGGCGATCAGGACCGTGGAAGCCGGGGTGGTGTCCGAGGGCTTCAGGACGACGGTGTTGCCCGCGGCGATCGCCGGGGCGAACTTCCACACGGCCATCATCATCGGGTAGTTCCACGGGGCGACCTGGGCGCAGACGCCGACCGGCTCGCGGCGGATGATGGAGGTCATCCCCTCCATGTACTCGCCGGCGCTCCGCCCCTCCAGCATGCGGGCGGCGCCCGCGAAGAAGCGGATCTGGTCGATCATCGGCGGGATCTCCTCGGAGCGGGTCAGCCCGGTCGGCTTGCCCGTGTTCTCCACCTCGGCCGCGATCAATTCCTCGGCGCGCTCCTCGAACGCGTCCGCGATCTTCAGGAGGGCCTTCTGCCGCTCCGCGGGCGTCGTGTCGCGCCAGGCGGGGAAGGCCGCGGCGGCGGCCGCCATAGCGGCGTCCACGTCCGCCTGTCCCGACAGTGGCGCGGTCGCGTACGCCTCGCCCGTCGCGGGGTTGACCACCTCGGTGGTCCGTCCGTCGGCGGCGTCCCGGAACTCACCGTCAATGTAGTTCCGTAGTGTGCGCAGCCCACGCAGCTCGGTGCTCACTGCCGGCCTCCTGATCAGGTTCAAGCTGTCCAATCGCTGAGACACCCACCCTAGTCCGCAGTCCCACGTTTTCAACACCCCCATCGCCGCCACTTCTGCGAAATCCGCAGTACTGGGTCACGCAAACAACGAATTTCATCGATGCGGCCTTGCGGAAGTGTCGAGACGTCGTGCACAGTGAGCTTCGTGGCCAGTCGAAGCGCAGACCAGAGGGACTCGCCCCGCGAGTCCAGGAACGGCAACCACCAGCTGGATGCCGTCTCCCTCGCCATCATTCAGCAGCTCCAGGAGGACGGCCGCCGTCCGTACGCCGCCATCGGCAAGGCCGTGGGCCTGTCCGAGGCGGCCGTGCGCCAGCGGGTCCAGAAGCTGCTGGACCAGGGCGTGATGCAGATCGTCGCCGTCACGGACCCGCTCACCGTGGGGTTCCGGCGGCAGGCGATGGTGGGTATCAACGTCGTGGGCGATGTCGAGTCGATCGCGGAAGCGCTGACTGACATGTCGGAAGTCGAGTACGTGGTGATGACCGCGGGCTCGTTCGACATCCTCGCCGAGATCGTCTGCGAGGACGACGACCACCTGCTGGACGTCATCAACAAACGCATCCGGGCGCTGCCCGGTGTGCGCTCCACCGAGAGCTTCGTCTACCTCAAGCTCAAGAAGCAGACCTATATGTGGGGAACCCGATAACCGTGAGCTCAAAGGACCTCAGCAAGACCGCGTACGACCACCTGTGGATGCACTTCACCCGCATGTCCTCGTACGAGAACTCGCCCGTTCCCACCATCGTCCGTGGTGAGGGCACCTACATCTACGACGACAAGGGCAAGCGCTACCTGGACGGTCTTGCGGGTCTGTTCGTGGTCCAGGCCGGTCACGGCCGCACGGAGCTCGCCGAGACCGCCTTCAAGCAGGCCCAGGAGCTGGCGTTCTTCCCGGTGTGGTCCTACGCCCACCCCAAGGCCGTGGAGCTGGCCGAGCGCATCGCCGACTATGCCCCCGGCGACCTGAACAAGGTCTTCTTCACCACCGGCGGGGGCGAGGCGGTCGAGACCGCCTGGAAGCTGGCCAAGCAGTACTTCAAGCTCACCGGCAAGCCGACCAAGTACAAGGTCATCTCCCGCGCGGTCGCCTACCACGGCACCCCCCAGGGCGCCCTGTCCATCACCGGCCTGCCGGGCCTGAAGGCCCCCTTCGAGCCGCTGGTGCCGGGTGCGCACAAGGTCCCGAACACCAACATCTACCGCGCCCCGATCTTCGGCGACGACCCCGAGGCCTTCGGCCGCTGGGCCGCCGACCAGATAGAGCAGCAGATCCTCTTCGAGGGCCCCGACACCGTCGCCGCGGTCTTCCTGGAGCCGGTGCAGAACGCCGGCGGCTGCTTCCCGCCCCCGCCCGGCTACTTCCAGCGGGTCCGCGAGATCTGCGACAAGTACGACGTGCTGCTCGTGTCGGACGAGGTCATCTGTGCCTTCGGCCGCCTGGGCACGATGTTCGCCTGTGACAAGTTCGGCTACGTGCCGGACATGATCACCTGCGCCAAGGGCATGACCTCGGGCTACTCCCCGATCGGCGCCTGCGTGGTCTCCGACCGCATCGCCGAGCCGTTCTACAAGGGCGACAACACCTTCCTGCACGGCTACACCTTCGGCGGCCACCCGGTCTCCGCGGCCGTGGGCCTGGCCAACCTGGACCTGTTCGAGCGCGAGGGCATCAACCAGCACGTCCTCGACAACGAGTCCGCGTTCCTGTCCACCCTGCAGAAGCTGCACGACCTGCCGATCGTCGGCGACGTCCGCGGCAACGGCTTCTTCTACGGCATCGAGCTCGTCAAGGACAAGGCGACGAAGGAGTCCTTCAACGAGGAGGAGACCGAGCGCGTCCTGTACGGCTTCCTCTCCAAGGCGCTCTTCGAGAACGGCCTGTACTGCCGTGCCGACGACCGTGGTGACCCGGTCGTCCAGCTCGCCCCGCCGCTGATCTCCAACCAGGACACGTTCGACGAGATCGAGCAGATCCTGCGCGCGACGCTCACGGAGGCGTGGACGAAGCTCTGATCATCCGCCTGGATGATCAACGCGGCCCCGGTGCCGTCCGTTCGAGTGAGAACGGACGCCCGGGGCCGTGTGCTGTCCGGCCTCCCGCCGGGACCTGCCTAGCGTGCCAGTGACCGATCGGCCCGGCTTTCGTTCCCCCGGAAGGCCCTATCGTCATATTCCCGTCGCCCGTCCGGAGGGCAGGCGGGCGTGCGACGACGGGGCCTCACGGGGATCGGGCACGGGAAAACGGATCAGAACCGAGGTGTACGCCATGGAGGCCCCGCCGGACAACGACGTGCTCTGGGCACGCTCCCTGCACTACCGACACCCCGACGGCTCGCCCGCGCTCGCCGGCGTCTCGCTCGGCGTGCGGGAGGGCGAGATCCTCGCCGTCAGCGGCCCGCGCGGCAGCGGCAAGACCACCTTGCTGCGCTGTCTGTCCGGCCTGGTGCCGGCGCAGCACGGCGAGGTCTGGTTCAACAGCGTGCCGGTGCACACCATGGGCCCCGTCGGCCGCGAGCGGCTGCGCCGGGACCGCTTCGGCTGGATCGATCCGGCACCGCTGCTCATCCCCGAGCTGAACGTCTGGGAGAACGCGGCCCTGCCCTTGATGCTGCGCGGCACCAGCCGCCGCCGGGCCAAGACCGCCGCCTTGGAGTGGCTGGAGCGCCTCGACATCGGCGACAAGTCGCGCAGGCGCCCGCACGAACTGCACCAGGCCGAACGGCAGCGTGCCTCGATCGCCCGGGCTCTGGCCCCCGCCCCGTCCGTTCTGTTCGCCGACGAGCCGACGGCGCCGCTGCACCGCGCCGACCGCTCCCATGTCCTGCGCACGCTGATGACGGCGGCCCGCTCGCACGGCATCACGGTGGTGCTGGCCACGCACGACTCCGAGACCGCGGCCCTGGCCGATCGCACGGTGTCACTGCTGGACGGGCGGCGCGTGAGCACCGTGCATCTGCCTCCGGCCCCCGATACGGAAGGCCGAGCCGCGTGCTCGCTCTCCGTCTGACGCGGGTCGCCCACCCCGCGGTCCAGCTGCGCCGCCTCCTCGTGGCCACGGCCGCCGCGGGCACCGGCTTCCTGCTCCTGGCCGCCCTCGGCTACGCGCTGAGCCACCCCGATGACCCCGCCGCCCCCGCCGCCGGGTCCCTGCGCCTGGCCTGGTGCGCGCTGCCCCTGGCCGCAACGGTGTACCTCGCGGTCGCCGTCGCCCGCACCGACCCCGGCACGAAACCGCGCCCCGGCCTCTCGGCCCTCGGCCTGGGGCCGTCCCGACTGATGGCGATCTCGGCGCTCACGACGGCCCTGTCCTGCGCGCTGGGCTCGATGCTGGCGCTGCTGTTCTTCCTCCATCTGCGCGGCGACCTCACCGGTATGCCCTTCGACGGCGCCGCGGCGGAGTTCCTGGCGGCGGGCGAGCCCCTCCCGCTGCCGGCCACGCTCACCCTGCTCGCGCTGGTACCGGGGATCGCGTCCGCGGCGGTGGCCTGCACCCTGCGCCCCCGGGACGCCCGTCCCGCGGCCGGCGGCGCCCCTCGCAGGGGCGGCCGCTTCGGGTCGTACGGCCACGCGGCATCACGGGAGACGTTCGGGGCGTACGGCCGTTTCGGCACCCGCCTGAGGATCGGCGGCGGCCGACCCGCCCGGGACACCGAGGCGGACGCGCACCCGGAACCAGGCGTCCCGGCACCGGCGGACGGCGGCTCGCACGACCCGGACCACGAGACCGATCCCCACAGCGCGGCGCCACACGCCCCGTGCTGGACCGGCACCCTCGCTCCCGGCCCCCAGGGCTCCCCGGCCGGCCTCCCCTGGGGCTTCGCCGTCCTCGCCGCCGGCCTCGCCGTCGAGGCCTACACGAGCCGCTCCGGCCCCGTGGCCCTCCCCGGCGACGCCGTCGCCGGCACCGCCGGAGTACTGGCCGGCTGGGCCCTCGCGGTCCTGGGCCTGATCCTGGCCGCCCCGGGACTCACCCACCTGTGCGGCCGCCTGCTGCAGGCTGCGCGCCCGGGAGCGCTCCGCCTCCTCGCCGGCCGTGTCCTCATGGCGGAGGCCACCCGCATCGGCCGCCCCCTGGGCGTGGTCTGCGCGGCCGCGTCGGGCACGTACGCCATGACCACGCTGTACGGCGGCGCCGCAGCGTCCTTCTTCGGCCCGCTGACCGTCCTCGGCACCCTCCTGGTCACCGGCTGCACCGTGGCCACCCTGCTCACGGCGGCCGTGGAGGCCAGGCAGTCCCGCGCCGACACCACCGCCGCCCTGCTCCGCCTCGGCGCCCCCTCGCGCATGCTGCGCAGCGCCGCCGCCCTGCGCGCGGGCGCCCTGCTGGCCCTCTTCGCCCCGCTCGCGCTGGTGACCGCGCAGCTGGCGGCGCTCCCGCTGGCCCGCTGAGAATCCGCGGAAAAAAGTCCACGGACCGCCGATGATTTCTCCGGCGGCCCGGTGTCTACCCCTGCGAACGGCACGAACCCGAGGGAGAGACGGCATGTACCAGCAGATGATCTTCGTGAACCTGGCCACCAGCGACGTCGACGCCGCGAAGAAGTTCTTCACGGAGCTCGGCTACTCGATCAACCCGCAGTTCAGCACCGACGACTGCGCCTGCGTCGTGATCAGCGACACGATCGTCGCGATGCTGCTGAGCAAGCAGCGCTACGCCGACTTCACGAAGAAGGAGATCGCCGACTCGACGAAGACCAGCGAGGTGCTGATCTGTCTGAGCGCCGAGAGCCGCGAGAAGGTCGACGAGCTGGTCGACAAGGCGATCGCGGCCGGCGGCTCGGCGACCGGCGAGACCCAGGACCAGGGCTTCATGTACGGCCGCGCCTTCGACGACCTCGACGGCCACACCTGGGAGGTCATGTGGATGGACCCGGCCGCGGTGCAGGGCTGACGGGGTACCGGCCCGCCGGTCCGAACTCCTGTGCCAGCATGGGCGGGTGCATTCGACACCTGCCCAGCCCAACCGCGCCGCCCACGACCACGAGATCGAGTCGCTCGCCGAGTTCGACGAGGTCGTCGCCGAACTCGGCTCGCTCGCCCGGTTCCGTGTCCAGGCCGTAGATCTGACGGACCGCACGGACGCCCTGCTCTCCGTCGACGCCGCCGGGGCCGTCTTCCTCGGCTGTCCGATGGACCCCGAGGCCGCCGCCCGGGTGCGTGCGACGGGCGCGCTGGTGTTCCCGCCCGTGCCCGATCTCCCCTTCGACCCGTACCGGGGGTTCGTCTACTCCCCCGACGAGCTGTTCGAGTCGCTCGACAAGGGGTACGAGGCGACTCCGGACGCCCGCGCCTACGGCTGGTTCCAGCGGACCAAGGCCGACGGGGACGTGTTCGCCTCCATGCTGCGCGCGGTCCACGACGACGCCGTCTCCGACGCGCTCGACGAACTCCTCGTGGACACGCGGGTGGTGGGCGTCATGGGCGGACACGCCATGGCCCGCGGCACGCAGGCCTACGACGGCGCCGCCCGCCTCGGACGCGAGCTGGCCCGCGCCGGCCTCACGGTGGCCACCGGCGGCGGACCGGGCGCGATGGAGGCGGCGAACCTCGGCGCGTACGCCGCCCCGTTCGACGACGGGATGCTGACCGATTCGCTGCAACTCCTCGCCAAGGCACCGTCGTTCCGGCCGTCCGTCACCGACTGGGCCCGCGCCGCCTTCGAGGTGCGCGACCGCTGGCCGGGCGGTGGCAGCTCCGTGGGCATCCCCACCTGGTTCTACGGCCACGAACCGCCCAACGCCTTCGCCGCGCACATCGCCAAGTACTTCGCCAACTCCGTCCGCGAGGAGGGCCTGCTGGCCCGTTCCAACGCGGGCGTGGTGTTCCTGCCGGGCGCGGCCGGGACCGTACAGGAGATATTCGACAACGCCACTCCCAACTACTACGAGTCACGGGGCGAGCCCACGCCGATGGTGCTGGTGGACCGGTCGCACTGGACGGAGCGGCTGCCGACCTGGCCGTTGCTGCAGGCGCTCGCCAGGGAACGGCGGATGGAGGCCAGAATCGCCCTTGTTGACCGGATCGAGGAGGCTCCGGAAGCGTTGAAACGTCTCGGCGGTTAATGAGCGGGCAAAGTCAACACCTGTAGGCGGCATATGCATTGACACTACTGATGGAGCGCTTATAAACCTGTGAGTCTCCTGGGGTAATGGAGCCTCACCTCCTCATTGCTTCATCTGCCCCTCAGCCCCCCGCAGTTGTGCAATCCGTAAAGGACAAACGTGTCCATAACTCGCCGCAGTGCACGTTCCGTGCGCATCCTGGGTGTCGCCTCCGCTTCCGCCGCGCTGGTACTGGGCGTCGCCAACACCGCGCTCGCGTGCGACATCAGTGAGTTCTCCGCCGAAGCGACCTGTGACGGCTCCAAGGGCGTCATCGTCGTCACCGACAAGGACGCCTCCGGTACCCCGGCCGTCATCACGGTGTTCCTGGAGAACAACGGCGCCGACGCGAAGAAGGTCGGCAAGCCGGAAGAGGTCAAGGGCTCCAAGGAAGGCACCACGGTCAGCTTCTCCGAGGACTGGAAGCCGAACGCGACGTACCGCATCCACGTCAAGGCCGGCAACAAGGTCAACGCGGACATCAAGCCGAACCTGACCACCCCGTCCACGGCCTGCAAGACCGAGGACACCCCCACCCCGACCCCGTCGGCCACCCCGTCGCCGTCGAAGTCCACCCCGGCCGAGTCGGACTCCCCGACCCCCTCGGCCTCTCAGAGCACCAGCACCGCCCCGGCGGAGACCTCGAGCAACGCGCCGTCCCCGGCGGCCGGTGACTCGAACCTCGCCGAGACCGGTGCGAACTCCAACACCGGTCTGATCGCCGGCATCGCGGCCGCCCTGGTCGTCGTCGGTGGCGGTGCCGTGTTCTTCGGCATGCGCCGTCGTGGGGCGAACAACGGTCGCTGAGCCTCACTTCCGTACACCGTCGTGGGCCCGCCCCCCCACACCCCGGGGCGCGCCCCCCCCCGTGAGCCCAAACAGGTCTTGA
>NZ_JAUYWJ010000017.1:112171-212283 GCF_032656585.1 Streptomyces herbicida
GGCGAACCCGGGTCGCGGCGCCACACGTCCGTACCCCGGCGGGGCCCGCCCCCGTACCCCGGGGGGCCGGCCCACGGCCGTTCAGCCGAACGTGGTCTTCTCCAGCCAGAACTCCAGCAGTCCCCGCTCACCGAAGACCTCCGGCTCCAGGCTGTCGAGCGGCAGCCGGCGGTAGAAGGCAAGCCGCGTGCAGATGGATACTGCGACCGGGTCCGCGCAAGGAGAACATCCCGACCGAGCAGGTCCCGGAGTACGACGGACCGTAGCCCGGCTGCGCCCGCGCCGTGCTGGACGCCTGGCTCGCGCAGAGCGGCAGGCTGGCCGTCGGGGCGCTGCGGGAGGCCGGGCCCGACGCCAGGATCCGGGCCTGGGCCGGGGTCGGCACCTCCGGCTCCTGGGCCCGCCGGATGGCGCACGAGATCACCGTCCACCAGCAGGTCGACCCAGCGCAGGGCGCCGCCCAGATGGCAGACCAGTTGCTCCAGCCGCCAGTCGGGGCAGGTCGGCACGGTCGCGGACAGATCGGCGCCGGACGCCACGACGGCCCTCAACTGCCCCACCTGGTGGGCGATCTCGTCGGCGTAGCGGTCATGTGCGAGTAGCGTCATGACCGTCACCCCAGGACGCAGATGATCAGCCGAGCACGACGATTTCGGCCGAGTCGAACTCCACCCCGACCTCTGCCCCGACCTCCGGTGCCTCCCGCAGCGCGCACGCCGCCTCCAGACGCGGGCGGCCGTCCTCGGGCCTGAGGTGGACCGCGACATGGGTGCCCTTGAAGGTGCGGGCGGTCACCGTACAGCACAGGCCCTCGTCGGCCGCCACGAGCCGCACCCCGGCGGGCCGTACGAGCAGCGAGCAGGTGCCCTCCGGCGCGTCCTCCGGCACCGGGAGCTTGCCCCACGGCGTGACCGCGGCCGCCCCCGCGACCGTCGCCGGCACCACGTTGTCGAAGCCGAGGAAGCGGGCCACGAACTCGTCCGCCGGACGCTGCCAGACCTCGAGGGGCGTGCCGGACTGGGCGATCCGCCCGTCCCGCATCACCACCACGCGGTCGGCGAGCGCGAACGCCTCGCCCTGGTCGTGCGTCACGGCCAGCACGGTGGTGCCCAACCGGCCGAAGAGCTCACGGAGTTCGACGACCAGCCGTTCCCGCAGCGAGCGGTCCAGCTGACCGAGCGGCTCGTCCAGCATCAGCAGCCGGGGGCGGGGCGCGAGGGCCCGCGCCAGCGCCACCCGCTGCTGCTCACCGCCGGAGAGCCCGGCGACGGCCCGGCGGGCGGCGCCCGGAAGTCCCACGAGCTCCAGCAACTCCCGTACCTGGGCGTGCTGCTCCCCCTTGGCCGCCCCGCGCATCCGCAGCCCGAACGCCACGTTGCCGCCCACGTCGCGCTGCGGGAACAGCTGATGGTCCTGGAACATCAGCCCGACCCCCCTCTTGTGCGCGAGGACCCCGCCCTGGTCGCGCCCGTCGAGCAACACCCGTCCGAAGTCCAGCGGCTGCAGCCCGGCCACCGCCCGCAGCAGCGTCGACTTGCCACTCCCGCTGGGCCCGAGCACACACACGATCTCGTGCTCGGCGACATCGAGGTCGACGGCGTCGAGCACGGCCCGCCCGCCGAAGCGCACGGTCGCGGCCTCAAGGCTCAGCAGCATCAGAACTCCCCGGTCCGGTCGGTCCGCAGCCGCTCGAGGACCAGCAGCGCCACCGCGCACACCACCATCAGAATCGTCGACAGGGCCATCGCCTGCCCGTAGTTGAGATCGCCGGGCCGGCCGAGGAGCCGAGCCACCGCGACGGGCAGCGTCGGGTTGTCGGGCCGTGCGATGAACACGGTCGCACCGAACTCCCCCAGCGACACGGCGAAGGCGAATCCGGCCGCGATCAGCAGCGCCCGCCGGACCATCGGCAGATCGACCTCCCGCCACACCCGCCAGGGCGACGCCCCGAGCACGGCCGCCGCCTCACGAAGGCGCCCGTCCACCGCCCGCAGGACGGGCAGCATGGTCCGTACGACGAAGGGCACACCGACCAGCGCCTGGGCGAGCGGTACGAGGATCCAGGACTGGCGCAGATCCAGCGGCGGCTTGTCGAGGGCGATGAGGAATCCGAAGCCGACGGTCACCGCGGACACGCCCAGTGGCAGCATCAGCAGCGCGTCGAATCCGCGGACGATCCGGCCGGCGTCGCGGCGGGCGAGCGCGGCGGCGGCGAGAGCGCCGATGACCACGGCGATGGCAGTGGCGGCGACGGCGTACTGGAGCGAGTTCCCGATCGCGGTGATCGGCGCCACCAGGAACGTACCGCCGTCCTCGCGGGTCAGCGCCCGGTAATAGCCGAAGCCGGGGGCGTCCAGGGACCGCTGCACCAGAACGGCGAGCGGCAGTACGAGGAGTACGGCGACGGTCGCGAGGACACCGGCCAGCAGCGCCCACTGCCCCGCTCCGCGCGGCCGGCGTGCCGTCACCGACGCGTCCACCAGCCGCAGCGCGGATTCCCGGCGCCGTACGGTCCACGCGTGCACGGCGAGGACCGCGCCCACGGCGACGAACTGGACGATCGTGAGGACCGCGGCCGTGGAGAGGTCGAAGATCTCGGAGGTCTGCCGGTAGATCTCGACTTCGAGGGTGGAGAAGGTCGGACCGCCGAGGATCTGCACCACGCCGAAGGAGGTGAAGGTGAACAGGAACACCATCAGCGCGGCGGCGGCCACGGCGGGCGCCAGCGCCGGGAGGGTCACCTTGCGCCAAGCCGTCAGGGGCGAGGAGCCCAGCATCCGCGCGGCCTCCTCCTGACGCGGATCGAGCTGCGACCACAGCCCGCCCACCGTCCGCACGACGACCGCGTAGTTGAAGAAGACGTGCGCCAGCAGGATCGCCCACACCGTGGTGTCCAGCCGTACGCCCCACAGGTCGTCGAGCAGCCCGCCCCGGCCGACCACCGCGAGGAACGCCGTACCGACGACGACGGTGGGCAGCACGAACGGGACGGTGACGACGGCCCGCAGAACCTGCTTGCCCGGAAAGTCGAGACGCGCGAAGACATACGCGGCAGGCAGCGCGACCAGCAGGGTGAGCGCGGCGGAGGCAAGTGCCTGCCAGGTGGTGAACCACAGGACGTGCCGGATGTCGGACTGCGCGAGTACGTCCGTGATCCGCCCGAACCGCCAGACCCCGTCGACCTTCAGACCGCGGGCGACGATCGCGGTGACGGGGTAGGCGAAGAACAGCGCGAAGAACGCGACCGGCCCGGCCATCAGCCCGAGCCGTGCCGCGTTGCCCGTACCCCCCTTACGGGCGTCGCCCTTGCGGACGGCGCCCTGGTGGGGGGCCGCTTCGGCTACTTCAGTACGAGCGAGGTCCACGACTTGACCCACTGGTCGCGGTTGGCGGCGATCTTGTCGGGGGCCATGGTCTCGGGGTCCTTGGCGGCAGCCCCGTACTCCGTGAACTCGGCGGGCGCCTGCGCGCCCTGGACCACCGGGTAGACGAACATGTTGAGCGGCATGTCCTCCTGGAACTCCTTGGAGACCAGGAAGTCGATGAGCGCCTTGCCGCCCGTGGTGTTCTTCGCGTTGCTCAGCAGCCCGGCGAACTCGATCTGCCGGAAGCAGGTGCCGTACGACACTCCGGTCGGGGCCGTGTCGGGCTTCGGCTTCGCGTAGATGACCTCGGCGGGCGGGGAGGAGGCGTACGACACGACGAGCGGCCGGTCGCCGTGCGCCTTCCTGCCTCCGGCCGACCCGGAGAACTCATCGTTGTACGCCTGCTCCCAGCCGTCGACGACCTTGACGCCGTTGGCCTTCAGCTTCTTCCAATAGTCCTGCCAGCCCCCATCGCCGTACTCGGCTGCGCTGCCGAGCAGGAAGCCGAGGCCCGGCGAGGACGTGGCCGCGTTCTCGGTGACGAGGAGGTTCTTGTACTCGGGCTTGACCAGGTCGTCGAAGGACTGCGGCGGGGTCAGCTTGTGCTTGCTGAAGTACGCCTTGTCGTAGTTGACGCAGATGTCGCCGTAGTCGATGGGCGTGACCCGGTGCTTGCCCTTGTCGAGCTGGTACTCGGCACCGACCGTGCCGAGCCCCTTGGCCTCGTACGGCTGGAACAGCCCGTTGTCGAGGGCGCGCGACAGCAGGGTGTTGTCTACGCCGAAGAAGACGTCGCCCTGCGGGTTGTCCTTGGTCAGGATCGCCTTGTTGACGACCTGGCCTGCGTCGCCGTCCGGGAGGACCTTGACCTTGTAGCCGGACTGCTTCTCGAAGTCCCTGAGCACGTTCTTCGAGACGGCCCACGAGTCGTGGCTGACGAGGGTGACGGTCTTGGCGTCCGCCGACCCCTTGCCGTCGGACGAGCCGCACGCGGTCAGCGCGGACAGCGTGAGGAGACCGAGCCCGGCGGCGACGGCCACGAGGGTCTTGTGGTGCACTGGAATTCCTCCTGGGGTTGACCAGGAAGAGACGCGGCCCCGCCCGGGACCGCGCGGAGGATTCCGCCGGTGCCCGCGCAGGGCGCAACAGCTCGAGTAATGACCGAACTTCCTACCCAGAATGACCTGGGCGAGGTTCAGAGGGTCTGCGGCCCGGTTGCCGCACTCTCAGCGCTGTGGCGCTCCCCTGTCGGAATATGAAGATGTACTGACCGGGTCAGATTACCGCTCGGTGGCCGCCAGCTGACCACAGGCACCGTCGATCTCCTGACCACGGGTGTCCCGGATGGTGACCGGAACGCCGTGCGCGGCGATCGCCTCGACGAACGCCTTCTCGTCCTCGGGCCGCGAGGCGGTCCACTTGGACCCCGGGGTCGGGTTCAGCGGGATGAGGTTGACGTGCACGGGTCTGCCCTTGAGCAGCCGGCCGAGCCGGTCGCCACGCCAGGCCTGGTCGTTGATGTCCCGGATCAGCGCGTACTCGATGGACAGCCGGCGCCCGGACCTGGCGGCGTACTCGAAGCCGGCGTCGAGCACCTCGCGCACCTTCCACCGCGTGTTCACGGGGACGAGGGTGTCGCGCAGCTCGTCGTCGGGCGCGTGCAGGGAGATCGCCAGCCGGCACTTGAAGCCCTCGTCGGAGAAGCGGTGGATCGCCGGGACGAGCCCGACGGTCGACACGGTGATCCCGCGCTGCGACAGCCCGAGCCCGTCCGGCTCGGGGTCGGTGAGCGCCCGGATCGCCGCCACGACCCGCTTGTAGTTGGCGAGCGGCTCGCCCATGCCCATGAAGACGATGTTGGACAGCCGGGCCGGGCCGCCGGGCACCTCGCCGTCCCGCAGCGCCCGCATCCCGTCCACGATCTGGTGCACGATCTCGGCGGTGGACAGATTCCGGTCGAGGCCCGCCTGCCCGGTCGCACAGAACGGGCAGTTCATACCGCACCCCGCCTGCGAACTGATGCACATCGTCACCCGGTCCGGGTACCGCATCAGCACCGACTCGACGAGCGTCCCGTCGAACAGCCGCCACAGTGTCTTGCGCGTGGTCCCCTGGTCGGTCGACAGATGCCGCACGACCGTCATCAGCTCGGGAAGCAGCGCTTCCTGCAGCTTGCCGCGAGACGCGGCCGGGATGTCGGTCCACTCGGCCGGGTCGTGCGCGTACCGAGCGAAGTAATGCTGAGACAGCTGCTTGGCACGAAACGGCTTCTCCCCGACGGCGGCAACGGCGTCCTTCCGCTCGGCGGGCGAGAGGTCGGCAAGATGCCGCGGCGGCAGCTTGGCTCCGCGGGGGGCGACGAAAGTGAGTTCTCCGGGCTTAGGCATGGCTGTACCAGTGTCGCAGATCCACATGGGTGACCTGGGGGTGTCGCTGCCTACGACTGTCGTTAGTAGTCGTCACCGGTCGCCGTTGAGCGGCCTCGGACGGCCCAGAGACGGCCCACCGTGGGGGCCGTGCGCCCTGGCTAAGCCGCCAATGTCTACCCTTCCGGTCCACTCACGCGGAGCACATCGTCCATAGCGCTACGGGCTGCCGACACGAAGGCGTCGATGGCCTCGTTCAGGTGGGAATGAACCTCGAACCACGAGTCCACGGGCGTCTCCTCGCCGGGTCCACTACGGCTTCCGTGCTCCCGCCAACGCCGCAGCGTTCGGACCGTGGGAGGAAGCTGGGAGAGACACGACATGACCTCATCTGCCAGTTGCGCTACCGCTTCAGGCCCCTCCAACTGAATCTTGTGCGCCGAGCCGCCCGCTGCCCTAACTGCTGCGTCGACTTCTGTAGCTGCGGCATCAATATCGCCGACCGGCTCGAAACGGGACCGCATGATCATGTCGCCAAGCCTGTCGCCACTCAAACGCCGCCTCCAGCAGGTGACCCAGGAGCACCGCAAGCTCCAAGAACGCCTCGAAGGCGCCCGCACCGACGACCGCATCGCTGAGAAACGCATCGCCGACCTCGAAGCACAGGTGTTGGAACGCCGGCATGGACAGTCGGCTTAAGTCGCGTGGCGCGCCCGCAGCTGATGCGACGAAAGGAGCAAATGATACTTAAAGCAGGCATGGGTCCGGGCTCTGCTGCACGTGTCCGAAGTCCTCCGGATCGGGCCGTCCGGCCGGGGTGTTTGACCTGGGCGGACACGCGAGTCGTCCGGAGTCTTCCGGAATTCCCTGGTCAGGCGGCCCTGCGTTGCGATTCTCTCGTCAGTTCACTTGGGTCCGTCAGGTTTGCTTCCCTTGATTCCAGCGAGCATCCGAGGCTTGCTCGTGCAGCCGGACGAGTCGCTCGAGATGCCACCTCGCCCGGTCAGGCTGATCAACAAACATCACGGTGACCAGGTCGCGGACTCGGTCATAGGAAGAAGGCAAAGCCTTCCCGCGCATCCAGTCGCTCACCGCGCTTCTGCTGATGTTCGCCGGGTGCCGCATCTGCCTGGCCCTATGTTCAATCATGCTGATCGCGGGTCGGCCAGCTTGGGAGTGTGCCTCGCGAAGGGCCTCTGAGAATTGCGCCAAGGCCGCGCGATAGCGGTTCAACGGTTCCCGGTCTTGCGTGCCATGCCCGCGTTCGCGTTGCGTCCTGTCAGACACCGCCTCCGTCCAGGCAGTGAGTGCCCGGTCCACTGCGGGAGCCCGCTCTTCGTCGTTGCCTGCGAAGAGCGTCTTGACGATGTGCTCGACCAAGTCGCGGCTCGGCAGGTCAGGCCCTCGAAGGGCCCGGTGCAGCGACTGCCTGGACCGGTTCATCTCGTTGCTCATGGTTGCAAGCGATTTGTCCCCACACCGCAGGACGAAGTCCTGCATGAGCGCGAAGAAGTCGTACTGCGGCCCTGGAGGAACTTGTGGCACACCCAACCGGCGTTTCGCCATGATCGAGGCTCCTGTCAACAGCGCATCAGGCTTACGTCACCATCTTATCCCCGGAGGCTCATACGGGTTGACCAGGTGCTTTCCCTATGTAGTACAACTGATACGCCGGAATCCTCCGGACGCCGCCAGCCCTGATGGCACTTCGGCTCCTACACCTGAGCCATCGGGGCTCGGCGGCAACCCAGACCGAAGGCGGACAGACATGCGCACCATTCGGCGTCTCAAGAGTGCCCTACTTCAGGTGCTCAAGGAAAGGCGGCGGATCACGATCACGGTGGCCGTCGCACTGCTCAGCTTCGCGCTCGGGGCCTGGCTGCCCGAAGAGCGCGTTCTCACCGGTGCGGCAGTTGCGGCCGCCGCAGTTGCCTTTACCCAGCTCGTCTTCTACATCTTCGACAACGGAAAGAGCGACCAGAAGCCGGGCACGAACCAGGAGGAGTAGGTCGTTCCCGGTTACATCAAAGGGCCCCGCCCCGGCGGGGCCCTTTGGCATGCTCTTGCCCTCTGCATGGAGCCTCGCGGACATGTCCGCGAGGCTCCACTACTGATCAGCCGCGACACGTTCGAAGCAGTGGTGGCTAAACTCGACGACTGAAGCAATCTTGAAAACCGTCGTGGCAGCGATGTCACCGTGGGTTCAAATCCCACCGCCTCCGCACTGCGAGCAGTGAGAACGGCCCCCGACCTGGGTGTTAGGTCGGGGGGCCGTTCTCATGCCGGTCGCCGTGACTGCCCGGTGTTCCCCGTGGTTTCCCGCTCTATCGGGCACGGCTGGGGCACGGCAGCTTCTGATCCGTAGCTCTGTAGAGATCGGTCAACGAAGGTCATACAGGATGCCGTGAGGGTCGTGAGCGACGAGGATGGGCGCTGCCGGTTGCTGGGGTTGCTGTACTTCGCTGCTGTACCGCTCACAGGTCCACTCGGGACTCCGCCTCCCGGCTTCCGTGCCGCAGTACGACGTGTGCCGGCCTGAAGGGTAGACCACGGAGCGTTGGCTCCATCACCTCGAAGAGCGCTTCCGCATCCTTCCCGTAGGCGTACAGCACGGCTTCGCCTCCGCCGAACTCGTTCCCGTCGACCTCGCCGACTCCCTCCTTCCCGACGGCGGCCGCCAGGGCTCGCGCAGCGTCGTAGATAGCGTCGCGCTCGGCACACGAGCCGTACTTGTTGTCGCTGAGCCGGTAGCGGGCGATGACGGCTTCTTCCGGCGCCTCTGCTTCGGGACTCTCAATACCCGTTTCCATGCGCGCACCCTCCCACCAGCCTCTGACAACGCATGATGGTGCACGCTTTCCAAGTCTGTTGGCGGCCCACCAGCGGCCGTGTCGGGCCATTCACCTGCGTTCATGTCCGTCCGGGCCCTAATCACGGGCCGAGGGTCAGGCCCGCCTGAACGGTGGTGTCCGTCGCTGAATGAGACGGAAACTGAGACGGACGGGCATGGGCTGACTAGGCCGTTCGATCAGATGAGGCCGTCGATTGCTAGGGGAGGTGGCGGGGGCCGCGCGGGACGGGGGGGCAGAGAAAGCGCGATCACTACAACAGGAAAGCGGTGATCGGCCATCCTGGTAGCACGAGGAGGAATCCCGTGACGGCCAGGCCCAGACCGCGCTGGCCCCGTCGGGCCACCTGGATGCTGGCGGTGATGAGTGCACTGGCTCGCCGGGCGAGAGGTAAGGGCCGGGCGCAACATGCCATTCTGGGCCCCTGTATGGGCCGGGCGGCCCGCCTGGGGTCGGATCGGAATCCGCCATCGGTTGGTGCCCTTCCGGCTCCGCGGCTGAGGTCGAGCGGTGCACCGACCCGCCCAAAGATTCGCATAGATGTGCGGTGTGGGCTACCTCGGGTCCGGACGTCCGTCCGGGGACCCCAAAGCCGTGATCAGATTGCTGACGTACAAGTCCACTCCGGCGATCCGCACGGGCCCCTGTGGGCTTGGGGTTGCCAACGTACTCAGGTGCACCCGGCGGCCGACCTGCCCACGTTCCCCACGCCCAGTTCCCATCCCGTCCGCCGTCGAACCACCGCCTTAGGAGCGAGGTTGGGCGATCATGTCTGTGGCCTGCGGATTCCCTGCCTCGACGGGCGGCTAAGCCGACGAGCCCCCGTCCTCGGTGAGGGCAGGGGCTCGCTCGGGATTGTGTGCTGCGGCTAGGCCGAGCCGACGAACAGGACCAGCAGCAGCCATACCACCGGTGCCGTCGGCAGCAGTGAGTCCAGGCGGTCCATGATGCCGCCGTGGCCGGGGAGCAAGGTGCCCATGTCCTTGATGCCCAGGTCCCGCTTGATCATGGATTCGCCGAGATCGCCGAGCGTGGCGCTGGCCGCGACCGCGAGGCCCAGCAGGAGGCCCTGCCACCAGCTGCCGCCGTCGATCAGGAACTGCATGCACAGGGCGCCGGCGACCATCGCAAAGCCGACCGCGCCGAGCAGGCCCTCGCGGGTCTTGCCGGGGCTGATGCGCGGGGCGAGCTTCTTCTTGCCGAAGCGCCAGCCGACGGCGTACGCGCCGGTGTCGCTGACGACCGTCAGAAGAAGGAAGGTCAGGACACGGAACGGACCGTCGTCCGCCGTCAGCATCAGCGAGACGAACGTGGCCAGGAACGGCACGTAGAACGCCGCGAAGACGCCGGCGGTGACGTCCTTGAGATAGCCTTCGGGCGGCTCCGTCATACGCCAGACCAGCACCGCGAGCGCGGTCAGCGCCATCGCCACCCAGGCGCCCTCGACACCCCGGACGTAACCGGCGACGACCATCGCCGCGCCGCCGAGCGCCAGCGGCACCAGGGGTGCCTTGATGCCCTTGCGCTCCTGGAGGCGGCTGGTCAGCTCCCACAGGCCCACCACGACGGCGACCGCTACGACGCCGACGAACACGGCCTTGACGACGAACAAAGAGGCGACGATCACCACACCGAGTCCGACGCCGACGCCTATGGCAGCACTCAGATCGCGGCCCGCACTCTTCTTCTGCGGTGCGGGCGCCGGCTGTGGTGCGTCGGGCATGGGCTCCGGATTCTGCGGCGCCACCGGGTAGGGCTGCGCCGTCGGGGTCTCGTCTCGGAACAAGGGGCCGCCCAGCCGTGCGGCCCCCCGGTCCTCATCCTGGTCTCCGCCGTACGCGGGTACGTCGTCGGGCACGATGGGCATGGGGCGAGTGTGCTGCGCGTCATGCGCATCGTACGCGGGACCCGCCGGGGCGGCTCCCCGGGCATGGCTTTGGACGTAGCCGTGGCCATGCCCCTGGTCGGTGGGCTCCCAGTACCCGGTCTGCGGCGGCGCCCCCCAGGAAGAGTCGTTCATCAGACCTCGAGCAGCTCCGCTTCCTTGTGCTTCAGGAGCTCATCCACCTGGGCGACGTACTTCGCGGTGGTGTCGTCGAGCTCCTTCTCCGCACGACGGCCCTCGTCCTCGCCGACCTCGCCGTCCTTGATCAGCTTGTCGATGGCGTCCTTGGCCTTGCGGCGCACGGAGCGGATGGACACCCGCGCGTCCTCGGCCTTGCCCTTGGCGACCTTGATGTAGTCGCGGCGGCGCTCCTCGGTGAGCTCGGGGAACACCACGCGGATGATGTTGCCGTCGTTGCTCGGGTTGACGCCCAGATCGGAGTCGCGGATCGCCTGCTCGATGTTGCGCAGGGCGCTCTTGTCGAACGGGGTCACGACCGCCATGCGCGGCTCCGGCACGGAGAACGAAGCCAGCTGGTTGATCGGCGTCGGCGCGCCGTAGTAGTCGGCCACGATCTTGTTGAACATCGCCGGGTGCGCACGGCCGGTGCGGATCGCGGCGAAGTCCTCCTTGGCGACCACGACGGCCTTCTCCATCTTCTCCTCGGCTTCGAGGAGGGTCTCTTCGATCACCACTTGCTCCTGCGTGTCTTGAGTAGGCCCGGCTGCGTTCCTTGGCGGTGGCGGCGGCCGGCTGCGTCGCGTCTTCTTCCTGCACGGTTCCCGACCGGCAGGACATTGTCCATCCCCCGGTCAGGGACCGGGTGCATCTACGGTCAGTCCCGGGTGTCCTGGTCACCCACCAGCGTGCCGATCTTCTCACCCTTGACGGCCCGCGCGATATTGCCCTCCGCGAGGAGCTCGAACACGAGGATCGGCAGCTTGTTGTCGCGGCACAGTGTGATGGCGGTGGCGTCGGCGACCTTGAGGTCGCGCGTGATCACCTCGCCGTAGCCGAGGGAGTCGAACTTGACGGCGTCCGGGTTGGTCTTGGGGTCGGAGTCGTAGACCCCGTCCACCCCGTTCTTACCCATCAGCAGCGCCTCGGCGTCGATCTCCAAGGCGCGCTGGGCGGCGGTGGTGTCGGTGGAGAAGTACGGCATGCCCATACCGGCGCCGAAGATGACCACACGGCCCTTCTCCAGGTGGCGCACGGCGCGCAGCGGGATGTACGGCTCGGCGACCTGGCCCATGGTGATGGCGGTCTGCACCCGGCTGTCGATGCCCTCCTTCTCCAGGAAGTCCTGGAGGGCGAGGCAGTTCATCACGGTGCCGAGCATGCCCATGTAGTCCGAGCGGGCCCGGTCCATGCCGCGCTGCTGGAGTTCGGCGCCGCGGAAGAAGTTGCCGCCGCCGATGACGACGGCGATCTCCGCGCCGTCCCGCACAACGGCCGCGATCTCGCGGGCGATCTTGTGCACCACATCGGGGTCCACGCCCAGGCCTCCACCGCCGGAGAATGCCTCACCGGACAGCTTCAGCAGAAACCGGCCGTGTACTTTGCCGTCGTCGCTCTTCTGGGCCTTGGTGGTCATGGAGATCCCGCCTCTTTCACGTGTTGCACATACGAAGAAGGCCATTGCCGATGGGGTCGTTTTTCGCTCCCATGCGCGGCAATGGCCTCCTCGTCAGATCTGCTGTCGTCCGTCACGCGCGTGTGCGGGGCGGCATACGCGAACGGAACGGCCGACTGCTGTCGACCCTATCGGGGTCGCGCGTCGATCGCGGTACGGACTCAGATGCCGACCTTGATGCGCGTGAAGCGCTTCAGGGTGACACCGGCCTCGTCCAGCACCTTCTGGACCGACTTCTTGTTGTCGAGCGCGTACGGCTGGCCGAGCAGCGTGGCGTCCTTGAAGAAGCCGTTGAGGCGACCCTCGACGATCTTGGCGATCGCGGCCTCGGGCTTGCCCTCGGCGCGGGTGGTCTCCTCGGCGATGCGGCGCTCGGACTCGACGACCTCGGCCGGGACCTCCGCCTGGGAGAGGTACTTCGGCGCGAAGGCGGCGATGTGCTGCGCGACGCCCTTGGCGACCGCAGCGGCCTCATCGTTCTGCTTGTCGAGCTCGACGAGGACACCGATCTGCGGGGGCAGGTCGGGCATCGTGCGGTGCATGTAGGCGGTGACGAAGCCGTCGGAGAACTGCGCGAAGCGGTCCAGGACGATCTTCTCGCCGAGGTTGGCGTTGGCCTCGTCCACGAACGCCTGGACGGTCTTGCCGGGCTCGATCTCGGAGGCGAGCAGGGCCTCGAGGTCGGCCGGGGAGGTCTTGGCGACGTGCTCGGCAATGGTGTTGGCCACGGCCTGGAACTTGTCACCCTTGGCGACGAAGTCCGTCTCGCACTTCAGCTCGACGAGAACGCCGGAGGAGTTGTCGTCGGCGATGATGGAGACCACGGCGCCGTTCTCGGCGGAGCGGCCCTCGCGCTTGGCGACGCCCTTCTGGCCCTTGATGCGCAGCGCCTCGACGGCCTTCTCGACGTTGCCCTCGGCCTCGTCCAGCGCCTTCTTGCAGTCCATCATGCCGGCGCCAGTGAGCTCACGAAGCTTCTTGACGTCGGCGGCGGTGTAGTTCGCCATGAGTCTGTGAATCTTTCTCGAAGTCTGGAGGATCGAAGATCAGGGGATCTGCAGTTCCCATGTAGCCGGGGCTGCCGACGCGCCGCTGATCCGCGGGTGAACGGCGGGGGCGGACTTCATGTCGCCGCCCCCGCCGTCAACACTGACGCTGACGGAGTCAGGCCTGCTCGCCCTCGGCGGCCGGGGCCTCGGCGGCGGGAGCCTCGGCGGCGGGAGCCTCAGCGGCCGGTGCCTCAGCGGCCGGAGCCTCAGCGGCCGGAGCCTCAGCGGCCGGTGCCTCGGCGGCGGAAGCCTCGGCAGCCTCGGCGGCGGGAGCCTCGGCGGCCGGAGCCTCTTCCTTCTTCTCACCCTCGAGCAGGTCGCGCTCCCACTCGGCGAGCGGCTCGCCGGCGGCCTTCTCACCCTTGTCGCCGGTGGCGACGCCGGAGCGGGCGATGAGGCCCTCGGCGACGGCGTCGGCGATCACACGGGTGAGCAGGGTGACGGAGCGGATCGCGTCGTCGTTGCCCGGGATCTTGTAGTCGACCTCGTCGGGGTCGCAGTTGGTGTCGAGGATGGCGACGACCGGGATGTTGAGCTTCCGGGCCTCACCGACCGCGATGTGCTCCTTCTTGGTGTCCACGATCCAGACGGCGCTGGGCACCTTCTGCATCTCGCGGATACCACCGAGGGTCTTCTCCAGCTTGGCCTTCTCGCGCGAGAGCACGAGAAGCTCCTTCTTGGTCAGACCGGAGGCGGCGACGTCCTCGAAGTCGATCTGCTCGAGCTCCTTGAGGCGCTGCAGACGCTTGTAGACGGTCGAGAAGTTGGTGAGCATGCCGCCCAGCCAGCGCTGGTTGACGTAGGGCATGCCGACGCGGGTGGCCTGCTCGGCGATGGCCTCCTGCGCCTGCTTCTTCGTGCCGACGAACATGACCGTGCCGCCGTGGGCGACGGTCTCCTTGACGAACTCGTAGGCGCGGTCGATGTACGACAGCGACTGGAGCAGGTCGATGATGTAGATGCCGTTGCGCTCGGTGAAGATGAAGCGCTTCATCTTCGGGTTCCAGCGACGGGTCTGGTGACCGAAGTGGACGCCGCTCTCCAGCAGCTCCCGCATCGTGACGACGGCCATGGCCGTTCTCCTTGAGTTTCTCGGTTGTGCCGCGGGTACCGGCCGGCACCCGCGCCTGACGCCCGAGTGCGCCTTGCCGCGAGGGACCGAGAGGCGCTGACACCTGTTTGTGATCATCAGGTGTCGGGGCGTGCGAAGTCGACCCGGTGGCCCGGATCGCCAAAAGAAGTGTACGGGACCCGCGAGGTACCGGGTGACGCCGCTGTCCACAACCGGTGAGTTGTCCACAGATCCCGGCCATGATCGACGGGGGTGCGGGACCGTTCCGACATGCGACGAGTGATGCGACGAGCGAGGCGTTGCGGGTGGACGTGGGCGGGGTTGCTGCTGGGACTGTCGGCGGTGCTTCTCACCCCGCCGGCCCGGGCGGACGTCCCGCCACCGGCTCCACCGGCCCCGGTACCCGCGATCGGCCGCGCCTGGCCGGTGGGGACCCGCCCCGCGGTACTACGGGGCTGGGAGCCCCCGGCAACGCCGTACGGGCCCGGCCACCGCGGAGTGGACCTGGCGGCGGCACCCGGGGCACCGGTCCGCTCGGTGGCGGCGGGCCGGGTGTCCTTCGCGGGCCGGGTGGCGGGGAGAGGTGTGATCTCCGTGGAGCTGGAGGGAACGGATCTGCGGACGACGTACGAGCCGGTGCTCCCATCGGTGAAGAAGGGCGACGAGGTGGCGGCCGGGGAGGTGGTGGGGGTGCTGGAGCCGACGGGCTCGCACTGCGGGAGTGCGTGCCTGCACTGGGGCCTGCTCAGGGGCGAGACCTATCTGGACCCGCTGTCGCTGCTGCCGCCGTGGCTGCTGAACCGGGGGCCGTCGAGACTGCTGCCGGTGCTGGGCGTGCCCTTGCCGGCCTGAGCGGGGCTCAGCCGCGCACACCCCGCAACGCCATCGCCACGGCCGCGTCAGTGATGTCGGCGGGATCCTCGGCCGCACCCAGTTCGATGCGGCGGACCGCCGCGTCCACGACCCCCTGGAGGAGCATCGCCGCCAGCCGGGGCTGCTCGTGTCCCATCTCCCCCAGCGCCTCGACGATCATCGCGACGAGCCCGCCGTGCGCGGCCCGGATCTTCTCCCGTGCCCCGGCGTCCAGCTCGCTCGCCGAGATCGCCACGACGGCCCGGTGCCGGCGGTCCCCCACCAGCGCCAGCTGCTGCCGCACATACGCCTCGACCTTGTCCTCGGCCGACTCCGTCCGCTCCATCGCCGCCGAGACCTCGGCCGCCCACACCGGGAAGTCGACCTCGCACAGCTCCTCGACCACGGCGGCCCGCGACCGGAAGTACTCGTACACGGACGACCGCGCAAGACCGGTCCGCTCGGCGAGGGCCGGAAAGGTCAGCGCCTCCGTCCCGCCCTCGGACAGCAGGGACCGTGCCGCGTCCAGCAGGGCGGCTCGCTGCATCGACCGGTGCTCGGCCACGGAGGCCGCTCGAATCCTTGGCACGTCAACCACTTTACGGACGCATCACCCCGGACGGGAGCCACTCGGCCCTCACACGGCGTTTCCGCCGGTTCACCGGCCGAAGCTCGCCAGCTTCGCCCGCAGCTGCAGCACCGACTTGGTGTGGATCTGGCTCACCCGGCTCTCGGTGACCCCCAGGACGTTCCCGATCTCGGCGAGTGTGAGCCCCTCGTAGTAGTAGAGGGTGACGACGGTCTTCTCCCGCTCCGGCAGCGTGTTGATCGCCCGCGCCAGGAACCGCCGCAGCTCCCGGTCCTCGGCCACCTCCACCGGATCGTCGGCGGCGGTGTCCTCCAGCGTGTCCATCAGGCTCAGCCGGTCCCCGCCCTCGCCCCCGACATGCAGCAGCTCCTCCAGGGCCACCACGTTCGCCAGCGACAACTGACTGAACACCGCGTGGAGTTCGTCGACCTCGATGCCCAGCTCCGACGCCACCTCGTACTCCGAGGGGGTGCGTCTGAGCCGTGCCTCGAGCGTGGCGTACGCCCGCTCCACGTTCCGCGCCTTCTGCCGCACGGACCGGGGGATCCAGTCCAGCGCCCGCAGCTCGTCGATCATGGCGCCACGGATCCGGGTGATCGCGTACGTCTCGAACTTGATCTCCCGCTCGATGTCGAACTTCTCGATCGCGTCGATCAGCCCGAACACCCCCGAGGACACGAAATCGGCCTGCTCCACGTTCGGCGGCAGACCGACGCTCACCCGTCCCGCCACATACTTCACCAGCGGCGAATAGTGCAGGATCAGCTGTTCCCGCAGCCGATCGTCCCCCGTCGCCTTGTAGGACCGCCACAGCTCGTCGAGCGTCGACGGAGCGGGCGGCCGCACGCTGCCACCGTCGCGGGCGGCTGGGGGGATCGCCGCCCGGTCGGACCCGGAGGTGTGCTGGGGCATTCGTCGCCTTGTGCCGTTCTGCAGTGAAGTGCCGGTGAAAGGGTGAAGGAGAGTGCCTGCGTGAGCTGTCGGTCTGGTGTCGAGTTGGCGCGGTCTGCGTCGGGGTCTTCGTGAGCGTAGCGTGACTGTGGAGTCGCGGTGTGCGAACAACGAGGCACCACCCCTGCGCGAACCCCCTCCCCGGCGCGCCCCACCGAGCTCCGCACGTCGCTCTGCGTGACGGAACGGAGGTGTCAACTGGGGGAAATCCCAAGGGCGTCGGGGATTCCCCCGGACGGACGAACCCATTCGGTCAGCACCGACCGTGACCCTCCCGGACCGAGATCAGGGCCTGGCGTGTCAACTTCCAGCCATCGCCGTGTCGTTCGACATAGCCAAGTGATCGGAGTTCGTACAGCCTCGCGATCGCCTCGTCCTCCGTCGTCTGCGCGCCGCGCGCGATCTCCCCGGGCCGTGCCGCCCGGCCCCCGGGCACGGCGGCCAGGACCTGCCGTGCGGCCGGTTCCAGCAGGTCGCGGGGCAGCACCGGGCCGCGCCGGGCCGGTGCCAGCTCACCCATGTCGCCGACCAGCTCGACGACTTCCGCGGCATCGGTGACCAGCGCCGCCTCACCGCGCAGCAGCTCGTGCACGCCCGCGGAGAGCCCGCTGGTGGCGGGCCCGGGCACCCCCATGGTGAACCGCCCCAGGCGCTGCGCAGCCCGCGCCGTGACCAGCGAACCGCTGCGGTAGGCGGCCTCCACGACCACCGTGCCCCTGGTGAGCGCCGCGATCACTCTGTTCCGCAGCACGAACCGGCTCGGCGTCGGATGTTCACCGGGCGGCAACTCCCCCACCACCAGGCCCTGTTCCGCGATCCTCGCGATCAGCTCGGTGTGTCCGCGCGGGTAGGGCCGGTCGACGCCGCAGGCCAGTACGGCGACGGTGGCGCCGCTCGCGCCGAGGGCGCCCCGGTGAGCGGCGCCGTCGACCCCGTAGGCGCCGCCGGACACCACCACCCACCCGCGCTCGGCGAGTCCCGCGGCCAGCGCGGACGCCATGTGGGCGCCGTATTCCGTGCAGGCTCTGGCCCCCACGACGGCGACCGATCGGAGCGCCCACATCCGCAGGCTGGGGCTGCCGCGCACCCACAGTCCCGTGGGCCGGGCGTCCCCCAGGTCGTCGAGCTGGGCGGGCCACTCGCCGTCCCCGGGGCACACGAACCGCACACCGGCGTCCCGCGCGATGTCCAGATCCCGCTGTGGCTCGGCCTGCGCGGCCCGCGCCACCAGCCCCGCCCAGCGCGTCCCGCTCACCCCCGGCAGCGGCTCCCCACCGGCCCGCAGCCGCCGGGCGACCTCCCGCACCCCGTACTCCCGCAGCCAGCGGCCGCCGGTCTCGTCACCGGGTTCGACGACACGGGTGAGCAGGACACGGCAGAGCAGGTCGCGGGAGTGGAGCTCGCAGGAGCGCAAGTCGCGGGACTGCAGGTCGCCGCGGGGATCGTCGCCTGCGCTCACGTCAGTGCCCCGATGGCCATGGGCACGCCCCGTGGGACTCCGGTGCGCAGCTGCAGGGCGAGGGCGACGTCCGTGGCGTCGGGCCGGTCGTGACCGGCGAGGTCCGCGACCGTCCAGGCGACCCGCAGGACGCGATCCAGCCCGCGGGCGGTCAGCACGCCTCGCTCGAGGTTCCGCTCCGCCTCGTCCATCGCGCCGGTCATCGCGTGCCAGCTGCTGCGCAGTTCCCGGCCCGGCACCTCGCTGTTGGTCCGCCACGGGGTTCCGACGAGGCGTGCCGCCGCTCGTTCCCGGGCTTCCCGGACCCGGTCGGCGACCGTCGCGGTGGACTCGCCCCGGGCGCCGGGCTCGGTGAGCTGGGCCCGGGTCACGGGGTCGACCTCGACACGGAGGTCGACCCGGTCGAGCAGGGGGCCGGACAGCCGCGCCTGATAGCGACGGATCGCCGACGGCGGGCATTCGCACAGGGCGTCCCGCTGGGAGAAGCGGCCGCAGGGGCACGGGTTGGCCGCGAGCACCATGAGGAAGCGCGCCGGGAACCGCACCACACCCGCGCTGCGCGCGATCACGACGTGCCCCGACTCCAGGGGCTGGCGCAGCGCGTCGAGGGGCTGGCTGTGGAACTCCGGGGCCTCGTCGAGGAAGAGCACCCCCCGGTGGGCCAGGGACACCGCTCCGGGTCGTGCGATGCCCGGGCCGCCGCCGACGAGCGACTGCATGGTGGCCGAGTGGTGCGGGGCGCAGTAGGGGGCGATGTCGATGAGCGGCTTGCCCGGTGGCAGGAGTCCGGCCACCGAGTGCACGGCGGTGACCTCCAGCGACTCCTCCCGGGTGAGCCTGGGCAGGACGGCGGGCAGCCGCTCCGCGAGCATCGTCTTGCCGGCACCGGGCGGCCCCTCCAGAAAGAGGTGGTGCCCGCCCGCGGCGGACACCTCCACCGCCGTGCGCGCCGAGCGCTGACCCACCACGTCGGCCAGGTCGTGGTCCTGGTCGTGCTGGGCGCTGCCCAGGGTGTGCATGCCGGTTGCGGCTCCGGTGCCGGGCACGCGCAGACCGGCCAGGAGCGGATCGGGGCGGCCCTGCTCGTCCGGCGCCTCCTCGGGCACCGGCTCGTCCGTCAGCACGGCGATCAGCTGCCGCAGGCTGCGGATGCCCAGCACCGACACCCCGGGCACCAGCGACGCCTCCGCGGCGGCGCATTCCGGCACCACCACCTGCTCGTATCCGGCGTCGGCCGCGGCCAGCACCGCCGGCAGGACACCCCGGACCGGGCGCACCCGGCCGTCCAGTCCCAGCTCTCCGATCATCACGATGTCGGCGAGCACCCTCGGGTCGATCCGCTCGGCGGCACCGAGCACCGCGCAGGCGACGGCGAGGTCGAACCCGCTGCCCGCCTTCGGCACCGACGCCGGGCTCAGGCCGACCGTGACCTTCTTCGACGGCCAGGAGGCGCCCGAGTTCACCACGGCCGCCCGTACCCGGTCCTTGCTCTCCGTCAGGCTCTTGTCCGGCAACCCCACCAGTGTGAACGCCGCCACCCCGGGTTCCAGGTCCGCCTGGACCTCGACCACCACGCCCTCGACGCCTACCAGCGCCACCGAGCACGTACGGGCGAATCCCATGTCAGGCCACCCCCCGCGCGTGCTCGACGACCGGCGCGCCGCGGTCGGGCAGGAGGACGCCGACCAGGTCGATCCGGACGCCGCCCGGCGGGGCCCCGCCGTGGGCATGGATCCACCGTTCGGCCAGGCCTCGCAGCCGTCCGGCCTTCTCGGGCGTGACCGCCGCCATCGGATGCTCGAAGCCACCGCTCCTGCGGGTCTTCACCTCGCAGACGACCAGCACCTCGCCGTCCCTGGCAACGATGTCGATCTCGCCCGTCCTGCCACTGCGCCAGTTGCGCTCCAGCACCGTCATCCCGGCCTCGACCAGCCGCCGTGCGGCCAGTTCCTCGCCGTACCTGCCAAGTGCACTGCGTGCGTTCATGTCGGCACCACCTCCGGCGCCAACGCTCACGCATCCGCCTCCAAGAAGTGGATCTTGGTGGATGGCTCAGCGGTTGTGGACAACTCCGTCACCCGCCCGGAAGTTCGAGATCGCTCTTGTTCAGCTCCTCGATGTTCACGTCCTTGAACGTGAGGACACGTACCTGCTTCACGAAGCGGGCCGGCCGGTACATGTCCCAGACCCAGGCGTCGGCCATCGACACCTCGAAGAACACCTCGCCCTGGACCGAGTGCACCTGCATCTCGTAGTCGTTGGTGAGGTAGAAGCGCCGCTCGGTCTCGATCACGTATTTGAACAGACCGACGACATCGCGGTACTCCCGGTAGAGCTTGAGCTCCATCTCGGTCTCGTACTTCTCGAGGTCCTCGGCGCTCATGGCATGTTCCCCTTCACCCGTGCGATCCCACCATTGTGCGCCAGTCCCGCGGGCCCCTAGACGATTTCCGGGTCAAGGGTCACGGGCCTGGCCGGGGGACCTTCGTCGAGCAGCCTCCGCAGCAGCTCGGCGAGTCTGGTCGGATACACCGTCTCATGCGCCCGGGTCAGTTCCTGGCACGTCCACCATCGAGCTCCGGCGACACTGCGCCGCTCCAGCTCGGTCAGGCCGGCCGCCTCGGTCACCGTCTGGGCCGTACGAGCCAAGTAGTACCACTCGTCCTGGTCCCAGCGGCGGCCCGCGAACGGGAACGAGCACATGCGCCGCCACAACACCGGGCCGAGTTCGACCTCGGTGATACCGGTCTCCTCGACGAGTTCCCGCAGCGCGGCCTGTTCGCGGGTCTCGTCGCCCTCCAGGCCGCCGCCCGGAGTGAACCACCAGTCGTCGGCCGGATCGTCCGGCTCATGGCCGTGCAACAGCAGGATACGGTCCTCGGGGTCGAGCAGGACGACCCTGGCGACCTTGCGCAGACCCCCCTGGTACGCGTTCTCGTACGTGGCTCCGGCGTCCCCGGGGGCCGTCGCGCCCGCGTCCGTGGCCTCAGCCGGCACTGGCTGGCTCCGGCCGCTTTCCGGCGCGGGAGCGGGCCGCTCGCTTGGCGATCGGGCCGTACGCGCCGCCGCCGAGGACCAGGACGGCACCGCCGACGACCAGACAGAAGATGATGCGCAGCGGGCCGGGCTGGGACAGGGTGCCGAGGGACTCGAAGCCGGTGGGGCGCTTGAGCATGCCGTTCATCGGCCAGACGACGGCGTCCACGCGGGCACTCACGGCGTTGCGCGAGACGGTGCCGCTGGCCGCGTCCGTGAGGTGGGCGGTGGAGTCCAGGGAGCCCTGGCGTTCGTCACCGAGGAGGAAGAGCCGGCCCTCGGGGACCTTCACGGTCGGGAAGTTCTTGATCTCGGCCAGGCTGCCCTTGGGCAGATACGGCTCCTCGATCTGCTTGCCGTTGACGGTGAGCTTTCCGTCGGTGCAGCAGGAGATCTTGTCACCGCCGACCGCGACCACGCGCTTGACCACGTTCGCGTTGGTGACCCAGGACTTGTCGCGGAACACGACGACGTCACCGCGGCGCACATCGCCGCCGTCGACGCGCTGGGCCAGGACGCGGTCGCCCATGTTGATCGTCGGTGCCATCGAGCTGGTGGGCACGGTGTACGGCCGGTAGACCACCGCTGCCCACGCGAATCCGCCGAGGAACAGCACCAGGCCCAGCGCGACGGCCAGCCCCGACAACCGCTGTCCCAGCCGGCTGCCGACCTGCGCCGTGCCGGTGCCACCGCTGCGCGGGGCCGTACGTGTAGTGCTCTCGCCACCCATGGACCCGCACCCTACCCGGCGGTACGGGAGCGGGGGAGCCCCTCTTTCGCGACCCCGGTCACAAGCTTTCCAAAGCTTTCACGGCTTCCGGAGGGCTTCACCGCCGCTGAGGACCTCACGAGCGTCATGCCGGGGCCCCCGGCCCGTCATCGGACCGGGGGCCGCAGCGAGGTCGCCGCTTCCCGGCCTACGCCTTGGTGCCGGGCTCGGTCGTCCGGGCGGCGGTGCGCCTGCGCCGCCACACCGCCACCGGCAGCACGCCCACGAGGGCGAGGCCCTCCGGCGCGACCGAGAGGGACGCGGCGGCGGCGGACTGCTGGTCGAGACCGGGCTGGTCGAAGGTGTCCGGGACCGGCAGCGTGCCCCAGCGGTTGATCGGCCACGCCTTGACGATGGCGCGACCGACGACCTTGTCGACCGGGACCATGCCATGGTTCTTGTCGTCCTGGTTGTAGCGGGAGTCACGCGAGTTCTGGCGGTGGTCGCCCATCACCCAGATGTAGCCCTTGGGTACCTTCACCTTGAACTGGCCGCCCTGGTCGTCGACGCTGCACGGCGTGTTGCCGGGGTAGACGTAGGGCTCGTTCAGCGCCTTGCCGTTGACCTTCAGCGGGCCCGAATTCTTGCACTCGATCGTGTCGCCGCCGACGCCGATGACCCGCTTGATCAGGTCCTTCTCCTCCGCGGAGGGCATCAGACCGATCCAGCTGAGGACCTTCTGCACGGCGTTGGGGGTGGGCGTCGGCTCGCCCTTCAGCCACTCGGCCGGGTCGTGGAAGACGACGACCTCGCCACGCTCCGGCTCGGAGCCGAACCACGGGGTGAGCTTGTCCACCAGGACGCGGTCACCCTGCTGGAGGGTGTTCTGCATCGAGTCGGACGGAATCGAGAACGCCTGCACCAGGAACGTCTTGATCAGCAGCGCCAGCACCAGCGCGATGCCGACCAGGATCGGCAGCTCCTTCCAGAAGGAGCGGGGCTTCTTGGGGCCGGCGGCCGAGCCGCCCGGGCCGTCGTCCCCGCTCCCCGGCTGCTGCCCGCCCGAGGACGGGCCGCCGCCGGCCGGTCCGGGCTCATTCCCTGAGGTCATGTGGCCGTCCGTGGCGGGGACACTCTCTTCCGCGGGGCGCCCGGGGTGCTCCTCGCCGTCGTGTCCCGACCGTGCGCCAACCGCTACATCCCCCACGCCAACTCCTTACTCTGTGCCGCCGCCTGCCCCATACACGACGCAGGCCCACCACTCCCATAACGAGCGGGAGTTCCGCAGGGGTCGGGAGTTGGATGAATCCGTTCGGTTCGTCGGAGGCAACCCTATGCGACAGTTCGGGAGCGGCGGTCGACCCCGACACGGAGTTCGACACGCTTGCGAAGGTTTTAGGTTCCTGCAGCCTGGTCCAGTGGCCGACGGGCCAGCCGATCACCATGGCCCGGCCCACCACCGAGTCCTCGGAGACCGTCCCGCCGTAGTCGGTGTTCTGGTGCGCGCGGGAGTCGGCGGAGTTGGCCCGGTGGTCTCCCATCACCCACAGCCGTCCCTGGGGGACGGTGATGTCGAACGGGGTGCTGGAGGGGGCGTTGCCGGGATACAGATAGTCACCCTCGGTCAGGGGCACGCCGTTGACGGTCACCCGTCCCTGCGCGTCACAGCACTTGACGTGGTCGCCGCCGACCCCGATGACCCGCTTGATGAGGTCCTTCTCGTTGTCGGAGGGCAGCAGACCGATGAAGGTGAGCCCTTCCTTGATCTGCTTGACGACCACCGGGTCGTTCTTCTTGGTGGTCTGCTCGTCGGCCAGCCAGCCGCCGGGGTCGTGGAAGACGACGACGTCCCCGCGCTGCGGCTTGGAGCCGAACCACGGGGTGAACTTGTCGACCAGGACGCGGTCGCCGATCCGGATCGTCTGCTCCATGGAGCCCGACGGGATGACGAAGGCCTGGACGAGGAACGTCTTCAGTACGAGGGCTATCAGGACGGCCACGCCGACCAGCAGCGGTATCTCACGGACCGCGCTGCGCCTGCGCTTGCGCTTGACCTTGCGCTGGAGCTTGCGCCGCTCCGCGCGGGAACGGCCGCCGGCCGGGCCGACGGCGCGCCGGGTCCCGGTGGGCAGCAGGTTGTCCGCGGCGCTGCTCGGCACACCACGCGGTTTTCCGCGGTTACCCATGCGCGCCCTCCGCCGCGGGCACGCGCGCGTAGGCGACGGGGCGGTTCAGGCGTCTCCAGTGGCCCACCGGCCAGCTGATCCAGTCGGCGCGGCCGATGACGTCCCCGACGGGGATCATGCCGCCGCCCGGAGAGCCCAGGTGGTCACGGGAGTCGCTGGAGTCGCTGCGGTGGTCGCCGAGGACGAACAGTGTGCCGTCGGGCACGTCGACGTCGAAGGAGACGGCGGACGCGCGGTCCCCCGGATAGAGGAACGCCGTCTCGTCGACCGACCGGCCGTTCACTTCGATCCTCCCCTCCTTGTCGCAGCAGACCACATGGTCTCCCCCCACACCTACAACGCGCTTGATGTAGTCGGCGTCCCCGAAATACCCGGTGCCGTCGAACACGACGACATCGCCGCGCCGCGGCTCGGCACCGAAACGGTACGCCAACTTATTTACGAGAACGCGGTCCCCGATCCTCAATCCCTGTTCCATGGATCCGCTGGGAATCTGGAAGGGTTGCACCACGAAAGTGTTGAGAAGCAGCAAAAACAGCAGGCAGACGAAGAGGGTGAGGGTGATCCACCCGCCCGGCAGCCACTCGGTGATCCGCGACACCAACGCGAAACGCGACCGTCCCTCCACGGCCCCCGTGTCGGGGCGGGAGGAGCGGTCGCGCTCCGTCGGCTGTGCTTCGGTGTCCATCGGAGCCAGATGCTATCCGGCCCCGCTGTGACTTCCGGGAGGCGCTCAGCTCTCGCGCTTCTCCTTGATCTTCGCGGCCTTGCCACGCAGCTCGCGCAGGTAGTACAGCTTCGCGCGACGCACGTCACCGCGGGTGACGAGCTCGATCTTCTCGACGATCGGGGTGTGCACCGGGAAGGTGCGCTCGACGCCGACGGAGAACGAGACCTTGCGGACCGTGAAGGTCTCACGGACACCGGAGCCCTGACGGCGGATCACAACGCCCTTGAACTGCTGCACACGGGAGCGGTTGCCCTCGATGACGCGGACGTGGACGTTGACGGTGTCACCCGGACGGAAGGCCGGGATGTCGCTGCGCAGCGACGCGGAGTCGACGGAGTCGAGCAGGTGAGACATTTCGTCTGCTTTCTTCGCTGATGCCACAGGTCATCAACGGGAACTAGGTTTCCATGAGGACTGCCGTGCGGGTCGGGGCGGGCGTCGTGTCCCCCTGTGGCAGGGGCGCTCGCCGGACGGACGCACAGCAGCGGTCTATTCTTCCACGCCCTCTGGCCTGCGCCAAAATCGGCCGTACGGCTCTCCGTCCGGGTCCGGAGCCCAGCCCAGGATGGAGAGCATCTCGCGGTCCTTCTTGTCGAAGGCCCTGGGGTCGCAGCACTCGATGAGATCGGGCCGGTTGGCCGACGTACGCCTGAGGGCCTCGTCCCGGCGCCAGCGGGCGATCTTCCCGTGGTGGCCGCTGAGCAGCACGTCCGGGATCTCCCGGCCGCGCCAGACGGGCGGCTTGGTGTAGACGGGGCCCTCCAGGAGGCTCGCCATCGCGCCGGGCGCGAAGGAGTCGTCCCGGTGGGACTCTGCGTTGCCGAGGACACCGGGCAGCAGCCGGGCGACGGCCTCCGTGACGACGAGCACGGCCGCCTCGCCGCCGGCCAGGACGTAGTCGCCGATGGACACCTCGTACACCGGTATCCGGGTGGCGTACTCGTCCATGACGCGCCGGTCGATGCCCTCGTAGCGGGCCGGCGTGAAGATCAGCCAGGGGCGCTCGGAGAGCTCCACGGCCAGCTCCTGGGTGAACGGGCGGCCGCTGGGGGTGGGGACGATCAGCGCGGGCGCGTGGGAGCCCGTCTCGTAGCCGTCGGCCAGGACGGAGTCCAGGGCGTCGCCCCAGGGATCGGTCTTCATGACCATGCCGGGGCCGCCGCCGTACGGCGTGTCGTCGACCGTGTTGTGCCGGTCGTACGTCCAGGACCGCAGGTCGTGCACGTGCACGTTCAGCTGTCCACGCGCGCGTGCCTTGCCGACCAGGGAGACCTTCAGCGGTTCCAGGTACTCGGGGAAGATCGTGACGACGTCGAGGCGCATTACGCCTCGTCCCGCGAGGACGCGATCTCGGCCCGGTCGTCGATCAGGCCGGGCGGAGGGGAGATGACCGCCTTCTGCTCCTCCAGGTCGATCTCGGTGACGATCTCCTCCACGAAGGGGATCAGCACCTCGCTGCCGTCGGGCCGCTCCACGATGAACAGGTCCTGGGAGGGCAGGTGCGAGATCTCCGTGATCCGGCCGACCTCCGTGCCGTCCTCGGTGACCACGTCGAGGTCGATGAGCTGGTGGTCGTAGTACTCGTCCTCGCCCTCGGGCAGCTCCTCCGGGTCGATCTCGGCGATCAGGAGGGTGTTGCGCAGGGTCTCGGCGGCGCTGCGGTCGCCGAAGCCCGCGAAGCGCAGGAGGAGGCGGCCGCTGTGGACGCGGCCGGTCTCGATGGTGAGCGGGCCCGCGGATGCGGGATCGGTGGCCAGTACGGCGCCGGGTGCGAGCCTGAGCTCGGGCTCGTCGGTACGTACCTCCACGGTGACCTCGCCCTTGATGCCGTGGGCACGGCCGATCCGTGCGACTACGAGCTGCACTGTGCTTGATCTCCTGTCATACGACTGCGGGCCGGGGACGGCCCAGTGGCCCTCCCCGGCCCGAGCCGGTGCTGCGAAACGTCAGCGGACGTGGTCCACGTCGACGAGGTCGACGCGGACACCGCGGCCGCCGATGGCGCCCACGACGGTGCGCAGGGCGCGCGCGGTGCGGCCGTTGCGGCCGATCACCTTGCCGAGGTCGTCGGGGTGCACCCGGACCTCGAGAACGCGCCCGCGGCGCAGGTTGCGCGAGGCGACCTGCACATCGTCAGGGTTGTCGACGATGCCCTTCACGAGGTGCTCAAGCGCCTCTTCGAGCATGCTGCTCAGGCCTCGGTCGACTCGGACTCAGCCGCGGCCTCGTCCTTCTTCTCAGCCTTCTTCTTCTGGGTGATCGCCTCACCCTTGCCCTCGTCGTCACCGCCGAGAGCCTCGAACGACGGACGCGCGGCCTTCGGCTCGGCGACGAGCAGCGGCGCCGGGGCGGGCTCGCCCTTGAACTTCTGCCAGTCGCCGGTCTTCTTCAGGATGGCGAGGACGGGCTCGGTCGGCTGCGCGCCGACACCCAGCCAGTACGCCACGCGCTCGGCGTCCACCTCGATGACCGACGGGTTGTAGGTCGGGTGGTACTTGCCGATCTCCTCGATCGCACGGCCGTCACGACGGGTGCGGGAGTCGGCGACGACGATGCGGTAGTGAGGCGAACGGATCTTGCCCAGACGCTTCAGCTTGATCTTGACTGCCACGGGAGTGGATTCTCCTGGATTTGACGTGGTTGGGCACGGCGAGACTGCCGCGTGGGGTTGCGGTACCCGAGTGCCCGATGGACGCGTCAGCCGGAGGAGAGAGGGGTCCTGTGCGGCTGTCGAGTACAGCTAGCCATTGTGCCACACCCTGCGCGTCACCTTCGGCCGAGGGGGCCGGGTGATCTTGAGCATGCCAATGGGGCACCCGGCGTGGAGGTGACCGTACGTCGGGTGCGCCATTCGGCACCGGCGACCTGCCGGCTGCGACTGCCACGAGCAGTCGCAGCCTCAGCTCGCCGCGGCTCCCACGACCTCCGGGATGCGGAACGGCTTGCCGCAGCCGCCGCACACGATCGGGGCCTGGGCCAGGACCGACGGAACCACCCGGACGTTGCGGCCGCAGTCGCAGACCGCCTTGACGCGAACGCCGCCGCCGGAGGAGCCATGGCGGGCGGCCGGGCCGCGGAAGGTGCGGGAGGTGTCGGCGGACGTGGCCACCGTGTGGGCCTTCAGGGCGCGCTGAAGGCGTTCGATCGTCGGCCGGTAACGCCGCTTCGCCTCGGCGTTCAGCGTGACCAGCGAGAAGCCACTGCTGGGGTGCGGTTCGTCGGGGTGGTCCAGGCCCAGTTCCTCGGCGATCGCGAGGAACCTGCGGTTGTGGTAGCGGCCGGCGCGGGAGGTGTCGCGGACCCCGCGTGCGGCTGCGATGCCATGGACTGCCTCGTGGAGCAGTCGTTCGAAGGAGAGCTCGTGACCGCAGGCGGACGACGACTCCCCGATCAGGGACTCTGGCGCGGCAAGGTCAGGCAGTTCGGGGTGGTACCGCTGAATGTCGGCCCACGCCTGTGCCAGCTCTGCGGCGAGAACAGGTGGTGTCTGTGTCGTGCTCACGTAATGACAACGAGCCTGAGGGCTCCAGTGTTCCGATTCCGGGCCATCCCAAATAATTTGCACTTACCCGTCAGTTGCCGCTGATGCGTCCTGACGAGGGCGGGTGCGCTGATCTGCGGAGAAGCTTCACAGCTCATACCAAGCCGGTGCGTAGTCTGACGTACGACCCGGCGCGTAGATCAGATCCGCGCGCCGGGACGGGTGTCGTCGGCGGTTGCGCAAGAGGCGTTTCGGTCGCTCTCGTGGCGGAGTCGCTACTTCAGTACGTGGCGGAGTCGCTACTTCAGTAAGCGCGCGCGACGACCGCGACGTTACTCGGGGCGTCCCCGTCCTCGGGCACCGACCCGTCCTCGGCGAGCAGACACCGTACGGTCATCGCGTGCTCGGCCAGCTCGGCCTCGCCCTCCTCGCCGAGGGTGCCCCACGGGATGCGCGCCCAGCCGCCGGCGGTGACCGCCTCGGCGGCCTCCTCGATCGTCGACACGTCCGCGGTGCGGGACTCGCGGCGCTCCCGGGACTGCTTCAGCAGCAGCGCCTGATCCTCTTGGAGGATGGCGGGGAGGAGCCCGGCCAGGGCGTCCAGGGCCACCGGCTCCTTGCCGCCCGGGATCCGGCGGACCAGCATCGCCGTGCCGTTCTCCAGGTCACGGGGGCCGACCTCGACACGGACGGGGACACCCTTCAGTTCCCAGTCGACGGCGCGGCGGCCGAAGGGGATGTCGGTGCGGTCGTCCACCTGGATCCGGATGCCCGCCGCCCTGAGCCGCTCGCCGATCTCACGGACCTCGGCCAGAACCGCTTCCTCGCCCTTGATCGCGAGGACGACCGCCTGGATCTGCGCCAGCCGCGGCGGGACCCGCAGGCCGTTGTCGTCGCCGTGCGTCATCACCAGCGCGCCGATCATGCGGGTCGTCGACCCCCAGGAGGTCTGCCAGACGTACTCCTGCGTACCGTCCTTGGACAGGTACCGGGTGTTGAACGGCTTGGCGAAGTTCTGGCCCAGCTCATGGCTGGTGACCATCTGCAGGGCCTTGCCGTCCCCCATCATGCTCTCCAGCGTGAGGGTGTTGATGGCGCCCGCGAACCGCTCCTTGACCGTCTTGCGGCCGGAGACGAAGTCCATCGCGAGGATGTTCTCCAGGAAGTCCCCGTAGACGTTGCGCTGGATGTGCGAGGCGAACTCCCGCGCCTCCTCGTACGTGGCGTGCGCGGTGTGCCCCTCCTGCCACAGGAACTCGGAGGTGCGCAGGAACAGACGCGGGCGCAGCTCCCAACGGACCACGTTCGCCCACTGGTTGATGAGCAGGGGCAGGTCCCGGTAGCTCTGCACCCACTTCGAGAAGTACTCGTTGATGATGGTCTCCGACGTGGGCCGGACGACCGCGGGCTCCTCCAGCTCCTTGCCGCCGCCGTGCGTGACCACCGCGAGCTCGGGCGCGAACCCCTCGACATGGTCGGCCTCCCTGGCGAGGTACGACTGCGGGATCAGCAGCGGGAAGTACGCGTTCTGGGTACCCGTCTCCTTGATACGGGCGTCCATCTCGGCCTGCATCCGCTCCCACAGCCCGTAGCCGTACGGTCGGATCACCATGGTGCCGCGCACCGGCCCGTTGTCCGCCAGCTCGGCCTTGGCGATCAGATCCTGGTACCAGCGCGGAAAGTCGTCCGCCCTGGACGTGAGAATGGATGCCTTTGCCATGGCGCGATGGTACGGGCTCAGGTTGCGGGCATGTGAAATCTCGCCACGGGCGCCGCGAACCCACAAGCAGGGCCCCACGACCCCTGGACGTCACCGCGAGCCGGGAGTTACCTGACATACGTGGGGAGTGCGAGCGCACATCACGGGGGCCACGGAATCGGGCACACCACCAACTCTCGGCGGATTGGGGCGCTTACCTATGACACCTACGCTCGTGCGGCACACCCTGTCTCACGCGGGATCCGCACCCCGCGTGAACCTGGACGCACGCGCGCGTGACTGGTCCGAGATCCAGGAGCGGATGCTCGTCCCGCTCTACGAGGCCGTCTACGAGCGACTTGAAGTGGGCCCCGCCAGCAGGCTGCTGGGCCTCGGCTGCGGCTCCGGGCTCGCCCTGCTGATGGCGGCCTCCAGAGGAGCGGCGGTCACCGGTGTCGACTCCGCCCGTCCCGAACGGCTCGTCCTCGCACGGGCCCGGCTGCTGCCCGACACCT
Organism: Streptomyces herbicida; assembly: GCF_032656585.1. Taxonomy (NCBI): domain Bacteria; kingdom Bacillati; phylum Actinomycetota; class Actinomycetes; order Kitasatosporales; family Streptomycetaceae; genus Streptomyces; species Streptomyces herbicida. The sequence continues at coordinate 142,598 of NZ_JAUYWJ010000017.1, forward strand.
GGGGCACGCGCGCGCGTGCGGCCACCCGGATCGTCGAGGGCTTACCCCGGGACGGGGCCGACACCAGGACGCCCGCGTACACCCTGGTGACGGCCTTCGAGCCGATCGGATGCCTGGCAGGCGACTCGGAAGGACTCGGTGAGCTGCTCGCCTGCGCGACACCGCTCGCCGAACGCGGAGCGCCGGTGGTGCTGGCCGGCTGGGGTCCGCCGGAACGCTGCGCCACGTCGTCCGTGCTGCGGGTGGCCACGAAACTGGCCGATCCGCTGCGCAGCGCGGGCAGTTGGCGCCCCGCCCTGCGCGACGACCTGGAGGAGGTCGCCCAGCGGGCGGGGCTGAAGCCGGACGGTTCCGGGCGGGTCGCCTGCCCGTTCGGGTACGCCGGTCCCGGCAGTGCCGTACGGGGCCTGCTGTCGACGGGCCTGTTCGACGCGGCGATCGCGGCCACGGACCAGGAACAGGTGGACAAGGAACTTACGGAGGCACTGCACCCGTACCAGCGGCCGGACGGGACCGTGTGGATGCCGAACGTGTTCCGCTACCTGATCGCCCGCACGCCCTGAGCGTCCCTCAGGCCTCCGGGTCCTTCGTCAGGCGCGTGATGCCCGCGATCCGGTATGCGTCCGCCTCCTCCAGCGTCTCGTTCTCCAGCAGTGCCTCGGTCAGGGCGTCCAGCTGGGAGCGGTGGTCGTGGAGCTTGCGGCAGGCCTCCTCGTAGCACCCGTCGACGATCCTGCGCATCTCGGCGTCGATCGCGTCGAGGGTCTGCGGGGCGGCCGAGAGCCCGTACGCCTGCTGGGCGTCGCTCGGCAGGGCGGAGAGCCGGCCGATGCGCTCGCTCATGCCCCAGCGGGCCACCATTCCGCGTGCGATGGCGGTGACCTGTTCGAGGTCGTTCTCCGCACCCGTGGTCACGACGCCGTAGACCACCTCTTCCGCCGCCATACCGCCCAGCGCGCCGATGATCCGGCCGCGCAGATAGCCCTCCGAGTGCGCGTACCGCTCCACCTCGGGGGTCGACATCGTCACGCCGAGGGCCCGGCCGCGCGGCACGATGGTGATCTTGCGGACGGGGTCGGCGCCGGGCTGCAGCATGCCGAGCAGGGCGTGCCCGCTCTCGTGGTAGGCGGTGCGCCGGCGGTCCTCCTCGGGCATCACGAGGGTGCGCTCGGCACCGAGCTGCACCTTCTCCAGCGCCTCGGACAGGTCCGACCGGGTCACCGTCTCCTGCTTGCGCTTGACCGCGAGCAAGGCGGCCTCGTTGGCGAGATTGGCCAGATCTGCGCCTGTCATGCCCGGGGTGGTCCGGGCCACCTGGGCCAGGTCCACGTCCGGATCGAGCGGGATCTCACGGGTGTGGATCCGCAGGATCGACTCACGCCCGCCCCGGTCCGGCGGCGAGACGTGCACCACCCGGTCGAACCGGCCGGGCCGGGTCAGCGCCGGGTCCAGGATGTCGGCGCGGTTCGTCGCCGCCACCACGACCACGCCCTCCGAGCCGGAGAACCCGTCCATCTCCGTGAGGATCTGGTTCAGTGTCTGCTCGCGCTCGTCGTGGCCGCTCACCGACGGGCCGCCGCCGCGCTGCCGGCCGATCGTGTCGATCTCGTCGATGAAGATGATCGACGGTGCCACCTTGCGGGCCTCGGCGAACAGCTCCCGGACCCGGGAGGCGCCGACACCGACGATCATCTCGATGAACTCGGACGCGGAGGCGGAGAAGAACGGTACGCCCGCCTCGCCCGCCACCGCGCGCGCCAGCAGGGTCTTGCCGGTGCCGGGCGGGCCCGCGAGCAGCACGCCGCGCGGCATCTTCGCGCCCATCCTGCGGTAGGCGTCGGGGTTCTCCAGGAAGTCGACGACGTCGTCCAGCTCGCCCTTGACCTCGTCGATCCCGGCCACGTCGGCGAACGACGTGCGCTGGGTGCCCGGCCGGGGCCCGACCGGCTTGGGCGGGGCCTTGCGGCCGAGCATGCCGCCCGCACCGCCCAGTCCCCCGCCGATCCGGCGCGCGAAGAAGATCCACACGGCGACCAGCAGCACGATCGGCACCAGCGAGATCAGCAGGTTGGACAGCAGACTGCGCTCCTGCACGACGGGCTGCGCGGTCACCGTGACGCCATGGCTGCTCAGGTTCTGCCAGAGCCTGTCGTCCGCGAAGGCCGGGCGCTGCGTCCTGAACTTGGTGTACTGGCCACCACCGCTGGGCTTGGCCTGGGGCGTCTTGAGCTCGCCCTGGATGGCGTCGCCCTTGGAGTAGATCTTGGCGACGTTGCCGTCGCCGACCTGCCTGCTGAACTCCGTGTACGAGATCGTCGGCTCGTTGCCCTGGCCCAGGTAGTTCAGCCCGATGTAGGCCAGCAGAAAGACGATCACCGCGGTGACGGCGAGGCCCCACCACCTTCCGCGTATCCGTCGGCCACCGGGCCGCCGGGGCGACTCGTCCGGGGTGCCCTCGGTACGCCACGGCTGATCAGGGTCTTTCCGTGGCGGCGCGGCATTGCTCATATCTGGACGTTACGGCACACAGCGAGCCGCGGCACGCGCTGAGGGCGCCCTCCCCGGAGGAGGACGCCCTCAGTGCCGTACGACGTCGGTAGGCGTCGGCCCATGAACGTCGGGCCGGCCCATGAACGTGTCGGGTCAGCCCATGAACTTCTTGAACTCGTCCGGCAGCTCGAAGTCCTTGCCGCCCTGCTGCGGGAGTCCGAAGGCGCCACCGCCCTGGGCGGCCGCCTCGCGGCGCTGAGCCTCCTCCAGCTCCTGCTGCTTGCGCTTCATCGGGTTGCCGGAGCGCTGCTTGCCCTTGGCCTTCTTCGGCTGCTTCTTGGTGCGGCCGGGTCCGCCGCCCATGCCCGGGATCCCCGGCATGCCGGGCATACCGCCGCCCTGAGCCATGCGGGACATCATCTTGCGGGCCTCGAAGAACCGCTCGACCAGCCCCTTCACCGCGCTGACCTCGACACCGGAACCCTTGGCGATACGGGCGCGGCGCGAGCCGTTGATGATCGTCGGGTCCTGGCGCTCGCCCGGGGTCATCGACTTGATGATCGCGCCCACGCGGTCGACTTCCCGCTCGTCCAGGTTGTTGATCTGGTCCTTGATCTGCCCCATGCCCGGCAGCATCCCGAGCAGCTTCGAGATGGAGCCCATCTTCCTGACCTGCTCCATCTGGGCCAGGAAGTCGTCCAGGGTGAAGTCCTGGCCCTTCTTGGACGCCAGCTTGGAGGCCATCTTCTCGGCCTCTTCCTGGCTGAACGTCTTCTCCGCCTGCTCGATCAGGGTGAGCAGGTCACCCATGTCGAGGATGCGGGAGGCCATCCGGTCAGGGTGGAACGCGTCGAAGTCGTCGAGCTTCTCGCCGTTCGACGCGAACATGATCGGCTTGCCGGTGATCTGGCGGATCGACAGGGCCGCGCCACCGCGGGCGTCACCGTCGAGCTTGGAGAGCACCACGCCGTCGAAGCCGACGCCGTCGCGGAAGGCCTCCGCGGTGTTGACGGCGTCCTGACCGATCATCGCGTCGACGACGAAGAGGATCTCGTCCGGCGAGACCGCGTCACGGATGTCCGCGGCCTGCTGCATCATCTCCTGGTCGATGCCCAGGCGGCCGGCGGTGTCCACGATCACGATGTCGTGGACCTTGGTCTTCGCGTGCTCGATGGAGTCCTTGGCGACCTTGACCGGGTCGCCGACGCCATTGCCCGGCTCTGGCGCGAACACGGCGACGCCGGCGCGCTCGGCGACGACGCTCAGCTGGTTGACGGCGTTGGGGCGCTGGAGGTCGGCTGCGACGAGCAGCGGCGAGTGGCCCTGCTCCTTGAGCCAGCGGCCCAGCTTGCCCGCGAGCGTGGTCTTACCGGCACCCTGCAGGCCCGCCAGCATGATCACGGTGGGGGGCTGCTTGGCGAAGCGCAGGCGCCGGGTCTCGCCGCCCAGGATGGTGACGAGCTCGTCGTTGACGATCTTCAGCACCTGCTGGGCGGGGTTCAGCGCGCGGGACACCTCGGCACCGAGGGCCCTTTCCTTGACGTTCTTGATGAACGTCCGGACGACAGGCAGGGCCACGTCCGCTTCGAGGAGCGCGATGCGGATCTCGCGGGCCGTGGCGTCGATGTCCGCCTCGGACAACCGCCCCTTGCCGCGCAGGCTCTTGAAAGTCGCTGAGAGGCGATCGGAGAGAGTATCGAACACGGCGGCGTCGGTCCTCGGGGGTCGGGGGCAGTGTGAGCGTCTTCCAGGGTATCCGGCCCTGCAAGCAAATCGTCCCCGCCTGCTGTGTTCAGCGGGCGGGGACGGAAAGTCACCGCGAAGTCACGCCCGCAGCGTCTCCTCCAGCTTCCGCGCCACCGACGCGGCCTCGTCCCCGGGCAGCGGCGAGCCGTCCGTGCCCGTGACGTAGAAAGCATCCACGGCGTTGCTGCCCAGCGTGCTCACATGCGCGCTGCGCACCCGTACGCTCGCGTCCTCCAGGGCCTGGCCGATACGGAACAGCAGTCCCGGCGCGTCCTGCGCACGGACCTCGATCACGGTGGCGTGCCGGGAGGCCGCCGAGGCCACCGCCACCCGGGCGGGTGGCGCCACCCAGCCACGGCGCCGGGGGTAGGCGGCGTCGCGTTCGGCGAGGCGGGACGCGATGTCCAGGGAGCCGTCCAGGGCGCGGACCAGGTCGGCACGGAGCCGGGCCGCCTGCGGCAGGGAACCGTACTCCGCCGCGACCCGCCAGTTCAGCAGCAGGACGGAGCCTTCGTCGACGTCGTCCGGGAGGCGCAGGGCGCGCAGCTCGGCGGTGCGGACGGTCAGCCGGTGCACGGCGAGCACTCCGGCCACCGCGGGCAGCACGCCCGGCTGGTCGGGTACGGCGATGACGAGCTCCACGCCGAGCGGCTCGGGCTCCCCGGTCGGTTCGTCCTCGGGCCGGGGTTCGGTCTGGGCGCGCAGGGCCAGCACCGGGCCGCCGGTGCGGAACGCCTCGATGGCGAGCCGTTCCTGTTCCGCGCTGGGCGCGGCGGGCTCGGGCTCCTCGGGGGCGTCCCCGGCGAGCACGGCCGAGACCCGTTTCACCAGATCGGCAACCAGGGAGCCGCGCCAGGACGACCAGGCGGCCGGGCCGGTCGCCAGCGCGTCCGCCTCGGTCAGGGCGTGCAGCAGTTCCAGGGTGCTCTGCGAGCCGACCTCGTCGGCGACCGAGCGGACGGTGGCGGGGTCCTCCAGGTCGCGCCGGGTGGCCGTCTCGATCAGCAGCAGATGGTGCCGTACGAGGGTGGAGAGCACCGCCACGTCCGCACGGTCGAAGCCGATGCGGGCCGCCACGTCCTTGGCGATGATCTCGCCGGCCACCGAGTGGTCGCCGGGCCAGCCCTTGCCGACGTCGTGCAGCAGCGCGGAGACCAGAAGGAGGTCGGGACGGCTGACACGGCGGGTCAGCTCGGAGGCGCGGACCGCCGTTTCGATGAGGTGACGGTCGACCGTCCAGATGTGGACGGCATTGCGCTGCGGGCGGCAGCGGACCCGCTCCCAGTCCGGGAGCAGGCGGGTGATCAGGCCTTCCGCCTCCAGCGCCTCCCAGACGTCGATTGTCGGGCGGCCCGAGCCGAGCAGGGTCACGAGCTGCTCGCGCGCCTCGGCGGGCCAGGGCGTGGGCAGGGGGCGCGCGGTGGCGGCCAGGTGCCGTACGGCATGCAGGGAGAGCGGGAGGCCGGCCTGTGCGGCAGCGGCCGCGGCGCGCAGGGGAAGCACGGGGTCGCGTTCGGGGCGCGCGGCGCGGGCGAGCACCACCTCGCCGTCCTGCTCCACCACACCCTCGGCCAGCGGAGACCTTTCGACGACGGGCTTGCCGCCGCCCAGCATGGCGCGCAGCCTCGGCCGCACGGCGCGCGACCGCAGGACGCGCCCCACTTCACGCCAGGTGACATCACTGGCGTACGAGATGACGCGTGCGGCCTCGTAGACCTGGCGCAGCAATGTGTCGGCATCGAGCAGGCCCAGCTCCGCCGCGACCTGGTCCTGCTCCTGCAGGGCCAGCCGGTCGGTGGCCCGCCCTGTGGTCAGGTGCAGGGCGTCACGTACGTCGAGCAGGCGCCGCCGGGCGTCCGCGAGGCCCTCGCGGGGGGCGTCGGCCAGCCAGGACGCGGCGACCGCGCGCAGGGCGGTGGCATCCCGGAGGCCGCCCCGGGCCTCCTTCAGATCGGGTTCCAGGAGGTACTGGAGCTCGCCCTGGCGCTCGGCGCGCTCGCCGCACAGCTCCTGGAGTTCGAGGAGGCGCTTCGGGGCCTGGTTGCGCCAGTCGGCGAGCACCGCCGTGCGCAGTCCGGCCGTGAGGCCCAGGTCGCCCGCGATATGACGGGCGTCGAGGAGACCGAGCTGGACCTTGAGGTCCTCACCGGCCGTCTTGCGGGCCTCGGCCGGGGTGCGCACCGAGTGGTCGAGGGCGAGGCCCAGGTCCCAGACGGGGTACCAGACGCGATCGGCGAGGGCGGCGACCGCCTTGGTGTCGCCGCCGTCGTGCAGCAGCAGGAGGTCGAGATCGCTGCGCGGGGACAGCTCGCCGCGGCCGTAGCCGCCGACGGCCACCAGCGAGACGCCCTTCAGGCCCCCGGCGGCCGCGGTGAACAGTCCCGCCAGCCAGTCGTCCGTGAGTTCGGCGAGGGCCGCACGGCGCGGCGGCCCGGACCGCGCCCCCTCGGTGAGGAGGCGCAGCCGGGCCGCCGCATAGCCGCTGGGTCCCGAGTCCTCTGCGTCTTTCCGAACATCCGTACTCGTCACCCGGCGACTCCTGTCCTTCTTCTGTGGTGAGCGTGCCCGCTCAGAGCGCGTCGGGGCCGCGCTCGCCGGTCCGGACCCGTACGGCGGCCTCGACCGGGAGGGACCAGACCTTGCCGTCCCCGATCTTGCCGGTACGGGCGGCCTTGACGATCACGTCGATCAGCTGCTCGGCGTCGTCGTCCTCGGCCAGCACCTCGATGCGGATCTTGGGAACCAGGTCGACCGTGTACTCGGCACCACGGTAGACCTCGGTGTGGCCCCGCTGACGACCGTAACCGCTGGCCTCGGTGACCGTCAGGCCGTGGACGCCGAAGGCCTGGAGGGCCTCCTTGATCTCGTCGAGCCGGTGGGGCTTCACGACGGCGGTGATGAGCTTCATGCGTCCACCTTCTTGCTCTGCGTGCCGGCCAGCGCGGCAGCGGAGGCGGTGCCGACGACACCGCCGCCCGCGCCGCTGAAGTCGTATGCGGTCTCGGCGTGCTCCGCCTGGTCGATACCGGAGACCTCCTCGTCCTCGGTGACCCGCATACCGATGGTCTTGTCGAGGAGGAAGGCGAGGATCGCGGAGGCGACCAGGGAGTAGGCGAGGACCGCGAACACACCGGCGCACTGCTTCCACAGCTGGTCGAAGGAGTGGTTGCCGTAGAAGACACCCGTGGCGGTGGACTGGCCCTTGCCGGTGGCGAAGAAGCCGATGAGCAGGGAACCGATGATTCCGCCGACCATGTGGACGCCGACGACGTCGAGGGAGTCGTCGTAGCCGAACTTGAACTTCAGGCTCACGGCCGCAGCGCAGGCGACACCGGCGATGGCGCCGACGGCGATCGCGCCGAGCGGGGAGACCGCGCCACCGGACGGGGTGATCGCGACCAGACCGGCGACCGCACCGGAGGCGGCGCCCAGCGTGGTGAACGCGCCGTGCCGGATCTTCTCGTAGGCGAGCCAGGCCAGCATGGCGGCGGCGGTGGCGACCTGCGTGTTGACGAACATCAGCGCGCCGACGCCGTCGTCGTTGCCGAGCCACGAGCCGGCGTTGAAGCCGAACCAGCCGAACCACAGGAGCCCTGCGCCGAGCATGACCAGCGGGAGGCTGTGCGGGCGCATCGGGTCCTTCTTGAAGCCGACGCGCTTGCCGATGACCAGGATCACGCCGAGGGCCCCGGCACCCGCGTTGATGTGGACCGCCGTACCACCGGCGAAGTCGATCACGCCGAGCTTGTAGGCCCAGCCGTCGGCACCCCAGACCCAGTGGGCGACCGGGACGTAGACGATCGTGGCCCACAGGGCGACGAAGAGCGACCACGCCGAGAACTTGACGCGGTCCGCGAGGGCGCCGCTTATCAGGGCCGGTGTGATGATGGCGAACATCATCTGGAAGACCATGAAGACGAAGATCGGGATGTTGTAGCCGTCCCAGAGCTGCGTCAGCCCGATGTTGCTGAGGCCGAACCAGTCGGGGTTCCAGCCGATGAGGCTGTTGTTCGTGCCGAAGGCGAGGGAGAAGCCGTAGAGCACCCACAGAATGGTGACGATGCCCATGCTGATGAAGCTCATCATCAGCATGTTGAGGGTGCTCTTGACGCGGACCATGCCTCCGTAGAAGAAGGCGAGACCCGGGGTCATGATCAGCACCAGGGCGGAACAGATGAGCATGAAGCCTGTGTTCGCGGAGGACAGCTTGGGTGCCTCCGCGGCAAGCGTGATGGCTGGTGCCATCGGCGTCTCCTCGTCGGTTGGTACGGCCCCGTGCGGGCGAAGCCTGAGATCGGTCCGGTCAAGTGGGGGTGCGCCGGTTATGCGCCATGAGATTGGCGCAGCGCGGTTTCGGTGGAAGCCCCTCGTTGTTTCGCCGGGGTGACGAAGGCACCGCGCGTGTTACACGTCGATGAACTGCCGGATGTCGGCCACGCCGATCGTTATCGTGACGCAACCTCGATGAATGGCAGCGCGACCATGAATGGAGGAACCCCGACGGCGATCAACCACGTCCGCGAGAGCGGCGCCGGTCGGGCGCAAAAGGGACCGGCCGCGGGCGGCCTCCGATGACCTGGCGTGGGGGAGCCGAGTCGGACAGTTCGGGAGGGCCGGCCGCGGCCGGGGCTATGGGTTTCCTTCGGACGTCCGGGCCTCAGACCGCCTCGGCGGTCTCGGGAAGGTCCACGGCGAGCTGCTCGGTGAGGTCGATGACCTCCGCCAGGTGGCCGAACTCGCGTACGGCCGTGTCCACGGTCTTTCGGATACGAGTGTTCACGCGCTCGGAGCGGACCTTCTTGGCGATGCCCATGGCCTGAGAGGCATAGGCGGTGCTCCGCTCGGGCTCGCGGCGCAGCAGATGCACGGTGGCCATTCCGATCAGGTTCAGTGCGTACGACCGCTGGTGCTCGTGGTCCTTCGCGAACCGCTCCACGGCCCGCTGCATCAGGGGCTCGGCCAGGGAGGCGTAGGTGGGGCTGCGGCCGGCGACATACGCCAGGTCGCGGAAGGAGTGGGAGTTCTCGCCGTACAGCTCGGCCTCGGAGAAGAAGCGGATCCAGTCGGGGTCCGGCTCGTCCCACTCGTCGACCTCGGCGAAGGTGTCCTCGGCCATCCGGACGGCCCGCTTGCACTTGCCGGGCTGGCCCATGTTGGCGTAGGCGCGGGCCTCCATCGCATACAGCATGGACTGGGTCCGCGGGCTTGCGCAGTCCCGGCTGCCGTACTGCGCGAGGTGGATCAGCTCCAGGGCGTCGTCGGGCCGGCCGAGGTGGATCATCTGGCGGCTCATGCTGGAGAGGACGTACGAGCCGAGCGGCTTGTCCCCCGCCTCCTTGGCGGCGTGCAGGGCGAGGACGAAGTACTTCTGCGCGGTGGGCTGGAGTCCGACGTCGTAACTCATCCAGCCGGCCAGCTCGGCGAGCTCGGCGGCGACCTTGAAGAGCTTTCTGGCGGTGGCCTCCGGTTGGGGCTCCTGGAGGAGGTCGGTGACCTCGTGCAGCTGGCCGACGACCGCCTTGCGGCGCAGGCCGCCGCCGCACTGGGCGTCCCACTGGCGGAACATCACCGTGGTGGACTCCAGCAGGTCCAGCTCTGGCTTGGACAGCCGGCCCGGGCGGCGGGAATCGTGGTACGGCTCGGATTCGGGCTCCGGGAGCGGGCCGGACGGCGTGGGGACGAGCCAGCGCTGCATGGGTTCGATGAGGGACGGGCCGGCGGACAGGGCCAGCGAGGTCCCGAGGAAGCCGCGCCGCGCCAGCATGAGGTCGCTGCGTAAGAACTCGCTGAGCAGGGCCACCGTCTGCGGGCCCGTCCAGGGCAGGTCGACCCCGGACACGGAGGGTGACTGACGGGCCGCCCGCAGGCCGAGGTCCTCCACGGAGACGACACAGCCGAACCGCTCCGAGAACAGCTCGGAGAGGATCCTCGGGATCGGCTCGCGCGGGTTCTCCCCGTCCAGCCAGCGGCGCACCCGGGAGGTGTCCGTGGAAATGTGATTGGCACCCAACTGGCGTGCCCGCCGGTTCACTTGCCGGGCGAGCTCGCCCTTGGACCAGCCACTGCGCACGAACCACGAGCCAAGCAGCTCATTGGGGCGCTTGTCAGCGTTCGTCCCGCTACCGCCGTTGCCGCCCACTGGAACGCCCCCATCCCTGAGACCACTTGTCGCCGAGTGCGCCAAGCCCTATCAGAATGCCGGTGAATAGGGCCGCCCGTCCGGCGGTTCTCACCCTCCGAACGGGATGCCGACTTGCCTCCGGCATACCCACGAGGGCACGTGCCCCCAGGCCTCGTGCACTCAAAGTAATCCTACGATCACGGGTCCAGCCATGGCGATCCCGGAAACGCCACCATTCGCCACCCCTTCGAATGAACTCACGGACGCCCAGGCGCGATTCACTTGACACAGGACGGCCGCGAGTGGATGCAGGAGTGCACTCGGGGGCGCACATCGCCGGGTGCACCACCGAAATCGCCTCGGCGCGCCGCTTGCCTCCCGCAAGCGCGGGCACCAGTGGTGACAGGGAGTCACTTTCCGCTTCCGTCCCGTTCCGTGGCGTAACCACCGGCGCGCTGGACCCGTTGGAGGGGGCATGGGCTTCACGATCGGCGGTATTCGCGAGATCCGCACCGGCGCACGTCGGCGCGGCCGTTCGTCGGAGTGCACCGCCGTCGCCGAGTTCACCGGGCTGTGGGGCTGGGACGTGGTGCCGGGCGCGCGGGCCGCCGCGGGCGCATGTTCGTGCGGCCGGGCGGACTGCAGCGCGCCGGGCGCGCATCCGCTGGAGTTCGCGCCCCAGATCTCCGCCGGGGCCACGCTCGACGAAGTGACCAAGGCCTGGGGCGAGTTCCCGGGTGCTTCGGTGATGCTGCCGGTCGGGCGGGCATTCGATGTCATCGAGGTCGCCGAGCCCGCCGGGCGCCGCGCCCTGGTCCGCCTCGAACGCATGGGCCTCCCGCTCGGCCCCGTGACCGCGACTCCGGACGGCCGCGCCCACTTCCTCGTCGCCCCGGGCGCCGCCGCCGATCTGCCCGCGCTGCTCTACCGCATGGGCTGGGACGACCCGTCCTCCCTCGACCTGCGCGGCCTCGGCCCCGGCATGTACATCACGGCGCCGCCCTCGGACCGGGGCGGGCTCGGCCCGGTGCGCTGGCTGCGGCCGCCGGCGCTGGACTCGGTGTCGAAGCCGCCCGCCGCCCGGCTGCTGCTGGGGACGCTGGCCTACGTCGCGCACCGGTCACGGGCGTAGGGGCATCGATCACGAGCCTCGGGCGCCGGTCACCGGCCACCTAGAGCCCGTCCGACGTTTCCCGCCTGCCGCGGGTCGACCGGCCGTGTGCACAGACGGCGAAGCGCCCGCCCCAACTGGACCTTGGGGCGGGCGCTTCTCGACGGGCGTAGCGAATACGGTGGGTGACTTCACTCCCCGATAAGGGCGTCAACGAACGCCTCCGGCTCGAACGGCGCCAGGTCGTCTGCCCCCTCGCCGAGACCGACCAGCTTGACCGGCACGCCCAGCTCGCGCTGGACCGCGACCACGATGCCGCCCTTGGCGGTGCCGTCCAGCTTGGTCAGCACGATGCCGGTGATGTCGACGACCTCGGCGAAGACACGGGCCTGGACGAGACCGTTCTGGCCGGTGGTGGCGTCGAGGACGAGCAGCACCTCGTCGAGCGGGGCGTGCTTCTCGACGACGCGCTTCACCTTGCCCAGCTCGTCCATGAGGCCGGTCTTGGTGTGCAGCCGGCCGGCGGTGTCGATGAGCACGACGTCGACGCCCATCTCCTTGCCCTCCTTCACCGCGTCGAAGGCGACGGAGGCGGGGTCACCGGCCTCCGGCCCGCGCACGGTGTAGGCGCCGACCCGCTCGCCCCAGGTCTGCAGCTGGTCGGCGGCGGCGGCACGGAAGGTGTCGGCGGCGCCCAGGACGACGGTGCGTCCGTCGGCCACCAGGACCCGGGCGAGCTTGCCGGTGGTGGTGGTCTTGCCGGTGCCGTTGACGCCGACGACCATCACGATGCCCGGCTTGCGGTCCTCGGGCTCGGTCTTCACCGAGCGGTCGACTTCGGTGCCGACCAGCTTGAGGAGCTCCTCGCGCAGCAGGCCGCGCAGCTCCTCGGGGGTGCGGGTGCCGAGCACCTTGACGCGCTCACGCAGGCCCTCGACCAGCTCCTGGGTGGGCTGGACGCCGACGTCGGCGGTGAGCAGCGTGTCCTCGATCTCCTCCCAGGTCTCCTCGTCGAGGTGCTCGCGGGAGAGCAGGGTGAGCAGGCCCTTGCCGAGGGCGTTCTGCGAGCGGGAGAGCCGGGCGCGCAGCCGCACCAGGCGTCCCTCGGTGGGCTCCGGGATCTCGATCGCGGGAGCCTCGACGGCTTCGGCGGCAGGGGGTTCCTCGACGGCGACCGGGGCCGAGCCGTCCGGGAGGTCCACCTCCTCTATCGTCCGGCGCGGTTCGTCGCGCGGCGTCTCGGCCTCGTCGCCGATGTGCGGCTCGGCCGGAGGTGCGGTGATGTCGGGCGTGGCGGGGGGCGGCGGGGGCAGCTGCTTCTTGCGCCGGCTGCCGACGACGAGCCCGCCGAGCACCGCGAGCACCACCACGGCGATGACTACAGCAAGGATGACGGTTTCCATAACGCGTCCAGTATCCATCCCTCCCCCAGCAGGGCCCTTGATCCGCCGGGAGGGTTTTTTCGTAGATTCCTCCAAGGGATCCACGGCCGCTCGGCGTTCCCGCCACCACCATGGCGATCTGACGTACCGTCAGCTAATCTCCTCCCTCGCCGACACCCCACCCGGCGAAGGGGACGTCCCATGCCCGTCACGGTCGTACGTTTCAATCTCGTCGAACCCGGCGCGACCCCCGCCTCCCTCGCCGCCCGTTACCGGGCCGCCCTGGAGATGGCCGCGTACGCCGACGAGCACGGCATCACCACCGTGCAGACGGAGGAGCACCACGGAGCCGCGAACAACTGGCTGCCGTCGCCGTTCGCCTTCGCGGGAGCGGTGTTCGGGGCGACCCGGCGGACAGCGGTCACCGTCTCGGCGGTCATCGGTCCGCTGCACGACCCGCTGCGGCTCGCGGAGGACGTCGCCGTGCTCGATCTGCTGAGCGGTGGGCGGCTGGTCACCGTCGCCGGGATCGGGTACCGGCCCGAGGAGTACGCCCTGTTCGACGTGGACTGGAAGCGGCGCGGCAGGCTCCAGGACGAACTGCTGGAGACCCTGCTGAAGGCCTGGACCGGAGAGGAGTTCGAATACCGGGGCCGTACGGTACGGGTCACCCCGCGCCCTTACACCGATCCGCACCCCCTGCTGCTGGTCGGCGGCTCCTCGAAGGCCGCCGCCCGCCGGGCCGCCCGGCTGGGCCTGCCGTTCTTCCCCAGCGCGCATCTGCCGGAGCTGGAGGCGTACTACAAGGAGCGGCTCGTCGAGTACGGCACGGAGGGCTGGACCATGATGCCCGCCGCCGAGACCCCGCTCCTGCACATCGCCGAGGATCCGGACCGGACGTGGGCCGAGCACGGCCGGCACTTCCTGCACGAGGCCCGGACGTACGCCTCCTGGCAGTCCGGGGACATCCGCTCGGCGGTGAGGTCGGCGGCCACGACGGTGGACGAGCTGCGCGCCGAGGGCGTCTACCGGATCCTCACCCCGGAGCAGTGCGCGGCCCAGGGCCTGGACAGTCTCGTCCTCCATCCGCTGGCGGGCGGGATGCCGGTGGAGGAGGGGTGGCGGAGCCTGCGGCTGTTCGCGGAGCAGGTGGTTCCGGCGTTGGACGGCTGACCTGCGGTGATGACCGATGGCCCGGTCGAGGCCGCCGGTGATCCACCGGGCCCCTGAGTCCTGCCCGTGGCGGCCGAACAGGACCTCTACGTGGCGGCCGGTGACGTGCCGGAGTTCCAGCGCGAGGTCGCTCTGCTGCGCTCCCGTCTCGACGAGGTCGCCCACGGCACCGAGCGGCCGGGCACGGTCGAGGAACGCCGACACCAGATCGGGACTCGTCTGCGGATCGTCGAGGAGAGCATCCGCAAGGCCCTGGAGATCGGCGGCGGTGTCCTGACGCGGTGAACGTCCGGACATCACACCGCCGCCCCGGTCCGGGCAGTGGCCGGGCCGGGGCGGCGGAGGAGTACGAGGAGAGGGGCAGCGGGGACTTGGCCCTTCTCCTCGAGTCCGCGGGGCGGGTCAGCCCATCTCCTCCAGCGACTTGCCCTTCGTCTCCTTGACGAACTTCAGGACGAAGGGGATGGAGAGCGCCGCGAAGGCCGTGTAGATCACGTAGGTGACGGAGAGGTTCCAGTCGGCCAGCGACGGGAAGCTCGCGGTGATGGCCCAGTTGGCGATCCACTGCGCGGCGGCGGCCACGCCCAGGGCGGCGGCGCGGATCTTGTTCGGGAACATCTCGCCGAGCATGACCCAGACGACCACACCCCACGACAGGGCGAAGAAGAGGACGAAGACGTGGGCGGCGATCAGGGCGATCCAGCCCTGGGTGGCCGGCAGCTTGCCGTCGACCAGGTCGTGGGAGAACGCCCAGGCCTCCAGCGCGAGACCGACGGCCATACCGACGGAACCGATGAGGGCGAGCGGCTTGCGGCCGACGCGGTCCACGAAGATCATCGCGATCACGGTGCCGACGATGTTGATGATCGACGTCGTGAAGGAGTAGAAGAACGAGTCCGTCGGGTCGACGCCGACCGACTGCCACAGCGTCGAGGAGTAGTAGAACGCGACGTTGATGCCGACGAACTGCTGGAAGACCGAAAGGCCGATGCCGACCCAGACGATCGGCTTGAAGAAGAAGCCGCCGCCGAGCAGGTCCTTGAAGGTGGACCTGTGCTCGCTGTTCATGGCCCGCTCGATCTCGGCGACCCGGGCGTCGAGGTCACGGTCCTGGCCCTCGACCTCGGCGAGGATCTCGCGGGCGCGCTCGCGCTTGCCGACGGAGATCAGGAAGCGGGGGGACTCGGGGATCGCGAAGGAGAGCAGGCCGTAGAGCACGGCCGGCACGACCATCACGCCGAGCATGACCTGCCAGGCCTCCAGGCCCATGAGGTGGCCGCGCTGGTCGCCGTCGGCGGCGTTGAGCAGGCCCCAGTTGACCAGCTGCGAGATGGCGATGCCGATGACGATGGCGGCCTGCTGGAAGGAGCCGAGGCGGCCGCGGTAGGCCGGCGGGGCGACCTCGGCTATGTAGGCGGGACCGATGACCGAGGCCATGCCGATGGCGAAACCGCCGACGATGCGCCACAGGGCGAAGTCCCACAGCGAGAAGGGCAGCGCCGAGCCGACGGCGCTTACCGTGAACAGCAGGGCGGCGATCTGCATGACGCGGATACGGCCGATCCGGTCGGCCATGCGGCCGGCCGTCGCGGCGCCGATGGCACAGCCGATCAGGGCGATGGCGATGACCTGGGCCAGCGCGGCGGAGCCGATGTCGTAGCGGCCCCGGATCGCCTCGACGGCGCCGTTGATCACGGAGCTGTCGTAGCCGAAGAGGAAACCGCCCATCGCGGCCGCCGCCGCGATGAAGACGACATGCCCGAGATGTTCGGGTTGAGCCGTGCCGGCTCCTGACTTGGGTGCCTGCGCTGTGCTGGTCACGAAAAACTCCTCGGGCACCCGGCAACGCTGCCGGGGTGGGGGTGAGCCCTTCAACCTGAAGGTAAAAGCAACGTTGCAGAGACTATGCCTTCAAGTTTCGAAGTCAATAGGCCTAGTCATGTGACTTTAGAGCGCAGGCGTGGGGGATAGACTTCAAGAAGTGAAGAAATCAAGAAGTGCAGGTCGCGATAGGTGCAGACCACACCGGTCTAGCGCAGACGCTGCGAGATGACCTTCGACACTCCGTCACCCTGCATGGAGACGCCGTACAGCGCGTCGGCGACCTCCATGGTCCGCTTCTGGTGCGTGATCACGATCAGCTGCGAGGACTCCTGCAGCTCCTGCATGATGCGGATCAGCCGCTGCAGGTTGGTGTCGTCGAGCGCGGCCTCGACCTCGTCCATGACATAGAACGGGCTGGGCCGGGCCTTGAAGATCGACACCAGCATCGCGACGGCGGTGAGCGACCTCTCGCCACCCGAGAGCAGGGAGAGCCGCTTGACCTTCTTGCCCGGCGGCCGGGCCTCGACGTCGACGCCGGTGGTGAGCATGTTGTCGGGGTCGGTCAGCACCAGCCGCCCCTCACCGCCCGGGAACAGCCGGCCGAAGACGCCCTCGAACTCCCGGGCCGTGTCCCGGTAGGCCTCGGTGAAGACCTGCTCGACGCGCTCGTCGACCTCCTTCACCACCTGAAGCAGGTCGGCGCGGGTCTTCTTCAGGTCCTCCAGCTGCTCACTGAGGAACTTGTGCCGCTCCTCCAGGGCCGCGAACTCCTCCAGCGCGAGCGGGTTCACCTTGCCGAGCTGCTGGTACGCCCGCTCGGCCGCCTTCAGCCGCTTCTCCTGCTCGGCCCGCACGAAGGGCCTCGGCCGGTTGCGCGGGTGCTCCGGGTCCTCGGGGAGTACCTCGCCCTCGGCGGGCGGGGACGGCGGTACGAGCTGGTGCGGGCCGTACTCGGACACGAGCCCGGCGGGCTCCACGCCCAGCTCCTCCAGCGCCTTGGTCTCCAGTTGCTCTATCCGCAGCCGCTTCTCGGCGCCGAGCACCTCGCCGCGGTGCACCGAGTCCGTCAGCTTGTCGAGCTCGGCCTTGAGATCGCGTCCGGTGCCGCGGGCGGCGGTCAGTTCCTGCTCCCGGCGGGCCTTGGCGGTCTCGGCCGCGGCCCGCTCCTGCTCGGCGCGGCCCAGTGACACCTCGACGTGCGTGAGCAGTTGCCGCGCACCCGAGGCGACCGCCTCCGCGACGGCGGCCTCGTGGCGCAGCCGCGCCCGCCGCTGCTCGGCACGCGCGCGTGCCTCGCGTTCGGCGCGGGCGCCCCGGTCGAGCGCGTCGGCCCGCCCGGCGAGCCCCTTGACCCGCTCCTCGTGCGTACGCACCTGGAGGCGGGCCTCCATCTCGGTCTGCCGGGCGTTGGCGCCGTCGGCGGCGAGCCGGTCGCGCACCGAGGTGTCCGGCTCCTCCTCGATCGGCATCTCCTCGGCGACGGCGAGCCGTTCGGCGAGCTCCTCGACGTCCTGTACGGCCTTGTCGAGCGCCTCCTGCGCGCGTGCCGCCGCCGCGGTGGACCGCTCGGCCTCACCCGCGGCACCGCGCGCCTGGCCGGCGAGCCGTCCCAGCTGCTGGGCGACGGCCGACTTCTCCCGGTCGGCCGCCCGCCGCCGCTCTCCCAGTTCCTCGACCAGCGCGGCACACTCCTTGCGCCCCTCGGCGGCCCGGCCCTGTGCCTCGGACAGCTCCGCGCAGCGCACGGCCAGCTCGGCCAGCTCGGCCGCGGCCTCGTCCACGGACGCCTGCACCTCGAGCAGACTGGGCGCCCCGGCGGACCCGCCGTGCGCGAAGTGCACCCCCAGCAGGTCGCCTTCGGCGGTGACGGCGGTGAGATCGGGGTGGGCGTAGACGAGGTCCTCGGCGTCCTCGAGGGTGCCGACGACGACGATCCCGCGCAGCAGGCGGCGGACGGCCGGCATCAGCTCGGCGGGACCACGGACGAGATCGGCCGCGAAGGGGTTCCCGTCGGCACGGAGACGGTCCGCGTGCCGCTCGTCGGAGCCGAGGGCAGCCGAGGGCCTTGCGGCATGCAGGTCGTCCGGCGAGCCGATCCCGGCCGCCGCACCCGTACCGAAACGGCCGTCCCCGGCGCCCGCGGCTGCCGGAGAAGCGGTTCCGCCTGCCGCACCGGTCATGGCGACCTGATCGAACCCGCTCACGTGCCGCTCGCCGGAGGCGGAGGCGGCGGAAGGCCCGCCCGCGCCCGCTCCGATCCCGGCACCCGCATCCCCGGCACCGGCCGGGTGCGGCGTCCGAGCACCGTGTGCACTCGCCCCGAACCCGTCCACCCGCAGCCCGCCGGGGCCGGCAGCACCCGCGGCTTGCGGGGAAGTGGGCCCATCTGCCGGCCGGGCCGGTGCGGGGTCCTCCGGTGCCCCCGCCAGCAGGAGGGACGCGCGGCCGGCGTCCTGTTTGCGCAGCAGTCTGATCGCCTCGGCCGCCGATGCCGGGGTCGTCACCGCGATCGCGTCCGCCGCCGCGCCGAAGGCGGCGGCCAGTGCGACCTCGTGGCCCGGGGTCACCGTCAGCAGCTCGGCCGCCGGGCCCAGCAGGCCGCTGAGCCGGTCCTTCGCCCCGAGCAGCACACCCGTGCCGTCCTTGCGTCGCAGGCCCAGTGCCAGCGCGTCATGGCGGGCCTGGGTGGCGGCACGCCTGCGCTCCGCCGCGGTGGCGGCCTCACGGGCGGCGGTGAGGGCGGACTCGGCCTCCGCGAGCTGCCGCTTCGCAGCCTCGTGCCGCTCGCCGAGTTCGGCGTCGCCCGCGTCGAGGCCGTCGACCTCGGCCTTCAGGGTCTCGTACTCCTCCTGCGCGGTGACGGCCCGCTCCTGGGCCTCGTCCCGCGCCGCGGCCAGCCGGTCGATCTCGGACTGGGCGGCCGCGGCACGCGAACGGGCCGCGTTGACCTGCCCGTTCAGCCGAGCCAGGCCCTCACGGCGGTCGGCGATGGCGCGGGCGACGTCCTTGAGGCGCCGTTCCTCGAGGGCCAGCTCGCGTTCCAGCTCGGCGCGGTGGGCGACGGTGTCGTCGAGCGCGCGCTGGGCCGCCTCCAGGGCGGCCTCCAGCTCGGCCTCCTGCTCGCGGATACGGGCGGCCTCGCGCTCCATGTCCTCGGGGTCACGGCCGCGCCGCTCCTCGGCGGGCACGGACGTGGCGCTCTTCACCCGGGCGTCGGCCAGCGAGATCGTGCCGCGGACGCGTTCGGCGAGCTGGGAGAGCTCGTACCAGGTCTGCTGGGCGCGCTGCAGGCGAGGTGTGAGCTGCCGTACCTCGTCCTCGAGGAGCGCCTCGCGCTGGAGCGCCTTCTTCAGCTCCTGTTCGGCGGCCTCCTTGCGCTCCTTCAGCGCGGCCTCGTCGGCGATCTCGCCCTTCAGGGCTTCCCTCAGCCGTACGAGGTCGTCGGCGAGCAGCCGCAGCCGGGCGTCGCGCAGGTCGGCCTGGATGACGGCGGCCCGTCGGGCGACCGCGGCCTGCCGGCCCAGCGGCTTGAGCTGCCGGCGCAGCTCGTCCGTCAGGTCCTGCACGCGCGCGAGGTTGGCCTGCATCGCGTCCAGCTTCCGCAGCGCCTTCTCCTTGCGCTTGCGGTGCTTGAGGACGCCGGCCGCCTCCTCGATGAAGGCGCGGCGGCCCATGGGGTCGGCGTGCAGGACGGAGTCGAGCTGGCCCTGGCCGACGATGACGTGCATCTCGCGGCCGATGCCGGAGTCGGACAGGAGTTCCTGGATGTCGAGGAGACGGCAGGTGTCGCCGTTGATCTGGTACTCGCTGCCGCCGTTGCGGAACATGATCCGCGTGATGGTGACCTCGGCGTACTCGATCGGGAGCGCCCCGTCGGAGTTGTCGATGGTCAGCGACACCTCGGCGCGGCCCAGCGGGGGGCGGCCGGTGGTGCCGGCGAAGATGACGTCCTCCATCTTGCCGCCGCGCAGCGACTTGGCGCCCTGTTCGCCCATGACCCAGCTGAGCGCGTCCACGACATTGGACTTGCCCGAGCCGTTCGGCCCCACGACACACGTGATCCCCGGCTCGAACCGGAGCGTGGTCGCCGAGGCGAACGACTTGAACCCGCGGAGGGTCAGGGCCTTGAGGTGCACGCCGGTGGACTCTACCTTCCGCCGGTATCTCACTCCATGAACCCTGGCAACCCCGCGGTTTCGCCCTTGAACATGCAGGGCACATCAGACGTTAAAGAGAGTGAAAGGATGCGCGGGGTAGGTAAAGACGGAGACGGGGGAAAGAAAGAAGGGACGCCGAAGCGTCCCTTGCAACTCTGACAACTTAGCGGTTGATACGGGCAGCCCAACCACTGCGTGTGCTGTCGTGGAGCGATGCAGCGATCAGGTGAGCGCAGGCTCCGCCTGGTGTGCGTCGATGCTCTCCATGATCCTGTCGTGAGAAGCGGCAGCCGTCAGCGCGTCGTTCTCCGCCTGGATTCGTACGAGCTCGGATTCCAGGTCCTGTACGCGCTGCTGGAGCCGTCGCATCTCGGCGAGGAGTCGAGGGTCGGAGCCGCCGACGTAACCGAGAAGCGCCTTTGCCATGATGGATGGTCCTCCACACTGAGTGACCGACCGAAGCGGTGTGGGTCGTGAGGGATTCGCACCCGCGGTGCTTGACACACTCGAGTGTTGCTCTGCCGTTGCTACATGCCAAACAGCTAAGGTGCGCGGGGCTTTCAGCGTCTCACCAAAAAGTTTGACGGTCAACACGATCACGCCCCGTATTGGCGGGCAACCCGGGCGTGCGCGGCCTGGAAGCGGCGGCGCTGCGAGTCCTGCGGGGCCCTCGGGACGTAGCGGTGATCCGTACCTGCGGAGCCTGCCACGACAAGCGGTTCTTGGCAACCACCAGGTGGTTTCTGCTGTGGGCACCTGCCAGTGGCATGCTCCTGTGCTGCTGCCTGCGGGGCTTTACGGAATGGGGTCAGCGGATGGCGAAGCCGTCATAGCCGCCGCGGGGTGTGTCCCAGATCTCGGTGACACCGTCCACATGCCCGGGCGTGTCGCTGCCCTGGAGCCAGTCGAGGAGTCCCTCGCATCCTTCCCGCGTGCCCTCGGCGACGACCTGGACCCGTCCATCGCCCAAATTGAGAGCAAAACCACTCAGGCCGCCGATCTCCAGCGCCTTGGCCCGCGTGAACCAGCGGAAACCCACACCTTGGACGCGTCCACGCACCCAGGCGACCAGTCGCACATCCTCGCTCATGGGTGCAACCTAACCGGCCAATGTCTCTCGGGGCACTTCTTCCTCAGGCGCCATGCGGTACCGTCCCCACCCAATGAATCTCATATGAAACTCACTCGATCGAGTGAGTTGGGTTGGCCCACAAGATCGTATGGGTGCGGTTGACCGCGAGACGAGGAAGGCAAGGACATGGGACGCCACCGACGCTCCGCCGCCGGCCGCGCCGCCACGAGCCGCGCCACGGGGGTCACACAGACGCACGGCTCGTACTCGGGGAGCCACGACCCGCAGGACTCGTACGCGGGCGATCGCGCCACCATGGGCATCGCTCCGTACCTGAACCCTGAGGCGTACGCCGACGCCAACGCGAGGAGCTCGGCGTATCTGTACGCGATGGAGGACGGATTCGCGCCGGTCACGGACACGGCCGTCTTCCCCGCGGACGGATTCAGCCCGGCGGGTGCCCCCCGGGAACGCGGACACCGACGCAAGAAGAAGGCCGCCACGCCCGTGCGCACGGGTCTGCTCGGTGTCTCCGCCGCCGTCGCCATCGGCACGGTCGCGGTGGCCACGGGCGCGGTGCCCGGCCTCGACAACTACAAGCTCGGCGGCACCACCAGCACCTCCGGCGGTGACAAGGTGCAGGCCGCGGGCGCGCCCAGCAACACGGCCGCCGAGCAGGGCGGTACCTCCGGCAGCGCCGACAACGGTCGCGGCGGTGGTTCCGGTGGTGCGGCCGGCACCTCGACGAGTCGCGGCGCCGACCGCTCGGCCTCGCCGACGCCGTCCGCCTCGGCATCCGCCTCGCCCACGCCGACGAAGCCGCCGTCCGCGGAGCCGACGGCCTCCACGCCGTCGAAGAAGCCGACGGGCAAGCCGGAGAACAAGGAACCGAAGGCCCCGCCGAAGAAGTCGTCCCCGGTCACGATCTCCGCCTCGGCCGCCGCGGAGGCGCAGGTGCTCAAGCTCGTCAACGAGGAGCGGGCGAAGGTGGGCTGCAGCCCGGTGTCCGCGAACAGCTCGCTGTCCAAACTGGCCGAGGCCTTCAGCGACGACATGGCCGCGCGGGGTTTCTTCGACCACACCGACCCTGACGGGGCCACCCCGTGGGACCGGGCCGACAAGGCCGGCATAACCGGCCTCGGCGGCGAGAACATAGCCCGGGGCCAGACCGACGCGGCCGCGGTCATGGAGGCCTGGATGAACAGCCCGGGGCACCGGGCCAACATACTGAACTGCGACTTCAAGACCCTGGGCGTCGGTGTGCACATCGGCTCCGGCGGTCCCTGGTGGACCCAGGACTTCGGGTACTGAGATAACCGCAGGTCAGAGACCTAGGAACCTTCCTGGGCCGTCTCGGGGCCGTCATCCGCAGGCTCGTCGTCCTCGAAGACGCGATCAACGGCGGCCCGGGTCCGGGTCTGGCTCGTCGGCATCAGATGCGTGTAGGTGCGCAGAGTGAAGCCGGGGTCATGGTGCCCTAGGTACTCGCTCAGGGCCTTGATGCTCTCCCCCGCGTCCAGGAGGACCGAGGCGTAGAAGTGCCTCAGCGCGTGCATGCCATTGTCCCGCCCCGTCTCGACACCCACGGCCCGAAGCGCAGGACGCCAGACGCGATCATTGAAGCGGTTCCGGTCCAGTGCCAGGCCTGCGGAACCAGTGAAGATCAGCGATGCCGTAACCGGTGGGCCGTCGAGGGTCTTCCACGGCAGGGTGATCTCTGTAGCCGGGTGGCGCTTCAGGTGACCAGCCAACGCGAAGGCGACGGACTCAGGCAGAGGCACGTCACGTTCCTTGCCGCCCTTCGGCGGAGCGAGCACAGGCCGGTGGCGCTGAAGCAACTTGACCTGTCGCACGACGTGTACCACACCACCTAGGAAGTCCACGTCTTCCACGGCCAGGCCGAAGGCTTCTCCCTGGCGCAGGCCGAGACCAGCGGCGACGCTGACAAGGGCCTGGTAGCGCTCAGGCAGCGCGGCCCGAACGCCCATGACCCGTCCGGTAGACCAGGGCTTGACCTTGCGCGGCTCCAGCCGGGGCGCCCGCACAGACCGAGCGCTGTACGGGTTCGCGCGAATGATCCGGTCCTCTACAGCAGCGGTAAAGACGGTCGAGACGTGCGCGAAGATCCCACGTCGGTATCCCGCCGACAGCCCTCGATCCTCAAGGGTCCGCAGCCAGAGGCCGAGGTGAGACGGGGTGAACGAACTCAAGGGCCGAGAGCCCAGGTACGGGATCGCGTGAAGCCGTAGCCGACTCTCGACGGACTCACGCGTCAGGGGGTCCGTGATCTGCGTGGTCATCCACTCGGTGGCGTACTGCTCGAAGGTGACCTTGCCTGCGTCAGGGTCAACGTAGTCGCCGCGCGACATGTCCGCCTCGATGCTGGACAGCCACTGTTCCGCCTTTCGCTTCTGCTTGTCCGGGAAGCTCTTGGACTTCTCGGAGCCATCCGGCCCGATGTAGCGCGCGCGGTAGCGCAGGCCAACGCCGTAACGCTCGGTCTTGACTTTGGACGGCTTGCCATCCGGACCGGTCTCGGTCTTGTACCAGCGGTCTTGGATGTGTCCGGCCATCAGGCGGCCCCTTCCATCAGGGACTCGACCCAGCTCCGTACGTCTTCGGGGTCGAAGCGAACGTGCCGGCCGACCCGGAAGCCGCGCGGACCGGTGTGCTTGCGGCGCCACTGGTAGACGGTCTCGACGGGGACGCCCAACAGGTCAGCCAGGTCAATCGGGGTCAGGTAGCGCGACGGCAGAGAACGCCTCATGCGCACACCTCCCGGTCGTCCGGCCCGGACCAGTCGGCCAGGGCTTCGCGGGCGGTTTCGCGGTTGAGCTGGAGGTCGCGGGCGATGGTGGCGGCGAGGGCGGATTCGCCGGGGGTGTGGCCGTGTCCGGCGTACTGCCAGTCGGCCAGGACTAGGACGGTGTCCGGCTGGCGCTCGTCGAGGCCAAGGTTTTGGCGTTCTTGGGCGGCGCGGTAGTCGGCGCGGGCTTGGCGCAGGGTGCCGAGGGTGGTCGAGTAGCGGCGGGACTTGGAGGAGAAGTGGCCGCGGAAGCCGAGCATGTGAGCCCAGGCCCAGAGCCGTCGGTCCGGGTACAGCTCATCCAGCCCGACGCGCCGGAAGCTTACGGGGCCATGATCACTCGCGCCAAAGCAGCTCCCGGCCAAAGTCGCTACGCCGACCTAGGTGTGCTGTCCGGCGGGTCGCCCCACCGACCCCGCATCCGACAGCCCTGTCACCCGAACGGCCCAACATGACGTGTCACCCACATGGATGAACATCAAGCTGATTAGTGCCCCAATCAAGGCAATCCGTGAAAGGGGAACCGAATGCGCATTCGACGTATCCTCGCCGCTGGCATCGCCACGGCAGCCCTCGCCGGACTCGGCCTCACAGGTGCCGCCACCGCCACCGCCGCCAACCTCACCCCAAGGCAGGGCGCCATCAATGCCCTCACCCCGGGTGAGTGCGTCGACGGCGGCGGAACGGTCGATTGGACCCCCAACCCGGCCAACCCCGGCACCGGGACCTGCAGGGGCGGCACGGGCAACGGGCAGGCAGTCGACTAAACGCCACTAGGCGCTAGGAACGCTCCGCAGCCACGCGCTGCGGGGCGTTCCCGCGCGAGCGTAGCCGGGAGAGTCGCAGGGACCGTGCCGACCCGTCGGGCACGCTAAGTGGCCAACAGTCGTCCTTGTCTTAGCCCTCCCGCTCGGGGCCGTCTCTGGGCCGTGCGGGGGTGCTCAACGACGACCAACGCTGACAACCACCGACAGCTAAGTCGCAGGTCGCAGCGTTGATCGATTACGCAGCCGCAGGTCAAAGACCCGGCCCTTCACTTTTCGGGTACTAGACCCGGCCCACCCGGTACCGGTGACGGCGGTCGCTCAGGCGGCTGCCGCGCGCCCCTGGAGGAACACCTTCGCCGTCTCGGCGACCCGGCGTCCCAGGTGCTCGGCCGTCGCCACGTCCGCCTTGTGCACGGCCTCCGGGCCCTCGTCCACGTTGGTCTGCGCGGCCGCGCCCGCGAAGACCCCGAGGCGGTTGAGGTCGTGCTCGGAGCCGGCGCTGTTGTTCCAGCCCGGGTGCAGGCCGAGGTTGACCCAGTTCATGCCGTGCTGGGCGGCGAGGATCTGGAAGAACTGCAGGGTGTGGAGCTTGTCGCCGCTCTTGGACCCGGAGTTGGTGAAGCCGGCAGCCAGCTTGTCCTTCCAGTCCTGCCCGAACCAGCGCTTGGAGGACGCCTCCGCGAAGACGTGGAAGGCGCCGGACGCGGTGCCCATGTAGGTGGGCGACCCGAAGACGATCGCGTCGGAGGCGTCGAGGGCCGCCCACTGCTCGTCGGTGATCTCGTCGACCTTGATCAGGTGCACCTCGGCACCGGCCTCGGCCGCTCCGGCGCGGACGGCCTCGGCGAGGACGGCGGTGTGGCCGTAGCCGGAGTGGTAGGCGATGGAGACGACAGGGGTGGTCATGATGGGCACTCCTCAAGTGGGCAGTTCCATTGCGATGACCAAAGGAAAGCACTAACCATCAGTTAGTGCAACCTGCCGGTTAGCGCTGTGTTCGAGTACGCTTTGGACATGAACAGCACCGAGGAGCGCACGGAGGAGCAGGGTCTCCCCTACGACGTGTTCGCCAAGGCCTGTCCGTCGCGGGGCACGCTGGAGCACGTCACGGGCCGCTGGGGCGGGCTCACTCTCGGCGCGCTGTACGAGGGCTCGATGCGCTTCAACGAGCTGCGGCGCCGTATCGACGGCGTGAGCGAGAAGATGCTGTCCCAGACCCTGCACGCGCTGGAGCGCGACGGCCTGGTGCACCGCGAGGCACAGCCGACGAACCCACCGCGCGTGGACTACGAACTGACCCCCCTGGGCCGGCAGATCGCCGAACGGCTGCTGAGCCTCATCCACTTCGTGGAGGGCGCCATGGACGACGTGCTGCGGTCACGCCTGGAGTACGACTCCCGGCAGCCCTGAACGCTCGGTCGGTCCGCCGGACCAGCGAGGACAGGTTCGGGGCGGTCAGGCGGTCCGGGCCCGCGGTGGCCTCTGGCACTTCGGGCAGAAGTAGCTGGAGCGGTTCATCCAGGGGCGGCGGTGCATCGGTGTGCCGCATCTCTTGCACGGCAGGCCCTCGCGTCCGTACGCGTCCAGTGAGCGGTCGAAGTAGCCCGACTCGCCGTTGACGTTGACGTACAGGCTGTCGAAGCTGGTGCCGCCGACGGCCAGGGCCGCGTTCATCACGTCCCGCACATGGCCGAGGAGTTCGGCGGTGCGCGGGCGGGTGAAGCTCGCGGTCGGGCGCTCGTAGTGGACACGGGCGCGCCACAGGGCCTCGTCCGCGTAGATGTTGCCGACTCCGCTGATCAACGACTGGTCCAGCAGGGCCCGCTTGATGGTGGTCCGCTTGCGGCGCAGGGCCTGGTGGAAGGCTTCGTCGTCGAACAGCGGGTCGAGGGGGTCACGAGCGATGTGCGCGATGACGGAGGGCAGTCCCTCGGGGGTGTTGTCGTGCAACGACAGCCCGCCGAAGGTGCGTTGGTCGACGAAGCGCAGCTCCGTGTCCACCTCGTCCGCGAAGCGGATACGGATGCGCAGATGCTTCTCGTCCGCCGCCTCGTGCGGCTGGACCAGCAGCTGGCCGCTCATGCCGAGGTGAGCGAGGACGGACTGGTCCGTGTCCTCCAGGGGCAGCCACAGGTACTTGCCCCGGCGGCTGGGGATGCCGATGCGATGGCCCTTGAGACGGTGCGCGAAGTCGTCGGCACCGGCCACATGACGGCGTACGGCGCGCGAGTGGAGCACCTCGGCGTCGGCGACGGTGCGATGGGCGACCCACCGCTCCAGGCCACGCCGTACGACCTCGACCTCGGGCAACTCGGGCATGGTGACCCCCGTAACGGACCGTGTATGAGCCGAGCGCCCGCCCCCGGGGCGGGAGCGGGCGCTCGGGTTGCGCTGTTCTGCTCGTCAGGCGGAGGCGGAGGGCGGGACGGCATCGCCGCCGGCGGCCTCCGTGGCCGAGTCGAGGGCCTGCTTGGCCTCCCTGGCCGCCTTGGCCCGCTCGTCCGCCGCGGCCCGGATGGACCGCCAGGCGGACTCGGCGGCCTGCTGCTCCGCCTCCTTCTTGCTGCGGCCGGTGCCGGTGCCGTACGAGACGCCTCCGACGCGGGCGGCAGCAGTGAAGGTCTTCTCGTGGTCGGGGCCGGTCTCCGTGACCAGGTACTCGGGCACGCCGAGCCCCTCGGTCGCGGTGAGCTCCTGGAGGCTGGTCTTCCAGTCCAGTCCGGCTCCGAGGTTGGAGGACTTCTCGATCAACGGGTCGAAGAGCCGGTGCACCAGCTCCGACGCCGAGTCGAGGCCCTGGTCGAGATAGACCGCGCCGATCACCGCTTCCAGGGTGTCGGCCAGAATGGACGCCTTGTCCCGGCCGCCCGTGCCCTCTTCACCACGGCCGAGCCGGATGAAGGAGCCCAGGTCGAGACCGCGGCCCACCTCCGCGAGCGCACGCGAGTTCACCACCGCGGCCCGCAGCTTGGCCAGCTGGCCCTCGGGCAGGTCGGGGTGGGTGCGGTACAGCGTGTCCGTGACGACGAGGCCCAGGACGGAGTCCCCGAGGAACTCCAGGCGCTCGTTCGTCGGCAGACCGCCGTTCTCGTATGCGTACGAGCGGTGGGTCAGTGCACGCACCAGAAGGGCGGACTCGACCTGATAGCCGAGCCGCCCTTCCAGAAGCGTGTGGGACGAGGCCGTGCTGTCCGTCTTCTTCTTGGCGGATGGGTCCGCCTTGGCGTCATCCGCCTTCTTGGGACTGGACACAGTGCCTCTCACCTAGCCACTCAGACTTCGAGGACCTGGCGCTTGTTGTAGGTGCCGCAAGACGGGCACGCGATGTGCTGCTGCTTGGGCTCGTGGCAGCGCTCGCACGCAACCAGGGTGGGGACCGCAGCCTTCCACTGCGACCGGCGGTGGCGCGTGTTGCTGCGCGACATCTTCCGCTTCGGAACAGCCACGGCTACTTCTCCTGCTTCTCGGCGGCGCGCGCTGATCCGGGCCCGTCGCCGCTCATCTCGTCCTTCTCGCCGTCCGTCATGGTCTCGGCGAGTCCCTGCAAAGCCGCCCAACGGATGTCGACGGCGTCGTGGTGGTGGTCCGGGTCGTCCGCAAGGCGTGCCCCGCACTCGGCGCACAGCCCTGGGCAGTCTTCCTGGCACACCGGCTGCATCGGCAGTGCGAGCACCACCGCATCGCGCAGCACCGGTTCGAGGTCGAACAGTCCGTCCTCGAGGAAGAGCCTGTCCTCGTCGTCCTCGGCGTCGTCGCCCGGCTCCGCGATCATGCGGCCCCGGTCGTCGGCGTCAGGGTACGAGAACATCTCCTGGAAGTCCGCTTCGAGATCGAACTCGAGCGGCTCCAGACACCTTACGCACTCCCCCTCGGCCTGTGCACGGGCGGTGCCTGTGACGAGCACACCTTCCATGACCGACTCGAGTCGGAGTTCGAGCTCCACCGGGGCGCCTTCCGGCACTCCGACGACTCCCTTGATACCGAAGTCCTGGGGAGCGTCGATCGTGCGGGTCAGCCGCTGCAGCGCACCAGGACGCCTCCCCAGCTCGTGCGTGTCGAACACGAGAGGGTTGCGGTGGTCGAGGCGGGCGTTAGAGGCCATTCCTGCTTTCGATCTTTGAGCTCAGAGGGACACTGCCCTTCGGTGTTCCCGGGCAGCGCTGATCGCGGACGTACACGCGACCGAAGAGCCAGGATACTGGACCTTTCGCTCTCGGCCCAATCCGGTGGGTGCTCCCGGCCCGCGCGGGCGTTCCGGGGCACCCCTACAGGCCGCGTTCCCGCTCGTAGGCGCGCAGCTGCTCGGGCGTGATCATGCTGGTGTCGAAGAGGCTGGTCTCGTCGAGCGCGTAGCCCTGCTGCCCCTGCTGCCCCTGGTTCGGGACCTGCCCCTGGCTGGGGACCTGCTGCTGGTCGTAGGCCGCCTGCTGGCCGTCGTAGCCCTGGTAGGCGTACGGATCGGCCTGCTGGTAGCCGTACGCGTCCTGCTGGGCGTACTCCTGCTGCTGGTAGCCGTCGTAGACGTCCTGCTGCTGATAGCCGTAGGCCGGCTGCTGGTCGTACTGCTGCGCCACGGGCTGCTGCGGCCGTACCGGCTGCTCGGCCGGGGTGTCCTGCTCGGCGAGGGCGGCGAGGTCGGCCAGGTAGTCGGCGTCGCTGGAGTGCTGGAAGGTCGTGTTGTCGCCGGCGAGGGCGCCGAGGTCGTCGGTGGCGATACGGCCGTGCAGCTTCTGGCGACCGCGGCCGACGGCGTCCAGGGTCTTGGCGAGGACCGCCTCGAAGGCGCCCAGCTTGGCGTCGACGTAGGCGTCGGCGTTGTGGCGCAGGGTCTCGGGGTCCTGGCTGCGCTCGGGGGCGTCCTCGTCCTCGTAGCCGTTCTCGTCCAGGCCGGGGCCGGTACCGAGGAGCTTCTCGCGGCCGCGGCCGACCGAGCCGAGGGTCTTGGTGAGGACGACCTCGAAGTTGGCGAGCTTGGAGTCGACGTAGTCGTCGGCCTCCACGCGCACGTCCTCGGCCTCCTTGCGGGCCTCGGTCAGGATCCGGTCGGCCTCGGCCTGGGAGCGGCGGGCGACCTCGGTGTCGGAGATCAGCGAGCCGCGCTCGGCGTGCGCCTGCCCGATGATCCGCTCGGCCTCCTGGCGGGCCTGCTCGACCATCTGCTCGCGGCCGCCGATCAGCTCCTGGGCCTGCGCGAGGGAGCCGGGCAGGGCCTCGCGCACCTCTTCGAGCATCGCGAGCAGGTCTGCGCGGTTGATCACGCACGACGCCGACATGGGCATGGCCCGGGCGCTGGAGACCATGGCCACGATCTCGTCGAGCTTCTTCTGCACGTCCACCTGTGCTCGCCACTCTCTACAGCTGTGTTGGAGACGGACGGGACGACTGTACGGCCATGGGGCGGCCGTCCGACACCGGGTGATGGATTGTCAGGATCCGGTGGGTTTCGCCGAGCGCCGTCAGTCCTTCTTCAGGCGCTCGGTGAGAGCCTGAAGGACCACCGGCGGGACCAGGTGGGAGACGTCGCCGCCCCAGGTCGCGACCTCCTTGACCAGGGAGGACGACAGGAAGCTGTAGGTGGGGTTGGTGGGCACGAAGAGGGTCTCGACGCCCGAGAGGCCGTTGTTCATCTGGGCCATCTGCAGCTCGTAGTCGAAGTCGCTGACGGCGCGCAGGCCCTTGACGATGGCGGGGATGTCGCGCTGCTTGCAGAAGTCCACGAGGAGGCCGTGGAAGGCCTCGACCCGGACGTTCCCGTACTCCGCGGTGACCTGGCGGATCAGGTCGATCCGCTCGTCGATCTCGAACAGGCCCTTCTTGGCCTTGTTGATCATGACCGCCACATAGACCTCGTCGTACAGACGCGAGGCACGGGAAATGATGTCGAGGTGTCCGTTGGTGATGGGGTCGAACGACCCGGGACAGACGGCGCGGCGCACTTGTGATCCCTCGCTCTCCAGTCCGGTCATCGTGCGTCTTCGCACGTAGAGGCGGCGCGACCGTACCAAAACGTTCCCTCGCCGTAGCGACGGGCCCGGAGCGCTTCGAAGCCGTCCGGCCAGCGGAATTCGCCACCTCTGGTGCTGCGCTCCACGGTGACGAGCGCTTCCGTCGCGAGCCACCCCTCCGTGCGGAGTGTGAGCAGAATCTCCCGAAGATCGTCGTCCGAGACGGCGTACGGGGGATCGAGGAAGACGATGTCGTACGGCTCGGCCGGCGCCGGTGTCCTGATGATCTGCTCCGCTTTGCCCGCCCTGACCTCGGCGCCGGGGAGGCCGAGGTTCCGTACGTTCTCGCGGACCGTGCGGGCGGCGCGGGCGTCCGCCTCGACCAGCAGGGTGTGGCTCGCGCCGCGGGAGAGGGCCTCCAGGCCCACGGCACCGGAGCCGGCATAGAGGTCCAGAATCCGCTCACCGTCCAGGGGGCCGCCGAGCAGGGACTGCCAGGTGGAGAAGAGGCCCTCGCGCGCGCGGTCGGAAGTGGGGCGGGTGCCGGTCCCTGGCGGGACGGCCAAGCGGCGTCCGCCGGCTGCGCCGGCGATCACGCGGGTCATTTCGGGGTCCTTGTTCGTGGACGACTTTGCGTTCAGTCTGGCAGGCGAAGGGGGCAGGCGCGTGATGGCCGTCGGCCTGTGCGGGTGCGCGGGCGCCGGTCGCGCCCGCGCGGCGGTAGCCGCATAGTCCATACAGCCCCACGCCCCTGGATGGGACCGACTCAGCCCTTTTCGAGGTACTGCTCCCTCTCGTCGTCCAACAGTGCGTCAAGGGCCGTGCGAAGGCCCGGCAGCCTGTCCAGCTCAGGGTCGGCCGACACCACCGCCGCAGCCTCCTCCCTCGCCTCCACGATGATCTCCTCGTCCTCGATGACCGCCAGGACCCGCAGGGAGGTGCGGGCACCCGACTGGGCCTGGCCCAGGACATCGCCCTCGCGGCGCTGTTCCAGGTCGATGCGGGAGAGCTCGAAGCCGTCGAGGGTGGAGGCGACCGCGCCGAGCCGCTGGCGGGCCGCGCTGGCCTCGGGCATCTCGGTGACCAGGAGGCAGAGGCCGGCGGCGGAACCACGGCCCACGCGGCCGCGCAGCTGGTGGAGCTGGGACACGCCGAACCGGTCGGCGTCCATGATCACCATTGCGGTGGCGTTCGGGACGTTGACGCCGACCTCGATCACGGTCGTGGCGACCAGGACGTCCGTCTCCCCGGCCGCGAAGCGGCGCATGACGGCGTCCTTGTCGTCGGGGTGCATACGGCCGTGGAGCACCTCCACCTTCAGGCCCGTGAGCGGGCCCTTGACCAGCTGGTCGGCCACGTCGAGGACGGCGAGCGGCGGGCGCTTCTCGGCCTCGTCCTCGGGGGACTTCTTCTTGGGATCCACGTCCTCGTCCCCGATCCGGGGGCAGACGACGTACGCCTGGTGCCCGTTCTCCACCTCCTCGCGGACCCGCTCCCAGGCGCGGGCCAGGAAGTGCGGCTTGTCGGCGGCCGGGACGACATGGCTGGCGATCGGCGAGCGCCCGGCCGGGAGCTGGTCGAGGACCGAGGTCTCCAGGTCGCCGAAGACGGTCATGGCGACCGTGCGCGGAATGGGCGTGGCGGTCATGACGAGCAGGTGCGGGGGCTGCTTGCCCTTGCCGCGCAGGGCGTCGCGCTGCTCCACGCCGAACCGGTGCTGCTCGTCGACCACGACGAGCCCCAGGTCGTGGAACTGCACCTTGTCCTCGATCAGCGCATGCGTGCCGATCACGACCCCGGCCTCGCCGGTGACGAGATCCAGCAACGCCTGCCGCCGTGCGGCCGCCCCCATGGATCCGGTGAGCAGCACCACCTTGGTGGCCTGCTCGGACCCGCCCAGCATCCCGCCCTCGGCGAGCTCCCCCATCATCTCGACGACCGACCGGTGATGCTGCTGTGCGAGCACTTCGGTGGGCGCCAGCATGGCGGCCTGTCCGCCCGCGTCGACGACGGCGAGCATGGCGCGCAGGGCGACCAGGGTCTTCCCGCTTCCGACCTCCCCCTGCAGCAGCCGGTGCATCGGATGCTCGGTCGCCAGGTCGTCGAAGATCTCCTTGGAGACCTTCCGCTGGCCCTCGGTGAGGGTGAACGGGAGGCGGTCGTCGAAGGCCGTGAGGAGGCCGTCGCTCTTCGGCTCGCGGGGCACCGCCGGGAGTTGGGCGTCGGCGTACCGGCGGCGGGCCAGGGCGACCTGGAGGACGAAGGCTTCGTCCCACTTGAGGCGGGCGCGGGCGTCGGCGATGTCGGCCTTGGTGTGCGGGCGGTGGATCTTGAGGAGGGCCTCCGGGAGGGAGACCAGGCCGCGGCCCTCGCGGAGGGAGTCGGGCAGCGGGTCGAGGGCTTCCCGGGCGCTGGGCAGCACCGTCTGGATCGCCTTGCCGATCTTCCAGGACTCCAGCTTGGCGGTGGCGGGGTAGATGGGGATGAGGGCTCCGGCCCAGGTCTCCACCGCTTCTTCGGTGTCGCCCTTCAGCAACTCATAGGCCGGGTGCGCCAGTTGGAGGCGGCGGTTGAACACGGAGACCTTGCCCGCGAACATCGCGCGCGTGCCCGGCAGGAGCTCCTTGTGGGGCGTGTGAACGCCGTGGCCGAAGAAGACCAGTTGGAGGCGGCCGCTGCCGTCCGTGATGGTGACTTCCAGGCGCTGGCCCTTGCCGCGGGGGGCCTTGGCGGAGACGAAGGAGTGCAGGCGGGCGTCGGCGACCTGGGCGACCACCGTGACGTGCTCGTCCATGGGGAGATCGGCGAGGTGGGTGAGCTGGCCGCGTTCCTCGTATCTGCGCGGGTAGTGGTGCAGGAGGTCGCCGACGGAGTGCAGGCCGAGATGCTCGGCCATCACCTTCGCGGTGGCGGGGCCGAGCACTGACTTCAGCGGTTGTTTCAGTGGTTCTTCCAGTGCGGGCACGAGATCCATTGCACACCACGCCGCTGACATTGCCGTATACGTCCCGGGAAACCCCTGGTCAGACGGGCTGTTCGGGCTCTAGGATGGCCCGCTCCGGCCATCCCCCGCGGTCACCGCCCCACCAGGGACCGCCCGACCCCGCGCCGAAGCTCTTCCCCCCACCGGCGCTGCGACGATGGACTCCCAGACCTCACAGTCATCCCAGGCATCACAGTCACCTCATACGTTCCAGGTCGACCTGCGTGGTTTGGTGGACCTGCTCTCCCATCACCTGTACTCCAGCCCCAAGGTCTATCTGCGCGAGCTGCTGCAGAACGCCGTGGACGCCATCACCGCCCGGCGGGGCGACGAGCCCGACGCCCCGGCCCGGGTGCGGCTGTACGCGGACGGCGGATCGCTGCGGGTGGAGGACTCCGGCGTCGGGCTCACCGAGTCCGACGTGCACAGCCTGCTGGCGACCATCGGCCGCAGTTCCAAGCGCTCGGACGGGCTGCAGGAGGCCCGCTCGGACTTCCTGGGCCAGTTCGGCATAGGGCTGCTCGCCTGTTTCGTGGTCGCCGAGCGGATCCGCGTCGTCAGCCGCAGTGCCCGTACGCCGGATGCCCCGCCCGTGGAGTGGACGGCGCGTGACGACGGCTCGTACACCGTGCGGACCCTGCCGGACGAGGCGCGCCCCGAACCGGGCACCACCGTGCACCTGGTGGCGCGGGCCGGGGCCGCGGAGTGGCTCTCGCCCGAGCGTGTCCTCACCCTGGCGCGGGACTTCGGGTCGCTGCTGCCCTACGACGTACGGGTGGGCGACGAGGCGGTCACCGACCTGCCGGCGCCCTGGGACCGCGCGTACCCCTCCCCCGCGACCCGGCGGGTGGCCCTGGCCCGGCACTGCCACGAGCTGTTCGGCTTCACCCCGCTGGACTCGATCGAGCTGAACGTGCCGCTGGCCGGGATCCGCGGGGTGGCGTACGTGCTGCCGTCGGCGGTGAGCCCCGCCCAGCGGGCCACGCACCGCGTGCATCTGAAGGGCATGTTGCTGACCGAACGGGCCGAACAGCTGCTGCCGGACTGGGCGTTCTTCGTGCGCTGCGTCCTGGACACGGACAGTCTGCGGCCCACGGCCTCGCGCGAGTCGCTCTACGAGGACGAGACCCTCGCCGCCGTGCGGGAGGCGCTCGGCGAAAGGATTCGCTCCTGGCTGACGGGGCTCGCGGCGGGCGATCCGGAACGGCTGTCCTCGTTCCTGTCGGTGCACCACCTGGGTGTGAAGTCGCTGGCGCGGCACGACAGGGAGATGCTGCGCACGATGCTGCCGTGGCTGCCCTTCGAGACGACCGACGGGCGGCTGTCCCTGGAGGAGTTCGCGCAGCGGCACCCGGTGGTGCACTTCACCCGGACGGTCGAGGAGTACCGGCAGGTCGCGCCGATCGCGTCCGCGCAGGGCGTCGGGGTGATCAACGGCGGTTACACCTACGACAGCGAGCTGGTCGAGGCGCTGCCGTCGGTGCGCCCCGGGACGGTGGTCGCCGAGCTGGACGCGGACACCGTGACCGCGCATCTGGACGCGGTCGACCCGGCCGAGGAACTGGCGCTGTCCGGCTTCCTGGCGGCCGCGCGGGAGAAGCTCGACCCGCTGGGCTGTGACGTCGTACTGCGGGCCTTCCATCCGCTGTCCGTGCCCGCGCTGCACCTGGACGACCGGGCGGCCCGGCACGAGCAGGCGCGGGCCGAGGCCGAGGAGCAGGCGGACGACCTGTGGGCGGGCATCCTCGGCTCGCTGCGCGGCAGCGCCCCGCGCGCGCGTCTGGTGCTCAACCATCTCAACCCGCTGATCCGGCGCATCAGTTCCCTGGCGGAACCCGAGCTGATCGGCACCGCGACGGAGTCGCTGTACGGGCAGGCGCTGCTGATGGCGCAGCGTCCCCTGCGGCCCGCCGACTCCGCGCTCCTCAACCGGGCGTTCATCGGCCTCCTGGAGTGGGCCACACACGGGGAGGACGGTCACCGATGACCGAAGACACCGGGATCACCGACTTCGACGCGCTGCGCCGGGCGATGGCCGAGAACGGTGAGCAACCGGAGGGTCCGGCCCGCAACGCGCGCGCGGAGCAACTGCTCGCCGAGGCCGAGCGGCTGAACATCCCGCTCGCCGTGATCGAGGCGCTCGGGCACCAGCTGAAGGTCTACAACTACAGCTCCGAGAAGGACAAGATGTTCGTCCCGTTCGCGCGGCTGCTGCGCATGTGGGACGAGCGGCCCGAGGACTTCGACGAGTACGAGACGCACTCGCTGCACTGGGTCTTCAAGTGGATGTCGGCCGGGATGCTGGACCAGCCGCACATCCCGCTCGCCTCGATCGAGAAGTGGCTCGGCGAGATGGAGCACCGCTACCGGCTGGCCGGGCATTCGGAACGGGCCGTGCGCAGCGCCGAGTTCAGCGTGGCGGCGCACATCGGGGACGTGGACCGCGCGGGGCGGGCGTACGACGCCTGGCTGGCCGCGGACCGGGACCGGATGGCGGACTGCCATGCGTGCGAGCTGCACGGGCAGGGCACCTGGCAAGTGAAACTGGGCCGCGACGCCGAGGCGCTGGAGCTGTGGCGGCCGGTCCTGGAGGGCGAGTACACCTGCGCCCACGAGCCTCACACCGTCCTCGCGTCCTCGCTGGCGCCGCTGTTGCGGCTGGGCCGCGTGGACGAGGCCCGCGCCCACCATCTGCGCGGTTTCCGGCTGGTGCGGCCCATGGAGAGCATGCGCGGCGCGTACGCGGACCACGTGGAGTTCTGCGCGCTGACCGGCAACGAGGCGCGTGGTCTCGAACTGCTCGCGGAGCGGCCGGCGTACTTCACCGACACCGGGCAGCCGCGCAGCCGGCTGGACTTCATGGCCGTGGTGACCCTGCTGATGGACCGGATGACCGGGCTCGGGCTCGGCGACGAGCGGGTGCCGGGGCCGGCCGGCCGGGCGTGGACCGCCCGGGAGCTCGCCGCCCACGCGCGCACGCAGGCCCTGGAACTGGCCGGGCGGTTCGACCGGCGCAATGGCTCGCCGTCCGTCGGCGAGCGGGTACGCGCGCGCATGGAGCAGCGGCCGCTGGTCGAGCGGCTGCCGCTCGGGGTGCGGACGGTCACCGTGCGCACCCCCGTGGCAGCCCCGCCCGCCCCCGTCACGGTCGCGGACCCGGCGGGCGAGCCGGACCTGCCCACGCTGCTCGCCGAGGCCCGGCGGCTGTCGGACACCCTCCGGCCCCACGCGATCGAGGCGTGGGCCGCGGTCGCGCGGGCGGCCGAGGGCGTCGAGCTGGACGCGCGCGACCGCGCGGAGATCGCCGACCACGAGGCGATGGACCGCGGCCCGGACGGCGTCGGCCTCTTCGAGCGGGCCGCCGAGCTGTACGCGGAGGCGGGCGACCCCGGGGAGGCGCTGGCGGCACGCACGCGTGCGGCGTACGTACGCGCGCTGTCGGGTCAGGTCGACGAGGCACTGGCGGCGGTCGCGGAGCCGTACGACACGGTCCTCGCTCTCTACGCCGACGAGGCGACCGGCGTACGGCAGACGGCGTCCGTGCTGATGGGGCGGGCGCGCATCCTGATGCGGCGGGTGCACGAGGACGCCCCGGGTGCCGTCGCCGCGGCCGAGCAGGCCGTACGGGAGCTGCTGGCGCTGGTGAACGGCCACGTCGGCGACGACGTGCGGCTGGCCTCCCGGGCCGCCGAGGGGCGCGCGATGCTCGCGGAACTGGCCGAGCACGCCGGGAACACGGAGCGCGCGGCGGAGCTGTTCCGGCGGGCCGCGCGGGGGTTCGTGGAGGCCGGGCTGCCCTGGTTCTGCGTGGAGTACGAGGTGCGGGTGGCCGCTCTCGCGCACCAGGGCGGCGACATGGCGGAGGCGGAGCGGGCGCTGCGGGCGTCCCTGGAGCACGGCGGGCCTTACCTGGAGGCGACCGGACGGGCCCAGCTGCACCTCCAGCTCGCCGAGGTGGTGGGCGGCCGGGGTGCCGTGCCGGAGGCCGCGGAGCATGCCCTGCAGGCCGCGCACTGGGCCGACGAGGCGGGCGAGAGCGCCACGCTGGGCGCCTGGGCGCGGCACCAGCTGGGCGGCTTCCTGCTGCGGCAGGGGCGGTTCGCCGAGGCAGCCGAGGTGCTGGAGTCGGCGCTGCCCGATCTGGACGCGGACACGCACGGCGACGGCGCGATCGTGCAGACGCAGTGGTGGCTCGGTGACTGTCTGAGCGAGCTGGGCGAGCACCGCGCCGCCGCCGAACGCCGGCTGCGGGCCGCCGAGATCGCCCGGCACTGGCCCGAGCAGCAGGACCATGCGACGCTCGCCCACCTCGCCGCCGAGTCCCTCGGGCAGGCAGGGCTGCAGGAGGAGGCGGACCGCGCCTACGCGCGCGCGGGCGGCCTGTGGCGCTCGCTCGGCAATGTGCACGGCCTCGTCCGCTCGCTGCGCGCCCGCGCGTGGCTGGCGCTGCGCGCGGAGGGCGGGCCGGCCGGGGCGCGGGAGCTGATGGCCGGCGCGGTCGAGGAGTGCGCGGCGGCACTGGAGACGGCCGGCGACGAGGAGACGCGCGGGCGGCTGCTCGCGGAACTCGGGCACACCCACCGTCAGTTCGGCGAACTGCTGGCCCGCTCGGTGTCCGAGGAGGCCGAGGACGGGGTGATCCAGGCCGCGTTCGAGGAGGCGCTGTCCCAGATGGAGCGGGCGGCCGCGGTGTTCGGCTCGCTGGGCGACGACGCCCTGCACAGCCGTACGGGGGCGGAGCTGGCCGCGGGCTGGCTGGAGGCCGACCTGGGCCGCCCGGCCGACGCGGCCGCACGCGCGCGTGTGGTGCTGACGGCGTACGAAGGGGCCGACGACGCGGACGAGACCGTAGCGGCACGCCGGGCCGAGGCGGGCCAGATGCTGGAGCTGCGGGACCGGTGAGCGCGGAGCGCCGGGGTCCGCTGCTGCACGGCGGGCATCCGGCGCTCCCTCGTTCGGGGCGTGCGGCTCACTCCACGCCGATGAGGAGCAGGGCCCCCTGCCGTCCGCCCCGGTACACCACCGTGTCGACGGCGAGGTAGGACTCGCGGACCCGCGCCTCCAGGCGGTCGGCGATCTCCTCCGGTGCGTCGTCGCCGAGGACGAGGGTGACCAGTTCCCCGCCGGCCTGGAGCATGCGGTCCAGGACGGTCTCGGCGGCGGCGGTGACGTCCGAGCCGATGATCGCGACATCGCCGTCGATGAGGCCGAGGACGTCTCCGGCCTGGCAGATGCCGGCCATGGTCCAGGACTGGCGCTCGGCGATGGCGACCTCGGCGTAGCGGGTGGCGCCCGCCGCCGAGGTCATCTGGACGACGTCCTCGTCGAAGCGGCGCTGCGGCTCGTGGACCGCGAGCGCGGCGATGCCCTGGACCGCGGAGCGGGTGGGGATGAGGGCGACCCTGATGCCTTCCGCACGGGCCTGTTCGGCCGCCGCGGCCGCCGTGTGGCGCAGCTCCGCGTCGTTGGGCAGCAACACCACCTCGCGCGCGTGGGCACGTCGTACGGCGTCGACGAGTTCCCCGCTGGCGGGCGGCTCTCCGGGGCGGGCGAGCACGGTGGTCGCGCCGGCCTCCGTATACAGCCCGGCCAGGCCCTCGCCGGGCACGACGGCCACCACGGCGCGCTGGACCCGCTCGCGGGGCGGCCGCGCGCCCCCGATGTGCACATCGCCGAGCCCGAAGTGGGTGATCCGGATCCGGTACGGCCGCCCGGCCTCGACGCCCGCCTCCACGGCGGCACCCGCGTCGTCGACGTGCACATGGACGTTCCACAGCCCGTCCCCGCCGACCACCACGAGGGAGTCCCCGAGGGCGTCGAGCCGCTCCCGCAGCCGCGCCACGGATTCGTCGCCGGCCTCCAGCAGATAGATCACCTCGAAGGCGGGCCCGCCGGCCTCCGCCCCGTCGCCGCACCCGGTCGCCTTCGTGGAAGCGGCCGCCCCGCGCGCGTGCGCCTCCGCGACGGCCTCCAGGTGTCCCGCATAGGCGGGCGCCGCCCCCTGCGCGCCCGTCGGCGCCTCCCCCGTGAACGTCTCCACCAGGGCGGCCAGCACCGCCACCAGACCCCGGCCGCCCGCGTCGACCACTCCGGCCCGCTCAAGGACGGCCAGCTGCCCCGGAGTCGCCGCGAGAGCCGTACGCGCCCCTTCATAGGCCGCGCGGGCGACCGTCCCGCAGTCGCCCTCGGTGCCCTCGGCCGCGGCGGCGGCGGCCGCGGCGACGGACAGGACCGTCCCCTCGACCGGGTGGGCCACGGCCTGGCGGGCGGAGTCGGCCGCGTGCCGCAGGGCGAGCCGCAGCCCTTCGCCGTCCGTGTGAGCGGCCTCACCGTCGGCGGTGAGCACCTGGGTCATGCCGCGCAGCAGCTGGGCGAGGATCGTCCCGGAGTTGCCCCGTGCCCCGATGAGGGCGCCGTGCGCCATGGCGTGCACGGCATCGGCCAGCGAGGGCCCGTTGCCGTTCGCCGGACCCGCCTCGTACCCGGCGAAGACCGCCTCGACCGCGGCCACGGCCGACTCCAGGGTCAGATACAGGTTCGTGCCGGTGTCGCCGTCCGCCACCGGATACACGTTGATCGCGTCGATCTCCTCGCGCGCCTGCCCCAGCGCCCGGAGCGCGAGACCGCACCAGGTGCGCACCGCGAGAGCATCGAAGAATGTCTGCGGCACCTGCGCCACCTGCGCCTCCCTGAGCTGCTGGACGTCGGACGCAGCGTAGACCCCGGGTCGCCGTCCACCGGAAGAGGGCCGGGAGCGGGCCCCTGAGCTGCCATGGTAGTTTCGTTCTACGGGCGCAGCCGTTGTATGCTGCTCCGGTTGCCCGATCCCGATCGGGCCATTCCCCTGGCAACGCCACTCAAGATCTCAGATTCTAGGATCTCGATCCCGGCATGCCGGGATCAACCGTAAGTGCATCTGAAGTCTTTGGAGTGACCCGTGGCTGCCAACTGCGACGTCTGCGGCAAGGGGCCGGGCTTCGGCAACAACATCTCGTTTTCGCACCGCCGTACGTCCCGCCGCTGGAACCCGAACATCCAGCGTGTGCGTACCGTGGTCGGCGGGACGCCGAAGCGCGTGAACGCTTGCACCTCGTGCATCAAGGCCGGCAAGGTCTCGCGCTGACGCACCTCCCCCAAGCTCTGACCGAGCAAGGGGGACCCCCATCACGCGCGGCCACTGCTGGTTCGCTGCATGAGCCGGTCCACCTGTGGGTGGACCGGCTTTTTGCCGTACCCGCGAGGTCACTCGGGCGTCCTGAACCGCCACGCGTGATCCACCGGCCCGATCCCCCCGCCCAGCGCGAACCCGGTCGCGATCGCCCCGGTGACGTACTCCTTTGCCTCGGTGACCGCTTTGGGCACGGAGCGCCCCTTCGCCAGCCCCGCCGCGATCGCGGACGCGAGCGTGCAGCCCGTGCCGTGCGTGTGCCGGTTGTCGTGCCGCGGTGAACGCAGCCAGTGCTCCTCGGAGCCGTCGGTGAGCAGGTCCACGGCGTCTCCGGGCAGATGGCCGCCCTTGATCAGCACCCAGCGCGGGCCGTGGGCCAGCACGGCGGCCGCGGCCGCCCGCAGCCCCTCCTCC
Source organism: Streptomyces herbicida (assembly GCF_032656585.1). NCBI lineage: Bacteria > Bacillati > Actinomycetota > Actinomycetes > Kitasatosporales > Streptomycetaceae > Streptomyces > Streptomyces herbicida. The sequence goes on from NZ_JAUYWJ010000017.1 coordinate 183,757, forward strand.
GACTCGACGCGCACGCCGGTGAGTTGGGTCACCTCGTCGAGGTTCGGGGTGGCCACGGTCGCCACCGGCAGCAGCTTCGTGCGCATCGAGTCCAGCGCGGAGGCGGCCAGCAGCGAGTCCCCGTGCTTGGAGACGCCGACCGGGTCCACGACCGCCGGAGCGTCCGTCTCGCCGATCAACACGGCCACCGCCTCGACGAGTTCGGCCGAGGCGAGCATGCCGGTCTTCACGGCCTGTACGCCGATGTCGTCGACGACGCTGCGGTACTGGGCGCGGACCGCCTCCACGGGCAGCTCCCAGGCGCCCTGCACGCCGAGGGAGTTCTGCGCGGTGACCGCCGTGATCACGCTCATGCCGTGCACCCCGAGCGCGAGCATGGTCTTCAGGTCGGCCTGGATGCCGGCGCCGCCGCCGGAGTCGGAGCCGGCGACGGTCAGGACCCTCGGCGGCGCGCTCACGGCTCCATGTCCCCGAAGTGGTCCCAGCCGCCCTTGCTGGTCCACGGTGCCCCGTCGACCGTCACCTGGGGCAGCGCCGAGGGGTTGAGGACCTCGCCGATGACCTTCCAGCGGGCCGGCAGCTTCACGTCCGGCGGGAAGGTCGCCACGATCGCGTGGTCCTCGCCCCCGGTCAGCACCCACTGGAGCGGGTCGACGCCGACGGCCTGACCGATGTCGTTCATCTGGGACGGGATGTCGATCGCGCCGGAGCGGATGTCGATGCGGACCTTGCTGGCCTCGGCGATGTGCCCGAGGTCGGCGATCAGTCCGTCGCTCACGTCGCACATCGCGGTCGCGCCGAGCCCGGCGGCCGCGGGGCCCGCGTGGTACGGCGGTTCGGGGCGGCGGTGGGCCTCCACGAAGGCACGCGGCGAGCGGAAGCCGCGGGACAGCACCGCGTATCCGGCCGCGGACCAGCCGAGCCAGCCGGTCACCGCGACGAGGTCGCCGGGCTGCGCTCCGGCCCGGGTCACCGGCTCCTGGTTGCGCAGATCGCCGAGCGCGGTGATCGACACCATGATCGTGTCACCCCGTACGACATCCCCGCCGACCACCGACGCGCCCGCGACCTGGCACTCGTCGCGCAGGCCGTCCATCAGCTCGCTGGGCCAGGTGACCGGGAGTTCGGCGGGGACGACCAGGCCGAGCAGCAGCGCGGTCGGTACGGCGCCCATGGCCGCGATGTCGGCGAGGTTCTGCGCGGCCGCCTTGCGCCCCACGTCGTACGCCGTGGACCAGTCACGGCGGAAATGCCGCCCCTCCAGGAGGATGTCGGTGCTCGCCACGACCCTGCGGTCGGGCGCGGCGACCACCGCGGCGTCGTCGCCCGGGCCGACCCGGACCACCGGGGTGGTCGTCAGACGGGAGGTGAGCTCCCTGATGAGCCCGAATTCCCCGAGCTCACCAACAGTGCCCTTCATTGGCCCTTCGCCCCTTCTGTCCCTGTCCGTGCCCGCTCGCGCACCATCATCGTCCTCGATACGGTCGAGATGACCGTCAACTTCTGCCGTGCCTGCACCCCGGCGCGGATGCCCGGGTCTCCGCAGGTCTCCCCGCGGCGAGCGACGACGCGATACCGTGGCGTTCCTTTTCCCCACATGATCCTCGTGGCCGCCCTGGAGGTTCCGTGGTACAGGCGTACATCCTGATCCAGACGGAGGTCGGCAAAGCGTCGACCGTCGCCGAGACGATCAGCAAGATCCCTGGAGTCATCCAGGCCGAGGACGTGACCGGACCGTACGACGTCATCGTGCGGGCGCAGGCCGACACCGTCGACGACCTCGGCCGCATGGTGGTCGCCAAGGTCCAGCAAGTGGACGGCATCACCCGCACCCTGACCTGCCCGGTCGTGCATCTGTAGCCCCCGTCTACCCTTGGCCGGTGAACTTCTTCCGTCACCGGCTCATCGGTCTGCCCGCGCTGGCCCTGCTGATCTCCGTCGCGGGCTGCTCATCAGCAGACGACAGCACCACCGTGGCGGTTCCCAGCCCCGACGCGAAGACGGCCGGGATGTGCCGCGATCTGCACACGGTGCTGCCGAAGAAGCTGGACGGACGGAGCCGCAACGACCCCGAACCCCGGTCCGCCTACACGGCGGGCTGGGGAAGCCCGGCGATCATACTGCGCTGCGGTGTCGTGCGGCCGCCCAAGATGATCGACCCCAAGGTGGCCCGCGGCACCGACCCGAACGCGATCGGCGGCGGGGTCAACGGCGTCGACTGGCTCATGGAGAAGCAGGACGACGGGACGTGGCGGTTCACCACGGCCAAGCGCGAAGCCTATGTGCAGCTGATCCTGCCGAAGGAACTGTCCGGTCAGGACGACAGTGCCCGGGTGCTCGCCGAGATGGCCGCCTCCATCAAGAAGGCGATCCCCTCGGGGATCGCCTCCATGACATGACGGCCGCGGGCCGGGGGTCCGGCCGCTAGCGCAGCCCGGTCGAGCGGCGCAGCGCGGCCTGTACCAGCCGGTCCACCAGTTCCGGGTAGCTGATCCCGGTCGCCTGCCACATCTGCGGGTACATCGAGATCGGCGTGAAGCCGGGCATCGTGTTGATCTCGTTGATCACGAACTCGCCGTCCTCGGTGAGGAAGAAGTCGGCGCGGACCAGACCCTCGCACGAGGCCGCCTCGAAGGCGTCCACCGCGAGCCGCCGCACCTCGGCGGTCTCCTCCTCGGTCAGCGGCGCCGGGACGATGCCGGGCGTGGAGTCGATGTACTTGGCCTCGAAGTCGTAGTACGCGTGAGCGTCCGGCGGCGGGATCTCGGCCGGGACGGAGGCGCGGGGGCCGTCCTCGAACTCCAGGACGCCGCACTCGATCTCGCGGCCGCGCACCGCGGCCTCCACCAGGATCTTGGGGTCGTGGCTCTGTGCCTCGGCGATCGCCTCGTCCAGGCCCGAGAGGTCGTCGACCTTGGTGATGCCGATCGACGAACCCGCGCGCGCGGGCTTCACGAACAACGGCCAGCCGTGCTCGCCGGCGAAGTCGATGATCTTCTTGCGGGCGGCGGACTCGTCCTGCTGCCACTCGCGGGGCCTGATCACCACATACGGGCCGACCTTGAGCCCGAAGGAGGTGAACACCCGCTTCATGTACTCCTTGTCCTGGCCGACGGCCGAGGCGAGCACACCCGAGCCCACGTAGGGGACGCCGGAGAGCTCCAGGAGGCCCTGGAGGGTGCCGTCCTCGCCGTAGGGGCCGTGCAGCACCGGGAAGACCACGTCGACCTCGCCGAGGGCCTTGGGCACCGATCCGGGCTCGCTGTAGACGACCTCGCGGTTGGCGGGGTCGACGGGCAGCACCACGCCGCCCTCGCTGGACTCCGCGAGTTCCTCGACGCTCGGGGTACGGCGTTCGGTGATGGCCATCCGGTCCGGCTCGTCGGCGGTGAGCGCCCAACGGCCGTCCCGGGTGATGCCGATCGGGAGGACGTCGTACTTCGTCCGGTCGATGGCGCGCAGTACGGCGCCGGCGGTGACCACGGAGATCCCGTGTTCGGAGCTGCGCCCGCCGAACACGACGGCCACGCGCGGCTTGCGGGACGGCTGCTCAGGGCTCTGGGGGAGGTTCTCGGTGCTCATATCGGGTTGAGAGTACCCGGTGGTAGTGCTCCGACACAGCGTCCGACAGCCGGGATCGCTCAGCGTCGTTCCGGCTTCGCGCTGCGCGACATCAGCTCCTTGAGGGCCACCACTGGCGGCTTTCCCTCGTGCACGATGTCCACGACCGTCTCCGTGATGGGCATGTCGACGCCGTGCCGGCGGGCCAGATCCGCCACGGACTCGCACGACTTGACGCCCTCCGCGGTCTGCTTGGTGACCGCGATCGTCTCCTCCAGGGTCATGCCCTTGCCGAGGTTGGTGCCGAAGGTGTGGTTGCGGGAGAGCGGCGAGGAGCAGGTGGCCACCAGGTCGCCCAGGCCCGCGAGTCCGGAGAAGGTCAGCGGGTCGGCGCCGAGCGCCAGACCGAGCCGGGTGGTCTCGGCGAGCCCGCGCGTGATCAGCGAGCCCTTGGCGTTGTCGCCGAGGCCCATGCCGTCGGCGATGCCGACCGCGAGGCCGATCACGTTCTTGACCGCGCCGCCCAGTTCGCAGCCGACGACGTCGGTGTTGGTGTACGGGCGGAAGTACGGCGTGTGGCAGGCGGCCTGGAGCCGCTGGGCGACCGCCTCGTCGGTGCAGGCCACCACGGCGGCGGCGGGCATGCGGGCGGCGATCTCCCGGGCCAGGTTGGGACCGGTGACCACGGCGATACGGTCCTGGCCGACCTTGGCGACGTCGTCGATGACCTCGCTCATCCGCATCGCGGAACCCAGCTCGACGCCCTTCATGAGGGAGACGAGGACGGTGCCGGGCGCCAGTAGCGGAACCCATTCCGCGAGGTTGGCGCGCAGGGTCTGGGAGGGGACCGACAAGACCGTGAAGTCGGCGTGGGCGGCGGCCTCGGCCGGGTCGGTGGTGGCCCGCAGGTTCTCCGGGAGCTCGACGCCCGGCAGGTAGTCCGGGTTCGTCCGGGTGGAGTTGATCGCCTCGGCGACCTCCGCACGGCGGGCCCAGATGGTGACCTCGCAGCCCGCGTCGGCGAGCACCATGCCGAAGGCCGTGCCCCACGAACCGGCGCTGAAGACCCCTGCCTTGACCGGCTTGCTCACTTGCCCTGTCCCTGCCCTTCTGGCTGCTTGCCCTGGGTCTGCGTCTGCGCCTCGGTCCGGCGTCGCTGCTCGATCCGCTCCCGGCGCGGGTCGTAGGGCGTATCGGGCGCCTTCTCGCCGCGGATCTCCTCCAGCAGGCGGGTGATGGCGGCCATGATGACCTCGGTGACCTCCTTGAGGAGCTCCGGAGTCATCTCCCGGTCGTAGAAGCGCGACAGGTCGACCGGCGGGCCCGCGAGGACGTGGTGCGTCTTGCGCGGCCAGAGGTTGGGCTTCTTGGCGTACGCCGGCAGCAGTTCGTTGGCGCCCCACTGGGCGATCGGGATGACCGGGCACTTGGTCTGCAGCGCCACGCGCGCGGCACCGGTCTTGCCGGTCATGGGCCAGCCGTTCGGGTCGCGGGTGAGGGTGCCCTCGGGGTAGAAGGCGACGCACTCGCCGCGCTCCACGGCGTCGATCGCGGCCCGGAACGCGCTGAGCGCGTCGGTGCTCTCGCGGTAGACGGGGATCTGCCCGGTGCCGCGCATCGCGGCCCCGACGAATCCCTTCTTGAAAAGCCCGCTCTTCGCCAGGAATCGCGGAACGCGTCCGGTGTTGTACTGATAGTGCGCGTACGCGAAGGGGTCCACGTGGGAATTGTGGTTCACCGCGGTGATAAATCCGCCGTCGGCCGGAATGTTCTCCATTCCACGCCAGTCCCGCTTGATCAGAACCACCAGCGGCGGTTTGCAGAGGACCGCTGCGAAGCGGTACCAGAACCCGATTCTGCGGCGGGACACTCGGACACCTTCCTCTAGGACTTCTCCCCGGGTGCGGGGGCCGCACAAGTGTCGCCCCGGGCCGCCGGTCTGTCGAGGACACCGTACGCCCCATGACCGGAACCGCCGGATGACCCGAGTGACAATGTCCGCAACAAGAGAGGGACGGTACGTCGGTGCAGTGGACCTTGGTCATACCCCTCAAGCCCCTGGCGCGGGCCAAGAGCAGGCTCTCGGACACCGCCGCCGACGGGGTGCGCCCGGGACTGGCTCTCGCGTTCGCGCAGGACACGGTGGCCGCGGCGCTGGCATGCCCGCAGGTCGGGGATGTGGCGGTCGTCACGGACGACGAGCTGGCCGGCCGCACGCTGGCGGCGCTGGGTGCGCGGGTCGTCCCGGACGAGCCGGGCGGCGGTCTGAACGCCGCCCTGGCGCACGGAGCGGGGGTCGTACGGTCGTCGCGTCCGGGAACTCCCGTGGCGGCCCTGAACGCGGACCTGCCGGCCCTGCGGCCCGCGGAATTGTCGCGGGTGCTGGCGGCGGCGGCTGAATTCCCGCGCGCCTTTCTCGCCGATGCGGCCGCAATCGGCACCACCCTGCTGGCGGCGGCCCCCGACCGGGAATTGCACCCGGCATTCGGCACCGATTCGCGGGCCCGGCACCGTGCCTCGGGGGCGGTGGAACTCCGGCTCGACGCGGTCGACTCGGTACGGCAGGACGTGGACACCGGCGAGGACCTGCGCGCGGCACTGGCCCTCGGGGTGGGACCGCATACGGCGGCGGTGTCGGCGGGCCTGCTGATTCCGGGGTCCTGAGGGCGCCCGTTCGGGGACTGGGGATCCATGGAGCCGGCAGCCCGGCAACCCCCTGGGGGCGCGGGGAACGCGCTCAAACCACGACGTACCCGCACCCGGCAGCCGGGCCGCAAGCCCCACGACGCGACCCGCATCCCGGCGGGCACTAGGCTGGCCGTCATGCAGGCGACCGCATACACGTACGACCCCGAGACCCGCAGTGGTCAGGTGCTGCTCGACGACGGCACCCCGGTGCCCTTCGACGCGCCGGCGTTCGACGCGGGGGGCCTTAGGCTGCTGCGGCCCGGGCAGCGTGTACGGATCGAGACGGAACCGGCTCAGGGCGCCGGAGAGGGCCTGCGCATCACGCTGGTGACCCTGCAGACGTTCTGAACGTCCGCCCGAACGCGCCGCGGGCCGGGCTCCCGAGGGGAGTCCGGCCCGGCGTGTGAGTTGCCCTTCGGCCCTGCTGATCAGCGGGCGGTGGCCTTCTTGGCGGTGGTCTTGCGTGCCGTCGACTTCTTGGCGGGGGCCTTCTTGGCCGTGACCTTCTTCGCCGGGGCCTTCTTGGCGGTGGTCTTCTTGGCGGCCGCCGTGGTCTTCTTCGCCGCGGCCGTGGTCTTCTTGGCGGTCGTCTTCTTCGCCGTGGTCTTCTTCGCGGTGACCTTCTTCGCGGGTGCCGCCTTCTTGGCGGTGACCTTCTTCGCGGCCGCGGCCTTCTTGGCGGTGGTCTTCTTCGCCGCGGCCTTCTTGACCGTCGCAGCCGCGCCGCCGGTCAGGCTGCCCTTGGGCGCCTTCTTGACGGCGACCTCGCCGCCGCGCGGGAGCTTCTTCGTGCCGCTCACCAGGTCCTTGAAGCCCTGACCGGCGCGGAAGCGCGGCACGGAGGTCTTCTTGACCCGAACCCGCTCGCCCGTCTGGGGGTTGCGGGCGTAGCGGGCGGGACGGTCCACCTTCTCGAAGGAACCGAAACCGGTGACCGAGACCCGGTCCCCGGCGACCGTCGCGCGGACGATCGCGTCCAGGACCGCGTCGACAGCGTCGGCGGCCTGCTGGCGGCCGCCCAGCTTGTCGGCAATCGCTTCTACGAGCTGCGCCTTGTTCACGTCTTCCCCTTCGGAGACATCGCCAGAACGAAAGTGTTCAAGCTTTTTCGCACGTTAGGCAGATATATACCGCAAATCAAACACGAAACGGGCTTATCACCCGTGCGCCGCAACAGACTCGGCTGTCTCGGACGGTTCAGCCTTCCTCGCCGGGGATTCGCCCCTCGTCGAGGTCAGCCGTGAACCGCTCCAGACGCCTTGCCGCATCGGCGAGATCGTGCTTGGCCGCGGCCGTAATGACCAGCAGCTTCCGGGTCAGCGCCATCCGTACGCCCTCCGGGACTTGCAGTGCGCGCACTCTTGTGTGCGCTTCCTTCAGTTGGTCCGCGACCGCCGCATAGAGCTCGAGTTGGCCGTCGTGTTCCATGCACAGATTGTGCCATCTGGGGCGAGTTGTCGCCTGCGCAGGGTGCAACTGCCGCCTCAAATGGCCTTCCGGGCACTTGCGGGGGGCGCGGTCACTGTACTCACGTACCCCGGCAACAGCCGTCGTAACGTGGGAAGTTGGGCGGACGTGCGAGAACGCGCAGGGCCGTTCGGGTGCAGACATGGCTGTACCCCCAATCGTGGCGATCGGGGGTACAGAAGAGGTGTTGCGGTGGCCGAAATCAGACCTGGATCAGGCGCCGGTCAGCTCTGGAGCGTCCGCGGCTTGTACGACGGGCGCTTGGCCTCGTACGCGGCGATGTCGGCCTCGTTCCGGAGGGTGATGGAGATGTCGTCCAGGCCGTTCAGCAGCCGCCAGCGGGAGTTCTCGTCCAGCTCGAAGGAGGCGGTGATGCCCTCGGCGCGCACCTCACGCGCCTCAAGGTCCACCGTGACCTCAGCAGTGGGGTCCTTCTCGGTGAGCTCCCACAGCGCGTCCACGGTCTTCTGCTCCAGAACCACCGTGAGCAGGCCGTTCTTCAGCGAGTTGCCCCGGAAGATGTCGGCGAAGCGGGACGAGATCACCGTCTTGAAGCCGTAGTTCTGCAGCGCCCAGACGGCGTGCTCACGGGAGGAGCCGGTGCCGAAGTCGGGGCCCGCGACCAGCACGGTCGCCCCCTGCCGCTCGGGGCGGTTGAGCACGAACTCCGGGTCCTTGCGCCAGGCCTCGAACAGCCCGTCCTCGAAGCCGTCCCGGGTCACCTTCTTGAGCCAGTGAGCAGGGATGATCTGGTCCGTGTCGACGTTGCTGCGGCGCAGCGGGACGGCCCGGCCGGTGTGGGTGGTGAATGCTTCCATGACTGATCAGACTCCAGCGGGCACGGGGGTGTCGGCGGACAGGTCGGCGGGGGACGCCAGGTGGCCCAGGACGGCGGTTGCGGCCGCGACCTGCGGCGACACCAGGTGCGTACGCCCGCCCTTGCCCTGCCGGCCCTCGAAGTTGCGGTTGGAGGTGGACGCGGAGCGCTCACCGGGAGCCAGCTGGTCCGGGTTCATGCCCAGACACATCGAGCAGCCCGCGTGCCGCCATTCGGCGCCGGCCTCCTTGAAGACCACGTCCAGGCCCTCGGAGACGGCCTGCAGGCCCACGCGCACGGAGCCCGGGACGACCAGCATCCGTACGCCGTCGGCGACTTTGCGCTCCCTGAGGATGTCCGCGGCGGCGCGCAGGTCCTCGATGCGGCCGTTGGTGCAGGAGCCTACGAAGACGGTGTCCACCTTGATGGAGCGCAGCGGCTGACCGGCGTCCAACCCCATGTATTCCAGGGCCTTTTCGGCGGCGAGGCGCTCCGAAGCGTCTTCGTACGAAGCCGGGTCGGGGACGGACGCCGAAAGCGGCGCGCCCTGGCCGGGGTTGGTGCCCCAGGTGACGAACGGCGAGAGGGCGGCGGCGTCGATGTGCACCTCGGCGTCGAAGACCGCGTCCTCGTCCGTCTTCAGGGTCTTCCAGTACGCCACGGCGGCGTCCCAGTCCTCGCCCTCGGGAGCGTGGGCGCGGCCCTTGATGTACTCGAAGGTCGTCTCGTCGGGGGCGATCATGCCCGCCCGGGCGCCGGCCTCGATCGACATGTTGCAGATGGTCATGCGGGCCTCCATCGAGAGCTTCTCGATGGCGGAGCCGCGGTACTCCAGGATGTAGCCCTGGCCGCCGCCCGTACCGATCTTGGCGATGATCGCCAGGATCAGATCCTTGGCGGTGACGCCCTCGGGCAGCTCGCCGTCGACCGTGATGGCCATGGTCTTCGGGCGGGCCAGCGGCAGGGTCTGGGTGGCCAGCACATGCTCCACCTGGGAGGTGCCGATGCCGAACGCCAGCGCGCCGAAGGCACCGTGCGTGGAGGTGTGGGAGTCGCCGCAGACGACCGTCGTACCGGGCTGGGTCAGGCCCAGCTGCGGGCCGACGACGTGCACGACGCCCTGCTCGACGTCGCCCAGCGGGTGCAGCCGCACGCCGAACTCGGCGCAGTTCTTGCGCAGGGTCTCCAGCTGGGCGCGGGAGACCGGGTCCGCGATGGGCTTGTCGATGTCGAGGGTCGGGGTGTTGTGATCCTCGGTCGCGATGGTGAGGTCGAGACGGCGCACCTGGCGGCCTTTCTGGCGCAGGCCGTCGAAGGCCTGCGGGCTGGTCACCTCGTGCAGCAGGTGCAGATCGATGAAGAGGAGGTCGGGCTCGCCCTCGGCGCGCCGGACGACGTGGTCGTCCCAGACCTTCTCCGCGAGTGTCCTACCCATCGCTTTCCCTTCGGCCGGCAAAGGTGCGCCGGCCCAACTAGAGATCTTGGGAGGCGGCCCCCGCACCCTGTGCCGGGCACCCGCCGCCAGGCCCGTTTGATCCGCGGGCCGCTGTGCATACAAGGGTTGCGCGTCTCACGGAAAATTGAACTTGCGTTTCACAGAGTGAGACGTGAGTATCGTTGCATGGACAACAGTAGCGGCGTCGGCGTTCTGGACAAGGCAGCCCTTGTCCTCAGCGCTCTGGAGTCCGGTCCGGCCACCCTCGCGGGTCTGGTCGGGGCCACCGGACTGGCACGACCCACGGCCCACCGGCTGGCCGTGGCTCTGGAACACCACCGCATGGTGGCACGCGACATGCAGGGCCGGTTCATCCTCGGGCCGCGCCTGGCCGAGCTGGCCGCGGCGGCGGGCGAGGACCGCCTGCTGGCGACGGCGGGCCCGGTGCTCACCCACCTCCGTGATGTCACCGGCGAGAGCGCGCAGCTCTACCGGCGCCAGGGTGACATGCGTATCTGTGTGGCCGCGGCGGAACGGCTGTCCGGCCTGCGGGACACGGTCCCGGTCGGCTCCACGCTGACCATGAAGGCGGGCTCCTCGGCACAGATCCTGATGGCCTGGGAGGAGCCCGAGCGCCTGCACCGGGGCCTGCAGGGCGCCCGCTTCACGGCGACGGCCCTGTCGGGTGTGCGGCGCCGCGGCTGGGCCCAGTCCATCGGCGAGCGCGAGCCGGGGGTCGCCTCCGTCTCCGCGCCGGTGCGCGGCCCGTCCAACCGCGTGGTGGCCGCGGTGTCCGTCTCCGGCCCCATCGAGCGGCTGACGCGCCACCCGGGCCGTATGCACGCCCAGGCGGTCATCGACGCCGCCGGGCGCCTCTCCGAGGCGCTGCGCCGCTCGGGCTGAGCCCTTCGCAGCCTCGGGGTACGTCACCGGGGAGGGCCCGCCTCAACGCCGCGGCAGGTCCTCCCCGTCCCCCCGCTTCAGACGGTCTTCTCGGGCTCGGGCACCGGCTGCGACCGGTACGCGAACCGGTCCTTCGCATACCGGCCCCGCCGCTCCAGCGGCACCTGTCCGTGCGCCGCCGCCAGGCCGAACGCCGGCATGTCGCCGTAGACGGACTCGTACGACCCCTCCGGCACGACGTACGTCTCGTGCCAGATGCCCACGTGCCCGCGCACCTTCCCGGCCTTCTCCTTGCGATTGACCAGCGCCCAGACGTGGTGGTGGAAGGCGTCCGGCGCGGTCGCGTACGCGTAGAGCTTCTCCTTGGACTCCCAGTACTGCACCACGTAGTAGGTGCGCGGCGAGGCGGTCAGCAGGATCCGCCCCAGCAGCCCCCGGCTCGGGTCGCGAGCAAGCTCCCCCAGCATGCGCAGCATCGCCAGCAGCACCGGGAGCCACTGGTGCACCGCCCGGAAGTGGTTGATGCGCATGCCGATCAGCAGGACCACTACGTCACCCTCTGCCGCCGCGGTGGTGCGGCCCGGAACCGGTGTGGTGGACACGGCGCCCCTCTCGTCCGATCGGATAGCGGCACTATCCTTCCGTGTGATGCTTGGATAGTGGCACTTCCCAAGGAAAGGCGCAAGGCATGCGGCTTGCCGAGCTGAGTGAGCGCAGCGGCGTATCCACCGCGACGATCAAGTACTACCTGCGCGAAGGACTGTTGGCGCCGGGCCGCCAGGTCAACGCGACGACCGCCGAGTACGACGAGGAGCATCTGCGCCGGTTGCGTCTGGTGCGCGCGATGATCCAGGTCGGGCGGCTGCCGGTGGCGACGGTGCGGGAGGTGCTGGAGCATGTCGACGACGAGTCGCTGGGCCGCACCATCCGGCTGGGCGCCGCCCTGTGGGCGCTGCCGCAGGTGCCGGAGCCGGACGAGGACGACGAGTACGTCCGGACCGCCCACCGTGAGGCGGACGGGCTGCTGGAGGTGCTGGGCTGGACCAACGCCCAGCTGCTCACGACCGTCTCCCCCTCGTACCGCTCCCTGGTGGTGGCGATCGCCGCGTTCCGCCGGCTCGGCTACGACTGGGACGCCCAACGACTGGTCTTCTACGCGATGTTGATGCACGAGGCGGCGAGGTACGACCTGGACTTCGTGGAGGCGCAGCCGTCGGAGGCGGAGAAGGCGGAAAGCGCGGTGATCTCGGCGGTGCTGGTCGAGCCGATGCTCCAGGCCCTGCACCGGCTGGCCCAGGAGGAGGAGTCGGCGCGGCGGTACGGCTTCGAGTAACGCCGAAGGCCCTCCAGCGAGCTGGAGGGCCTTCGTCCGGTGTACCCCCGACCGGATTCGAACCGGCGCTACCGCCTTGAGAGGGCGGCGTGCTAGGCCGCTACACAACGGGGGCGAGGATCTTACGTTTCCGCAGATCCGAGCTGGTCTACCTGGACTCGAACCAAGACTAACTGAACCAGAATCAGTCGTGCTGCCAATTACACCATAGACCAATGATGGTTTAGACCAGTCAGTACCCCCGACCGGATTCGAACCGGCGCTACCGCCTTGAGAGGGCGGCGTGCTAGGCCGCTACACAACGGGGGCCCTAGCGATTCCGAGTTGCCCGGAACCAGTACCCCCGACCGGATTCGAACCGGCGCTACTGCCTTGAGAGGGCAGCGTGCTAGGCCGCTACACAACGGGGGCTTGCGGATGGGATCCGCAGGTGCAGATGAGCTCTGCGAGCTGGCCTACCTGGACTCGAACCAAGACTAACTGAACCAGAATCAGTCGTGCTGCCAATTACACCATAGGCCACTGGAACGCAAGCCCTTGAGGGGATCTCGTTCTAGTTTTGCGCCCTGGGGTTCCGGTCTTCCGACCCGCTCCCCTCGGCGCAGGAAGAACATTACCCGAAGGTGGACGGGGCTCCAAAACGACTATCCGTGCCGACGATGGCGGGGAGTTCAGTGAGGGTGGAGATCCGGTGGGGCACGGCCGCCCCGGCAGCGTCCGCGTACACCCCGCCGCGATCGATCCACACGGACAGCAGACCGGCCTCGGCGGCGCCCCGCCCGTCGATCTCCGGGTGGTCGCCGACGTACGCGACCTGGTGCGGGGCGAGCTCCAGGGCGTCGCACGCGGCGAGGAACGCCTCGGCCTTCGGCTTGGAGACGCCCAGTTCGGCCGCGCACAGGACGGCCTCGAAGCGGTCGCGCACGCCGAGCACCCGCAGCTTGCGGTCCTGGACGGTGAGGCTGGAGTTGGACAGCACCGCGTGCCGGTGGCTGGCGGCGAGGGCGTCGAGGGCGGGCAGGACGTCGGGGAACAGGGTCCAGGCGGCCTCGTAGTGACCGACGTAACGCTGGAACCAGGCGTCGGCCTCGGCGTCGGTCAGCTCCTGGTCCAGGAACACCCGTACGCGGTCGCGCCGCTGGTCCTCGAAGGACGTCTCCCCCGCCGAGAACCGGGCCCACTGCTGATCGGTGATCTCGCGCCAGCGCAGCAGGGCCCGCTCCGGGCTCCCGTACCCGTGGAGCATGCCCTCGGCCGCCAGATGGGAGCGCATGCCCTCGCGATCCGCGCTCGTGTAGTCGAAGAGGGTGTCGTCCACGTCCCAGATCACGGCCCTGATCGTCATGCCCCCACCCTAGGCCGAACACCTGCTCCCGTCAGGACAGCGCAAGGGGCGGCAACCGGTGATCCGGTTGCCGCCCCTCCGTGTGCGTCCTACGCCGTCAGCTTCGCCAGGGCCGCGTCGATGCGGGCCAGGGTCTTCTCCTTGCCCAGGATCTCCAGGGACTCGAAGAGCGGCAGGCCGACCGTGCGGCCGGTGACCGCCACGCGGACCGGGGCCTGGGCCTTGCCGAGCTTGAGACCGTGCGCCTCGCCGGCCGCCAGGACGGCCTCCTTCAGGGACTCGGCGGAGTTCCAGTCGGCCGCGTCCAGCTTCTCGCGGGCGGTGCGCAGGAGGGCGTCGGAGCCCTCCTTCATCGCCTTCGTCCAGCTCGCCTCGTCGAAGACCGGCTCGGCGAGGAACAGGAAGTCGACGTTGTCGGTGATCTCGTCGAGGACCTTGAGGCGGGTCTGCGCGTGCTGGGCGATGGCCTGCCACTTCGTCTCGTCGAAGTCCTCCGGGGCCCACGGGGCGAACGGGGCCCGGAGCCACGGCCGGCAGCGCTCCGCGAAGTCCTTCACATCGAGGAGACGGATGTGGTCGCCGTTGATCGCCTCGGCCTTCTTCAGGTCGAAGCGCGCCGGGTTCGGGTTCACGTCGGAGATGTCGAAGGCCGCGACCATCTCGTCCATCGAGAAGATGTCCTGGTCGCCCGAGAGCGACCAGCCGAGGAGCGAGAGGTAGTTGAGCAGGCCCTCCGGGAGGAAGCCTCGCTCGCGGTACAGGTTCAGCGACGCCTGCGGGTCGCGCTTCGACAGCTTCTTGTTGCCCTCGCCCATCACGTACGGCAGGTGGCCGAAGGCCGGGATCTGCTTGGCGATGCCGAGCTCGATCAGCGCCTTGTACAGGGCGATCTGCCGGGGGGTGGAGGAGAGCAGGTCCTCGCCGCGCAGCACGTGGGTGATCTCCATCAGCGCGTCGTCGACCGGGTTCACCAGCGTGTACAGCGGGGCGCCGTTCGCCCGGACGATGCCGTAGTCCGGCACGTTCTCCGGGGTGAAGGTCAGCTCGCCGCGGACCAGGTCCGTGAAGGTGAGCGCCTCGTCGGGCATCCGGAAGCGGACGATCGGGGTGCGGCCCTGGGCCTGGTACTGCTCGACCTGCTCGGCGGTCAGGTCGCGGCAGTGGCCGTCGTAGCCGGAGGGCTTGCCCGCCGCGCGCGCGGCCTCGCGGCGGGTGTCCAGCTCTTCCTGGGAGCAGTAGCAGTGGTAGGCGTGACCGCCGTCCAGGAGCTTCTGTGCGACGTCCTTGTACAGGTCCATGCGCTGCGACTGGCGGTAGGGCGCGTGCGGGCCGCCGACCTCGGGGCCCTCGTCCCAGTCGAAGCCCAGCCAGCGCATCGCGTCGAGCAGCTGGTTGTAGGACTCCTCGGAGTCGCGGGCCGCGTCGGTGTCCTCGATGCGGAAGACCAGAGTGCCCTGGTGGTGCCGGGCGAACGCCCAGTTGAACAGGGCGGTGCGGACCAGGCCCACATGGGGGTTACCGGTGGGAGACGGACAGAAACGTACGCGAACGGGGGAGGCAGGTGCGCTAGCCACGCTTGACAACCTTGTTGTTGAGAGTGCCGATGCCTTCGATGGTGACGGCGACCTCGTCGCCGACGTGCAGGGGGCCGACCCCAGCCGGGGTGCCCGTGAGGATCACGTCGCCGGGCAGCAGCGTCATGGCCTCGGAGATGTTGACGATCAGGTCCTCGATGGGGTGGATCATTTCACTCGTACGGCCCAGCTGGCGCTGTTCGCCGTTGACGGTGAGCTGGATGGTCAGATCGTTCGCGGCGGCGAGGTCCAGGTCCGTCTCCACCCAGGGGCCGAGCGGGCAGGACGTGTCGAAGCCCTTGGCCCGGGCCCACTGCTTCTCGCGTCGCTGGACGTCACGGGCGGTGACGTCGTTGGCGCAGGTGTAGCCGAGGATCACGTCCTTGACGCGGTCGCGCGGCACCTCGCGGCACATACGGCCGATGACCACGGCCAGCTCCGCCTCGTGGTGGAGCTCCTCGGAGAAGGAGGGGTACTGGATCTCGTCTCCGGGGCCGATCACCGAGGTGGACGGCTTGAAGAAGGCGAACGGGGCGTCGGGGACCTCGTTGCCCAGCTCCCTGGCGTGCTCCGCGTAGTTGCGGCCGAAGGCCACGACCTTGTTGGGGAGCACCGGCGGGAGCAGCCGGACCTTGCTCAGCGGCACCTTCGTACCGGAGAGCTCGTAGTCCGCGAACGGGATGCCCTTGATGATGTCCAGGACGAGCTCGTCCTGTTTTTCGCCCTCGACCGCGCCGAAGGCGACGTTCCCGTCGATGGAGAACCTGGCGATGCGCACGGGATCCTTGCGCCCCTTAACTGAGCCGGCTGGAGTCTGACGCTCCAGGCTAACGCGGCAAAGGGGGGCGCCCCGGAACTTCCGCGCCGACCGCCTTGAGCATGCGGCGGCCGTCCGCCGTACTACTGCGCAACGGAGGAGGTCACGGGGATCTCCATGAGGACGGTGCGCCTGGGGTTGGCGGTCTGGGAGGGCAGGTCGACGGGGTGTTCCGGCTGCTCCGGGGTCTGCAGTTCACCGGCGTCCTCGAGGTGCGCCAGAGTCGTGCGACGCGGGTTGGCTATGTTGCGGAACATCATCGTCTTCACGGTTGTACGGGGCCCTGTCGTGAGTGGTTGGCAGAGAGTTACCTCTTGTAAAGCGCCAGGCTAAACATCCAATTCCCCGGCGAACTCGCCAAGTGCCCCGCATCTGTATGTGAGTTTGCTCACGACTCTGCACGCAAACCGGTCAATTCAGGCTCGCGTTCCATGCCAACGAAACGGACATTGACCCCCTGAAGCCATCATTCCGCTCCTGATCATGGCGACTGGGACAACCCCTCAACTCCCATGACTCGCAGCGATTCGCCCGTTATGTACGAGATCATCTTCTACGTCTCGTAACCTGCCACTCACTCACTGTCACTCAGGTCACAGCTCGGTCCACGGCCCTTGTTGGAGATCCTGCACTGTGCTGGAATTCCACGGACCGCCGCGGGATCGAGCCGGCGCGCAGGGCGCAGAGCAGCGCCGAGCGGCGGCGAGACAGGGGGAGCCAGCGTCGGTCACTCCAGAACACCCGGGGCGCGTTTTCAGGACGCTCCCCACAACGCCGACACCGTGTCCTTCCGTTCGCGCGGAGGGGCGCCTGGTCCAGAGGTTGCGACGCTAGTGCAGGGACGTTTCAAGAGGGATGGCAGCGCTTCGGCGGAGCCGGAGCCGCACGGCGGGACCGACCGCGGTTCCTCGCCCCAGCACGCCCAGAACCCGGGCCCGGTTCCCATCGGCGACGGCGGTGAGCGCTCCGGGCGCCCCGGCGCGGCCGTGTCGCCGAGCCCCGCGCCGACAGTCAAGTCCGTCCAGGGTCCGACCGGCCCGGGTCCGCGAATAGCACTGCGCAACTGGCGCATCTCCACGCGCCTGGTGTCGCTGCTCGCGCTCCCCGTGGTCGCGGCCACCTCGCTGGGCGCGCTGCGCATCAGCGACTCCATGACCGACATCCAGCAGCTCGACAACATGAAGCTGCTGACGGACATGACCAAGCAGGCCACCGAACTGGCCAACGCGCTCCAGGAGGAGCGTGACCAGTCCGCCGGTCCGCTGGCTCACGGCCTCAAGGCGACCGACTACACGGTCAAGGGCTACCAGGACAAGACCGACCGGGCCAAGCAGAACTTCATCGACTCCTCCGAGGAGATCGACGCGGCGAGCAAGAACGGTCAGCTCCAGGGCGTCCGTGACAGCCTCGTCGGCCTGGTCGGCCAGCTGGAGGGTCTCGCGAAGATCCGCCGGAGCGCCTATGCGTCCAAGGACAACTCGACGCAGACCGTCGAGTCGTACCACCGGCTGATCACCCAGCTGGTCGACCTCTCGCAGGACATGGCGGAGGCGTCCAGCAACCCCGAGATGATCCAGCGCACCCGCGCCCTGGCGGCGTTCTCCGCCGCCAAGGAGTACGCGTCCGTGCAGCGCGCCGTCATCGCCGCGGCCCTGCCCGACAACAACACGGCGGCCGGAAAGCTCTCGGACAACGACCGGCTCTACGGCCAGTCGGCACTCTCCAGCGAGGGCTCCGAGCTCACGATCTTCCGGAAGATCTACGCGGGCGGCAACGTCGCCGAGCTCCTGAAGCCCATCGACTCGGGCAACCCGACGATCGAGTCCGCGGACACCTACGCCAAGCGCGCCCTGAGCGGCCCCAGCGGCCTCACCGACCAGAGCAAGCGCTCCTACCGCGACTGGGTGGACGACAGCTCGACCAAGCTCGAGCAGATGAAGAAGATCGAGCACTCGCTGCTCGAGGACATGGAGCAGAAGGCCCGCGAGCTGCGCAACGCCACCGAGCGCGACGCGATCATCTCCGGTGTGCTGATCCTCATCGTCCTCGGCGTGTCGCTGGTCGGCGCCTTCGTCGTGGCCCGCTCCATGATCCGCTCGCTGCGCCGCCTGCAGGAGACCGCCACCAAGGTCGCCCAGGACCGTCTGCCCGAGCTGGTCAAGCAGCTGTCCGAGTCCGACCCGCAGGACGTCGACACGTCCGTGGAGTCGGTCGGTGTGCACTCCCGGGACGAGATCGGCCAGGTGGCCGCGGCCTTCGACGACGTGCACCGCGAGGCGGTCCGCCTCGCCGCCGAGCAGGCCCTTCTGCGGGGCAACGTCAACGCGATGTTCACCAACCTCTCGCGCCGCTCCCAGGGTCTTATCCAGCGCCAGCTGTCGCTGATCTCCGAGCTCGAGTCCCGCGAGGCCGACCCGGACCAGCTGTCCTCGCTGTTCAAGCTCGACCACCTCGCGACGCGTATGCGCCGTAACGGTGAAAACCTTCTCGTTCTCGCCGGTGAGGAGCCCGGCCGCCGCTGGACCCGCCCGGTCCCGCTGGTCGACGTGCTCCGCGCCGCCGCGTCCGAGGTGGAGCAGTACGAGCGCATCGAACTGGCCGCCGTGCCGACCACCGAGGTGGCCGGCCGCGTGGTCAACGACCTCGTGCACCTGCTCGCCGAGCTGCTCGAGAACGCCACCTCCTTCTCCTCGCCGCAGACCAAGGTCAAGGTCACCGGTCACGCGCTGCCCGACGGCCGCGTGCTGATCGAGATCCACGACACCGGTATCGGCCTCTCCCCCGAGGACCTCGCGGCGATCAACGAGCGGCTCGCCTCGCCGCCCACCGTGGACGTCTCGGTGTCCCGCCGAATGGGTCTGTTCGTGGTCGGTCGTCTGTCGCAGCGCCACGGCATCCGTATCCAGCTCCGCCCGTCCGACTCCGGTGGTACGACCGCGCTGGTCATGCTCCCCGTCGACGTCGCCCAGGGCGGCAAGAAGCCCGCTCCCGGCAAGCCCGGCGCCCCCGCGGCGACCGGCGGTCCGGCCGCCGCGCAGGCAGCGGCCGGTGCGGCCGCGGCCCGCCGCAGCAACCAGGGCTCCCTCGGTGCCGGTGCCCCCGGTGGCGCCCTCGGCGCCGGCGGTGCCTTCGGCGGCGGTGCGCCGTCCGGCGGCGGGCGTCTCGGCTCGGGCCCCGGCTCGCGCGGCCAGGTCGGCGCCGGTCAGGGTCCGCGTGCGGCACTGCCCGGCGCGGGCCAGGGCGGCCGTCCCGGTGCCCAGGGTGGCGCCCGTGGTCCGCAGAGCCCCGACGCGAACCAGCAGGGCCGTCCCGCCTCGGCCGGTGCCGGTGCCGGTGCCGGCTTCGGCGGACAGACGCCGGGTGCCCCGCAGGGTCTGCAGGCGGCCGGCACGGGCGCGCCCCAGCAGAACATGTTCGGCGGCCGCGGTCCCGCGTCGCACAAGCGCGGCAACAACGCCTCCGACCAGGGCCGGCAGATCCCGCCGCGCGGTGGAGCCCGGGCCGAACTGCCCGGCGGCAACCCGCAGCAGCGCACTCCGAGCTGGAGCGACGACAACGCGCAGCCGCAGGTCTCCCGCGCCTCGCTGGACGCCCCGCGCGGCCACGACGAGCAGGACCCGGCGCAGACCGCGCGCATGCCGCGCATCGACGACCGGCAGGGCCCGGGTTCGACGGCCGAGATTCCGGCGGTCCCCCGCCAGGACTTCAACGGGTCCCAGAACACCGGTCAGTTCGCCCGTCCCGGCGCGAACGGCCAGCAGGGCACGGGCTCGTTCGTCCGCCCCGACGTCTTCGGCACTCCGGCCGGGCAGCCGAACGGCTCCGCCACGGGCCAGTTCGCCGCCCCGCAGGCGTACGACCCCGGTTCCACCGGCCAGTTCCCGGTGCCCGGCTACGACGGCGGGTCCACCGGTCAGCACTCCCTGCCCGGCCGCCAGAACCTCGCCCAGCCGACGGGCCAGTACGAGCGGCCCCAGGCGGGCGACTTCGGCGGGCAGCGTCCGCCGGCCCCGCAGCAGCGTCCGGCCCCTCAGGAGCCCGAGGCGCTGCCGCCCGCGAGCGGTCCGGGCGACGGTCGTACGCCGCTGTACGACACCCTGGAGACCAACTGGTTCCACGGCGGCCAGCAGGAACGGCAGCAGAGCAACGGCTCGGCCCCGGCCCCGCAGCAGTCGCAGGCTCCCGCTCCCTCAGCCGCTCCGGCGGCTCCCCAGCGTCCCGCTCCGACCGCCTGGCGCAGCTCGCCGAACGACGACCTCGTCCGGCAGGCAGAACGCGTACGGCAGCCGGCCGCGGGCGGCGTCACCACCTCCGGCCTGCCGCGCCGGGTGCCCCGGGCGAACCTCGTACCGGGCACGGCTCAGCAGCAACAGCACCAAACCGGTCCGCAGGTCTCGCGTGCGCCTGACGACGTACGCGGCCGGCTGACCAACCTCCGTCGGGGTATCGCGCAGGGTCGGCAGGCCAACACCGGCCAGACCGGCAGCTACCCGAACCCCACTCACCAGCAGGAGCGTTAGTTGAGCCAGATGAGCCAGGCGGCACAGAACCTCAACTGGTTGATCACCAACTTCGTGGACAACACCCCTGGTGTGTCCCACACCGTCGTCGTGTCCGCCGACGGTCTCCTTCTGGCGATGTCGGAAGGCTTCCCGCGGGACCGTGCCGACCAGCTGGCGGCCGTCGCGTCCGGGCTCACCTCGCTGACGGCCGGGGCGTCCCGGATCTTCGAGGGCGGCAACGTGGCGCAGACGGTCGTCGAGATGGAGCGCGGGTTCCTCTTCCTCATGTCGGTCTCGGACGGCTCGTCCCTCGCGGTCCTGGCCCACCCCGAGTGCGACATCGGCCTCGTCGGCTACGAGATGGCACTGCTCGTCGACCGTGCAGGGGCGGTCCTCACGCCCGACCTGCGCGCCGAACTCCAGGGCAGTCTGCTCCACTGACCGGCCCCGGTACCACTCACCTCACCAAATCACCGTCCGGCCGCCACAATCCCCCCACCGGCCCCGTCAGACGGCAAGACTGACCGACCTGCTGTCCCGCCCGGAGGATTCATGACCCCGCCCACCGCCTCTCATGATCCGTACGCGGAGCCGTACGGGGACGAGGGCGACCAGCCGCTGGTACGTCCGTATGCGATGACCGGCGGTCGGACGCGGCCGCGCTATCAGCTCGCCATAGAGGCGCTGATAAGCACCACGGCCGACCCGGCAGCGCTCATGGGGCTGCTCCCGGAGCACCAGCGCATCTGCCACCTGTGCCGTGAGGTGAAGTCGGTCGCGGAGGTGTCGGCGCTCCTCGCCATGCCGCTCGGTGTGGCCCGGATCCTGGTCGCCGACCTCGCGGAGGCCGGCCTGGTCGCCATCCACCAGCCGGGTGGCGACGAGAACAACGGCGGCGCTCCGGATGTGACGCTGCTCGAAAGGGTGCTCAGTGGACTTCGCAAGCTCTGACGCGGGCCGGGCCACCACCTCGGCGAAGATCGTGGTGGCGGGCGGCTTCGGCGTGGGCAAGACCACGTTCGTCGGCGCCGTCTCGGAGATCAACCCGCTGCGCACGGAGGCCGTCATGACGTCCGCCAGCGCGGGCATCGACGACCTGACCCACACCGGGGACAAGACGACCACCACGGTCGCCATGGACTTCGGCCGTATCACGCTCGACCAGGACCTGATCCTGTACCTGTTCGGTACGCCCGGTCAGGACCGCTTCTGGTTCATGTGGGACGACCTGGTGCGCGGCGCGATCGGTGCCGTCGTGCTGGTGGACACCCGGCGTCTGGCCGACTGCTTCCCGGCGGTGGACTACTTCGAGAACAGCGGTCTGCCGTTCGTGGTCGCGCTCAACGGCTTCGACGGGCAGCAGCCCTACCAGCCCGAAGAGGTACGCGAGGCACTGCAGATCGGACCGGACACCCCGATCATCACGACCGACGCCCGGCACCGGGCCGACGCCAAGAGCGCGCTGATCACACTGGTCGAGCACGCCCTCATGGCACGCCTGAGGTAGCACGCAAGTCGTGAGTGGCATACGGCAGTTGTCGTAAAGATTTCGGAGCCGGCTGTGGCCTTTGACACGGTCGGCTCCGGTGTTCATAACGTTTCGGCAGAGGAATCAGGTGGTATCGCCACGCGTCGCGGTCGATCGGTGCCGCTGCGCTCACAAAAGCCCCGCCTTTTGGCGGGGCTCGTTCTTTATGACCGTTTTATCTGGGGCTTACATCCCCCCCAATCCGGGGTTTGCAGTGTTTGGAAGTGCGCTGGTCGACGTGCTGGAATGCCTGAACTGCCCAATAGTCAAAGACGTACTGAGTAGTGGTCTGTGACACACCGGGCTCTGAGAGACTGCGGCACGTCGTAGGTGCCCGCCGCCGAGAGGTTGTTGGTCGAGTGAGGCGAAGCAAGAACGGTCCCGAGCCGTCGGCGCGGGGCAACTTCACCCCGCCGCCGCGCGCTGCGGCGCCCACCCCTGTGCCAGGCTCGGAGCCGGCGGCCGCCCCCGCGAAGAGCGGCGGCCGTTTCTCCCCGCGCAACTGGCGAGTGCCCACCAGGCTGAACGCGATCCTGCTCATACCCGTGCTGGTGGGCCTCGTCATGGGCGGCTTCCAGGTGAAGAGCTCGATCGACACCTGGCAGGAGGCCCAGGACGCCGAGAACACCGCGCGCCTGGTGCGCGCCTCCCTCGGCTACGCGGATGCCCTCTACAACGAGCGTGACGTCACGGCGGCTCCGCTGCTGCAGGGCAAGGGCCAGAGCAACAGCACCGTCGTCTCGGCCCGCAAGCAGACGGACGAGGCCGCCGACGCCTTCGACCAGGCCGCGCAGAACATGCCGCAGAAGGCGGGCCTGCAGCGCCGCCTGAAGCTGTTCCGCGAGGAGGAGCCGAAGCTCCAGGACCTGCGCGCCGCGGCCTACACCACCAAGATGACCGGCGTGAACACCGAAGAGGGCTACGTCGGGATCGCCCACCCCCTGATGGAGTTCGCCAACGAGCTCGGTCTGGGCACCGGCAACATCACCTCCTACGGCCGTACCGTCTACGCCATCTCGCTGACCAAGGCCGCCCTCTCGCTGGAGCGGTCGATCGGCATGCATCTGCTGGTCAAGCCCGGCCCGGACCAGCCGAACCTGGCGACCCAGCGGGTCTCCCTCTCCTCGTACGCCTATCTGGAGCGGATCGCCGTCGAGGAGTACGTCGGCGGTGGCACCGAGGCCGACGCGCAGAAGCTCACCGACGCCGAGACGAAGATCAAGACCGACGGCGCGGCGATGGCCGAGGCGGCCAAGGGCAAGGACCCGAGCTACGTGCCCCCGCCCAACGTGACGAAGATGGTCGCGGCCCTGGCCCAGCTGCCCGACACCAGCACCACCACCCGCGCCGGTCTCGCCACCAAGGGCATCACCGCGCAGAACTGGTGGGCGGTCAACACACTCAAGTACGACGCCTACCGCCAGATCGAGTTCGGTCTCGCCGACAAGGCGGTGAGCGAGGCCTCCGGCATCGCCGACGACGCCAAGACCTCCGCGTTCATCACCGGTGCCGTGGTCGTGGTCGCCCTGCTCGCCGCGTTCATCCTGGCCGGTCTGGTGGCCCGCCAGATGAGCCGCTCGATGCGCCAGCTGCGCAACGCCGCCTTCGGCATCGCCGAGCAGCGTCTGCCGATGCTGGTCGACCAGCTCTCCCGCACGGACCCCGGCCGCGTCGACACCCGTGTGGCGCCGATCCCGATCTCCTCCACGGACGAGATCGGCGAGGTCGCCCGGGCCTTCGACCAGGTCCACCGCGAGGCCGTCCGGCTCGCCGCCGAGCAGGCCCTGCTGCGGGGCAACATCAACGCGATCTTCACCAACCTGTCGCGCCGCAACCAGTCGCTGATCGAGGGCCAGCTGACGCTGATCACCGATCTGGAGAACAACGAGGCCGACCCGGACCAGCTGGAGAACCTCTTCCGCCTGGACCACCTCGCGACCCGTATGCGCCGCAACGGCGAGAACCTCCTGGTCCTCGCGGGCGAGGAGCCCGGCCGCCGCTGGGACCAGCCGGTCCCGCTGGTGGACGTCCTGCGCGCCGCCTCCTCCGAGGTGGAGCAGTACGAGCGCATCGAGCTCTCCGGCGTCCCGGAGGCCGAGATCCACGGCCGCGCCGTGACCGACCTCGTGCACCTGCTCGCCGAGCTGCTGGAGAACGCCACCACGTTCTCCTCGCCGCAGACCAAGGTCCGCGTCACCGCGACCCGTCTCCCCGACGGCCGCGTGATGATCGAGATCCACGACAAGGGCATCGGCCTGACGGCCGAGGACTTCGCGGACATCAACCACAAGCTGGCCAACCCGCCGACCGTGGACGCCGCGATCTCCCAGCGCATGGGCCTCTTCGTGGTCGGCCGGCTGTCCGACCGGCACGGCATCCGCGTGCAGCTGCGCCCCTCGGGCGAGCAGGCCGGCACGACCTCCCTGGTCATGCTGCCGGACGCGATCACGCACGGTGGTGGTGGCGAGCAGCCGCTGGACCGCGAGGAGTTCACGGTCTCCCAGATCATCCCGGAGCAGCACTTCCAGGGTGAGAGCTTCAACCAGATCCAGCAGCCGCCGATGCGTACGGCGGCCGAGCTCGGCTTCGACGACAGCCGCTACGCCGACGTCCCCGACGACATCCGCGACCTGGACCCCGTCGGCCGCTCGCTGATGCGCGAGGAGCGCCGTGCGGCTCTGGAGTCCCAGTCCGCGGGCGGTCCGGCTCCCCAGGAGACCCCGCAGGCCGCCGAGGCCCCCGCGTACGCCGACGACTTCGACGGCCTGCAGGGCTACGACGGCAGCCGTACCGGCTACCAGGAGCAGCCCGCGGCCTACGACCCGCAGGTTGCGTACGAGGAGCAGCAGACCGCGTACGCGGAGCCGCAGCAGCCGTCGTACGACGAGCAGTACTTCGCGCCGAACGGCGGTCTGCCGAACGGCGACGGTTACGCACCCAACGGCGGCTACCCGGAGCCCGCGTATACGGAGGCGGCCCAGGACGGGCCCGCCGCCGCGCACACCGCGGCGCCCGAGGGCTATCCGGCCTACGAGGAGCAGTCCTACCAGGACGACTGGCCGCAGCAGGACGGCTACCAGAACGGCTACCCGGCCCAGTACGCTCCCGAAGCGGAATCTGCGCAGGCCGGTGACGTGAGCGAGCGGGACCGCGTAGGCTTCGACCGTCCGGGCGCGGCCTCCTCCGCCGCCCACCAGCTGACCGACGCCGGTCTGCCCCGCCGCGGATCCATCGCGGGCGGTACGAATGGCGCGAACGGCTCGAACGGTGCGGGGCGCACACACCGGGAAGCACCGGCTTCGGTTCCGGAGAGCAACGGCGACGGCTGGCGTTCGGCGAACGACGAGCGCTGGCAGCAGGCCTCGCAGCTCCGGAAGCCCAAGGCGGGCGGAGTCACCTCCTCCGGTCTGCCGCGGCGCGTGCCCAAGGCCAACCTGGTCGAGGGAGCCGCCGAGACCACCCCTCAGGGAGGCCCACAGGTCTCCCGCGCCCCGGAGGACGTCCGGGGCAGGCTGAGCAACCTGCGTCGAGGCGTCCAGCGCGGACGCAGCGCAGGCAGTGAAACGAACGGCCAGGGCTTCGGCCCTGACAGCACCTACAACCAGGAGCGTTAGTGTGAGCCCGATGAGCCAGGCGGCACAGAACCTGAACTGGTTGATCACCAACTTCGTGGACAACACCCCGGGGGTGTCCCACACGGTGGTGGTCTCCGCCGACGGACTCCTTCTGGCTATGTCCGAAGGCTTCCCCCGCGACCGCGCCGATCAGCTCGCGGCCGTCGCCTCCGGTCTGACGTCTCTGACGGCAGGCGCCTCCCGGATCTTCGAGGGAGGCAGCGTGAATCAGACGGTTGTGGAGATGGAGCGGGGATTCCTGTTCATCATGTCCATTTCCGATGGTTCGTCGCTGGCGGTCCTGGCCCACCCGGAGGCGGACATCGGTCTCATCGGGTACGAAATGGCGCTCCTGGTCGACCGCGCAGGCACGGTTCTTACCCCGGACCTGCGCGCCGAACTCCAGGGAAGCCTTCTCAACTAACAATCAGACGGTGCGTTTTCGCGTCCCGGGGCCGTAAGGTTTCGGGACGCGGCTCCACAGGGATGGGTGCCCGGCACGGTCGGAGGAGGAGAGAAAGTGGCAACACCCCCAGGCGGTTCGAATACGGGGAACTGGTCGTACGGCCCTGCCCAGGGCCAGGGCGACGGTTCCGCGAACCGGTACAACTTCCCCTCCGCCCCGAGCCACCGGCAGCCGTACGCGCCGCAGGGTCCCGGTCCTTCGCCGTACGACCAGCCGTCGGCACCGCGCATTCAGCCGGTGCAACCGCAGCGTCGTCCCGAGCCGGCGCCCGCCGGGGCGGCGAACAACCCCTTGGTGCGTCCGTACGCCATGACCGGTGGCCGGACCCGCCCGCGGTACCAGCTCGCCATCGAGGCACTGGTGCACACCACCGCGCAGCCGCACCAGATGCAGGGCCAGCTGCCCGAGCATCAGCGGATCTGCAACCTCTGCCGAGAGATCAAGTCGGTGGCCGAGATCTCGGCACTGCTGACCATTCCCCTCGGCGTGGCCAGGATCCTCGTCGCCGACTTGGCGGAGGCGGGCCTGGTCGCCATCCATCAGCCCGGCGGCGACGAGAACGCCGGTGGCCAGCCAGACGTGACACTGCTCGAAAGGGTGCTCAGTGGACTTCGCAAGCTCTAGCGGCGGTCCTTCCCGCTCCACCACCTCCGCGAAGATCGTGGTGGCGGGCGGCTTCGGCGTGGGCAAGACCACGTTCGTCGGCGCCGTCTCGGAGATCAACCCGCTGCGCACAGAGGCCGTCATGACGTCCGCTTCGGCAGGCATCGACGACCTCACCCACACCGGAGACAAGACCACCACCACGGTGGCCATGGACTTCGGCCGTATCACCCTGGACCAGGACCTGATTCTGTACCTCTTCGGTACGCCCGGTCAGGACCGCTTCTGGTTCATGTGGGACGACCTGGTGCGCGGCGCGATCGGCGCGATCGTCCTGGTGGACACCCGGCGTCTCGCCGACTGCTTCCCCGCGGTCGACTACTTCGAGAACTCGGGCCTGCCCTTCGTCATCGCCCTCAACGGCTTCGACGGCAACCAGCCGTACAACCCCGACGAGGTCCGCGAGGCCCTGCAGATCGGCCCCGACACGCCGATCATCACGACGGACGCCCGCCACCGTGCGGACGCCAAGTCGGCGCTCATCACTCTCGTGGAGCACGCCCTGATGGCCCGCCTCCGCTAGCAGAGCCCGGATGCGTAAGGGGGCGCCCTCTCAGGAGGACGCCCCCTTACGCATGGCCATGGACACATCTCGTGCGCATGCGCACGAGAAGGGCCCCTCCCAGCCGGGAGGGGCCCTTGTGTGTACTGCTGTGCGGCGCGGTCTAGGCGTGCCAGCTGTGCGGGGCGCGGAAGCCGGGCTCGCGCTCCAGTCGGCGCCAGCCGGCCTTGGCGCGGCCACGGTGGGTCTGGGCGGTGGAGTCGGCCGGCTGAGCGGCTGCGCGGGCCAGGAGGACGGCCGTGATGGCGGCGACTTCCTCGGGCTCGGCGTGGCCCTTCTCGACGCGGATGTCAGGGGTGTTCATAAGTGTCAGTCTCCGTGAGAGAGGTTTCTGCGGGAGTACCGCAGAGGATCCGCCGGGTTACTGCGGGGGGTTGCCGTGCTTGCGCGACGGCAGATCGGCGTGCTTGGTGTGCAGCATCGCCAGTGACTTGATGAGCACCTCGCGGGTCTCGGCCGGGTCGATGACGTCGTCGACCAGACCGCGCTCCGCCGCGTAGTACGGGTGCATGAGCTCGGCCTTGTACTCCTTGACCATCTTCTGGCGCATCGCCTCGGGGTCCTCGGCCTCGGCGATCTGCCGCCGGAAGATGACGTTGGCCGCGCCTTCCGCGCCCATGACGGCGATCTCGTTGGTCGGCCAGGCATACGTCAGGTCGGCACCGATGGACTGGCTGTCCATGACGATGTAGGCACCGCCGTACGCCTTGCGCAGGATCAGCGAGATCCTCGGCACCGTCGCGTTGCAGTACGCGTACAGCAGCTTCGCGCCGTGCCGAATGATCCCGCCGTGCTCCTGGTCGACACCGGGGAGGAACCCCGGAACGTCCAGGAACGTCACGATCGGGATATTGAAAGCGTCACACATCTGGACAAAGCGCGCAGCTTTTTCGCTCGCCTCGATGTCCAGGACGCCTGCCAGCACCTGGGGCTGGTTGGCGATGATGCCGACGACCTGGCCGTCGAGCCGGGCCAGCGCGCAGATGATGTTGCGCGCCCAGCGCTCGTGCACCTCGAGGTACTCGCCGTCGTCGACGATCTCCTCGATCACCTTGGCCATGTCGTAGGGCCGGTTGCCGTCCGCCGGCACCAGGTCAAGCAGGACGTCGCTGCGCCGGTCGGCCTCGTCGGAGCACTCCACCCGCGGCGGGTTCTCGCGGTTGTTCTGCGGGAGGAGCGAGAGGAGGTAGCGCACCTCGTGGATGCAGGTCTCCTCGTCGTCGTAGGCGAAGTGGCAGACACCGGAGGTCTC